>BEIG01000090.1 GCA_002898795.1 bacterium HR30 | reverse complement strand
GGCCAGGTGGGAAGGATGGGAACCAGCAGCCGGTCGAAGGGGATGTGGTTCACCAGGTGCAAGGACGAGTGGAGTTCCTTCTTTGTCAACGGCGCCGGAAGCGACCACGCGTGCAAGCGAAGCGTCATCCAGCAGAAGCCAAGTGCCAGAACGATTGATCCCAATGGGAACTGGGTTGTAGCCCGCGTTGCGCAACGCGCGCAGGACCGTTGCCGCGGACCGCACCGAGACTTCGTGTTCGGCAGACTTTCCACCGAAAAGAACTGCCACGGTTGTTACTGCACGTTTCACAGAACTTCCAGCCTCGGTGGTCGTGTACCACATGGCTTGCTGCCGCGCACCCGTGCAGCGATGGGCGAGGAGACATCCGACGCCAAGGCCCGCTCTGCCTGTTAGCGTGTGGAAGAATCGCAGACCTTAGGGAACGGGCCAAGGCCGGGCTCGGCAGCCACGCGCCTCTGTGGCTAGCACGAACGACTAGCCTCGCACACCGAGGCTGTTGTGTTGCCCTCTCGGCAAATTGAGGCAACCCGGGTTGTTCGCTCTTTACAAAGCCACGAACCGCGGGTCGCCTCCGGGGATGACCGCCGCGGAACTGCGTTGCAGGTAAATCCGGCGCCGTTCGACAACAATCGTGGAAACGCGGGCCCTTGCACAACTGGTTTCTTGGTTCCATACTGCGTCGGCACAACGAGTTGAGAAGATGCGAAAGGGTAAGCGCACGATGATTTTGGGTACCGCACATAGTGGCTTTGCACCGGGCATTACGATGCCTTCGCCACGTCACCTTGCGACAACCAATCGTCGTAGCCGTGCGGGCAGCACGTGCGGGTGTTGGACGATGACGCAAGTAGACCCGCGCTATGCCTTCGGTGGCTACCCTTGGGAGGTGAGAACTTAAGGAAAATTTCCCAACTCTGCTGAGGTGAAAAGGGCCACCGGAGGCGAACCCCGGTGGCCCTTTTCTTTTGGCCGCGTGCACGATGGCAGGCAGCATCGATCGGAGGAGGAGGCAAAGGATGACACGGATCAATGTGGATCGGAAAGTCTTTGCGGCTCGGTTACGGGAGGTCGTGGCCGACGAGCCAAAGGCGTTCGCTTACGAAATCGGGATAAGCCTGTCGGCTTTGTATAACTACCTCAACGGCCGCATCCCAAGTACACCCGTGCTCTTACGCATGGCCTTGTACACGGGCAAGCCGATGGAATGGTTCCTGGGCGCGGATGAGGTGGTTAGCCACTTCCCTTCCCGCCCGGCTGACTTGGCAGATCGAAGATACCCAGTGCCCGCTTGAGAGACGGACAAGTTCCCGAGCGTCGGGCCAAACAAACGATGCCTGGTCCGCTCGGAGAGAGGGGAGAGGTTTACGATGAACGCTTACGAACTAGCGAGGTTGTTACCGCCCACATGGGAATACGAAAGTTCGGTGATTCCGGTCGTAGTCTTGGCAATGTTTGCCATCGCAGGAGCTCCATTGGCGGTAGCGTTGGTGCGCCGGCTCGCAGCGATCCTGGCATGTCCTTGCGGGGACCCGCCTTCCCTCCCCGCCAAACCGGTGAAACCGCGGCTTGCGTGAGCGAGTCGTCTATTCTCCCTGGGGCAGGCTCCCCCTCCCGGCCTGCCCCAGATCACCGGTAACCCGCACGGTAACGGAAAATACGGCCCCGCTGGCTGCTGCTTTGGAGTTCGAGGAAAAGTAAACCCCGCATCACCATGAAAAAGTAAGCCAGAAAAGGCGTCAACACGTGCGGAACCCAACCAAGCACCTCGGGCAGCGGAAGTTTCCAAAGTACGACGAATAACGCCGCACCGGCGATGTTTGCCGGCAGCCATTCGATCCAGTTGGTGCCGATGAACCGGTAACTTTGTGCGAGTAGATCGAACAAATGGGTGCGGCCCAAGTAAATGAGCTCCGGTACCGCATTAAAGAACACGAAAATGGCAATCTGCACGCAGAGCAGCAGTGCGGGCCCTTGGGGAAGGGCCAAGAGGGCTGGCGTCGCGAATGCAAAAAAGAGCCAAGCAAGAAACGAGAGGCCCACGACATCCCATAGATACATACCGAAGCTGCGGCGAAAGTCGTCCAGGTTCACCTTGCCGCTGTGGATGATGACTTCCACCAGGTGAAGAAAGGAGCTCACGCAAGCGGCAGAAACGAGGGAGATGAGAAAGCCGCCGAAGATACCGAGCCACATCGCGATCCAAGCGGCCAGCGTGCTGAGCGCACTGTAAACAAACGCAGTCAAAAGAACGGGCCAGTTCTTGACCGCGAGCACGGCGGCGCGGGAGAACACCCGGCGATACATTGCCCACGTTGCAAAAAGCCAGTCCACTCTTGGATCTCCGTATTTGTTTGACTCTATCCAACTGGGCACTTGCTGTTCAATGCGATTTGCCTGCCGGAAGCGTGGACACCGGGGTTCGCGAGGGCAACGGTTCCGTGGCCAGGACGAGCGATCCCGCAAATACGCACACACCCGCAGCCATGAGCGCAAACGAAAAAGGCTCCCGCAACAGGAGCTGAGCAAAGAGGAGGCTGAACACTGGTATTCCGGCGAGCAAAAGAGACAGCACGCCGACGTCGAGCAAACGTTGAGCTTTCGCGTAAACAGCATAGACGCCCGCAGTGCAAAACAGCACAACGACCACGACCGACCCCCAGGAAACAAAGGAAGCGCCAGGGGTGACTCGAAGTTGTACGAGCGCGAAGGGCAATGTGACCAGAGAGCCCACGAGAAAAATCGCGTGTAAACGAGAGGCCCAGTCGTGATCCGTCAGCGTTTTCCTTTGTGCCACCGCGTAAACGCTCCAAAGAATCGCTGCTGCGACAATCATAGCGTTACCGGCGAGCACGGACCCCGGTGTGTCGCCCCCTGGGTCTAAACCGTGAAGGCCTGCTACCAGGACACCGAGCAGGGTCAAAATCGAGCCGACCGCACGGTGGGCGTTCCAACGTTCTCCGAGCAGCCAAACGGCCAGCAGAATCGTTACCACGGGCTCGACACACACCAGTACGGCAGCAGTGCTGGCCATCGTACTTTCGAGTCCACGGGTATAAAGGAGAAAGTCTCCGCCGAGCGCTACTCCCGCAATCCAGGTCCACCGGTTCCCGAGCAATGCTGAGGCCGGTGTTCGCGCAAGTGCGCGGAAAGCAACTGCTGCAACCGCCAGACGAAGAAACGCGAGCAAGTCAGCGGCCACGGCTTCCACCGCAAGTTTTGTCACAGAAGGGGTCAACCCCCACAAAAGCGAGCCCAGCAAGGCAAAGGCGAAGCCGCGCCGCCACGATCGCGTTTGGATTTGCCGCATGGCTCGCATGCACAAAGCAAGCACCGAGGCTCGCGTCTAGTTGCGCATCAGACCTTCACTCAGTAGGGTGACCAACATGAACCCGAATGTCATTGAGGTAGACGAGCAGTCCTTTGAAAAGGACGTGATCGAGCGGTCGCGGTCTGTGCCTGTAGTCGTGGATTTTTGGGCGCCGTGGTGTGGGCCGTGCCGGACGCTAGGCCCGCTGCTCGAGCGCCTCGCTGCCGAGTACCATGGTCAGTTCGTTTTGGCCAAGGTGAACGTCGACCTGAACCCTCTTTTGGCACAGGCATTTCGGGTGCAATCGATCCCGATGGTCGTGGCACTGCGAAATGGCCAGGTGGTTTCTCATTTTGTCGGTGCCGTTCCGGAAAGCGCAGTGCGCGAGTTTTTGGCTCGGTTGCTGCCGAGCAACGCAGAACAACTGGCGGCGCAAGGCATGGCCCGGCTTGCTGCCGGCAAGCTGGCCGAGGCCCAACGGTGCTTCGAGCAAGCGCTCGAGCAAGATGCCAACTGCGCGGCGGCCCAAGTAGGCCTGGCCAAGGTGCACTTGCAACGCGGCGAGAAAGAAGCAGCTCGGGCCCTGCTGGAGCGGGTAGTTTCCGGTCCTTATCAAAATGAAGCCGAGCGGCTTCTCGCCGAGCTGCGTTTGCAGGAGGCTAGTGGAGAGGAAGATGCACTCCGTCGCCGTCTCACGGCCAATGCGAACGATTTGGAAGCGAGGCTGGAGTTGGGTCGCTTGCTCGCGGCTCAGAAACGGTACGAGGAGGCATTGGAGTTGTTGTTAGAGGTGGTGCGGCGTGACCGTAACTTCCGTGACCAGGCAGCACGCAAGGCCATGGTGGATATTTTTCACGTTCTCGGCAACGGCCACCCGTTGGTCGAGCACTATCGCTCTGAGCTTGCCAAGGTTTTGTTTGCTTAATCCTATGGGCTTGGCTGCTGCCCGGCCGCGGATCGGAGAGGCATTGTTTCTAAGTACAGTCGGTGCAGCGTTCGTAACGAGGGTTGGAGTTCGCCGCGAGCGATCCGGTGGACAATAGCGACCACTCGCTGGTTGAGCGGCGTGGGGACTCCCACTGTTGTCCCGTGCCGAACCACCTCGCCGTTGAGGAAGTCGATGGCAGGTTCGCGGCCGCGTTCGATGGCGGCAAGCATCGATGAGCGCAGCTTGCGGAAACGCGCTCCGACTGCAAGCAGCAGGGCGTGCTTGGCCAACAGTGAAGGCGAGCCTTGCTGCCACCGTTCGGCAACTGAAAGCGCCACCCATTGCAAATCTAGGGTGCCAGCTACCTTTTCCAACTGAACTCCGTTCGCCTGTGCCACTTCGACGCACTCGGTAATCACCTCTAGCCCCAGACGCCGGGCAAAGCGGTAACGCAGCAACACGCCAAGCCGCTCTCCCCCGATAGTTCCAAGAGAACTGATGGCGCAGTTGATGGCAAGCTTGCTCCACCGAGCCCCCAGCAGATTGCGGGTTTGTTGCACGGGCCCCACTCGTTCCAGGTAGCGACAAAGCGCAGGTAGCAAGGGATGCGCAGAGCCGTCCAATGTACCCACGGTAAATCCACCCGCAGAGGTGCGTTCGTACACCCCCGGTTCGATCATGGACGCACCCCAGGCCACGATTGCTCCGATCACCCGCTCAGCGCCAACCAGGGCAGCCACACGCTGTTCGCAGAGGCCGTTTTGAAAGACGACGAACGCTCCTCCCGGACGCAAGCGACTCCGCGCCTGGATCACGGCCTCTTCTAGCTGCGGCGGCTGCATGGCCAGGAAAATGAGATCGAACTGGCCTTCTAACTCGTCGAGGCTCACGACTGCCCGAACGCGCTGCCGCAGCAAGTGTCGTCCCTCGCGCAGCACAAGACCATGGGCACGCAGGCGCTGTTCGATCTCTGGATTGTGGGTAACGACCGCAAATTCAGCCTCGCTTAGGGCAAGATGGCCGGCAAGTGTACCACCAACGCCGCCACAGCCCAGCAGTGCAATTCGTAGGTTGTGTTGGGACGTTGCCATTGCAGGCGCCCATCATGGCGGCCCGATGTCATCGTTACAAGCTTGCCCACCGTCACCGGCGCGTGCCCTCACGCAAGGTTTCTGGGCGTTAGGTGGGTTGCGGGAAGACCGGCTCTTTTGGCTTTGTGCTTGCAAGCCCTGAGTGCCCGTGCTCAGTACAACCGACGTGGCACTGGTACGGCCAGCATCGCAACAAGAGAAGCCCTCGGGTCAACCGACGGATTCGAGGCTCGGGAGAGCCTCCGGGGTTTCGGCCACCCTGGCAGACTACTTTCAGCTGATGCGCTGGAGCCAGTGGATCAAAAACACCGTGATTTACGCTGCGCTGATTTTCTCGAAGCACCTGTTCGATCTTTGGAGCGTGGCCTGGGTTACCCTTGGGTTCGCGGCCTTTTGTTTCACCGCTAGTGGCGCTTACGTGATGAACGACATCCGAGACCTCGAGCGAGACCGCCAACACCCGGAGAAAGCCTCGCGGCCATTAGCCTCGGGCCGGATCCCCTTATCGACCGCTTACGGCTTGGCCGCTGTGCTTATGGCCAGCGGCATCGGCCTCGGGTTTCTCCTCGGGTGGAAATTTGGTGGGCTGCTGCTGGGCTACCTGGTTCTCCAGTTCCTTTACACGCTCGTACTCAAGGAAGTCGTCATTCTCGACGTGATGGCGATTGCCACTGGCTTTGCCATTCGTGCGGCGGCGGGAGGGGTGGTCATCGACGTCGAGGTTTCGCCGTGGTTGATTGTTTGCACGTTTCTGCTGATGCTGTTTCTCGGTTTTTCCAAGCGTCGGCACGAACTTGTGTTGCTCGACAGCCGGGCTACGGAGCACCGCGCAAGTTTGCGCGAGTATAGCCCGTACTTTCTCGATCAAATGATCAGCGTGGTCACTGCCTCAACGGTGGTGACCTACGCGATCTATACCGCTTCGCCGGAAGTGCGGGAAAAATTGGGTACGGACAAGCTGTACCTCACGATTCCCTTCGTTTTGTTCGGCATCTTCCGTTATCTTTATCTCGTGCACCAGCGTGAGGAGGGCGGAAACCCTACACAGCTCTTACTGAGCGATAAACCCTTGCTGGCGGACATCTTCTTGTGGTTGGTCGTGTGCACTTTGCTGCTGTACTGGGGGTGAGGCCGGTGGCGCAGCCTGTTTTCGTCGGACGAAAAATCACCAAGCCGTGGGGCTGGGAGTTCGTTTGGGCGGAGTGCGAACATTACGTGGGGAAAATTCTTCACATCGAAGCTGGCGAAGCGTTGAGTTACCAGTTTCACGAGGTCAAGGACGAAACGATTTACCTCCTTGCTGGCGTACTCGATTTGGAGTGGGCGGAAGACGAAAATGCGCTGCGGCAACGTGTTCGCCTGGTGGCTGGGCAAAGTGCCCGCATTCGCCCAGGCATGTGTCATCGACTCGTGGCGGTGGAGACTTGCGAGGTGTTGGAGGCTTCGACCCCTCAGCTCGACGATGTGGTGCGGTTGGAGGATCGTTACGGACGCGAGCGGCGATGAGTGAACGACGCGCGTTAGTGACGGGAATCAGCGGGCAGGACGGTTCCTACTTAGCCGAGCTGCTGTTGGAAAAGGGGTACCGCGTTTTTGGCACCGTACGCCGGAGCAGCAGCGACAACCTCCAGCGGATTCAGCACTTGCTTCGGGAGGTCGAGCTCCTTCACGCAGACCTGCTCGACGAGCAGTCACTCATTGCCATGCTGCGGCGCGTTCGCCCCCACGAGGTGTATAACTTGGCGGCCCAGTCGTACGTGCCACTGTCCTGGGAGCAACCCATCCTCACCGCCGAATTCAATGCCGTTGGCGTGGCTCGGTTGTTGGAGGCGATTCGTTTCGTGGACCCAACGATTCGATTTTACCAAGCATCGTCCAGCGAGATGTTTGGCCAAGCAGTCGAGGTTCCCCAGAACGAAGACACGCCGTTTCGGCCTCGAAGCCCTTATGGCGTCGCGAAAACGTATGGCCACTACATCACGGTGAATTACCGGGAGAGCTACGGATTGTTTGCCTGCTCTGGAATTCTCTTCAACCACGAGTCGCCGCGCCGGGGCAAGGAATTCGTTTCGCGCAAGATTACCGATGGAGTCGCGCGCATCAAACTGGGGATTGCCTCGGAACTCCGCTTGGGAAACTTGTCTGCAAGACGGGACTGGGGGTATGCCAAGGATTACGTGCGAGCGATGTGGCTGATGCTGCAGCAAGATCGCCCGGATGATTACGTCGTCGCCACGGGCGAAGCGCACAGTGTGGAGGATTTTGCCCGCCTAGCCTTCGCCCACGTGGGACTAAATTGGCGGAATTTCGTTCGAGTCGATCCCGCGTTGTTTCGACCAGCCGAAGTGGATCGCCTGATTGGCGACGCAACCAAAGCGAGGCGTGAACTTGGTTGGCAACCGACAGTACGATTTCCGGAGCTCGTAGCTCTCATGGTGGAGGCGGATTTAGAGGCCGTCGCCGCCGAAGCGCGCACAAGGGTTGAGGCTTCCAGAAGGCCGTGATCGGTGGCACCGTGTGCCGCACATCTGATCCTTCGGGTGAGTTCTTCTCTGGATCGCCCTCTGGTTCGGGTGTGCTCGAAAGCTGAGCCGTTGGCGATTGCGACGACCCAAAAGTGCCCAGGGATTGGTAAATGCTTTTGCCCCCGCAAGGTCCAGATTTGGCCATCCGGTGGGGGCCTTTTCTTCCTGCGGTTCTGGTTAAGCTGGTAGGTTTACTTTGAGCTGACCCTTTCGGAGCGGATGGGTTCGGCGTAGCGACGCATTGGCCCGACAGGCATCCCGGCAGACCGTTTTGCCGTCATGCGCGATTTTACCGAGGTTCGCAATGCTGCCGATGCCTTCCTAGGATTGGCTGAGCACGTGGAGTGCATCGAATCCTGCAACCCATTCTCCGGTAGTCCAAAGAGTGTAAGCGAAATGGCCGAGTTGCCGTTGTCCGGTCCTGGGCCGAGCGGCTGCTTCGTATCCTTCCGACGGAAGCGCCGATCGATGGAAGTGCCGCGCCTCGTTGCCAGTCACCAGAAAGGCCACCGCGGCAACCGAATGGTTGCCGCGGTGTGGGTGGAAAGAAAGAGGACGCTCTCTTGCGGATACTTCTCAGCAACGACCTGCCGCTAGTTGAGTTGGTACGTCACCCGCGCGGAAACTTGATCCCGGTCGCGGAAGAAGCCGATCTGCTGGTATTCGCCGCCGATGTGGACGTAGTTCAAATCGAACAGCAGCCAATCGAACATGCGATATGTGATCCCCGGGTTGACCACATATGTGCCGCGAACGTTCCCTATGAGGGTGATGGCTGGTTTGATCCGGCCATGGGCGTAATCCGTCTCCAAGTGTGTTTGGGCAAAGGCCTCCACAGCCTTTAACTGCACGAAGTCGTCGGGATGCGTTGCAGCCCGACCCGGCTTCCGCTGACCGGCGAAGCGAAAGTCTTTGGCGTCCGTTTCGTCAAGGTTCCAGGAACCAACGAATGCTGTGACCCAGGTGAAACTGTTGCTCGGGTTAAGCAAACGGAAGAAAAAGAAACGGTCGATCCCCAGTTCCCAACGGATGATGTCGGCGGTTGGAATCCGGCAGACTTGCCTTTGCTCCGCAGGCCGGTAGCACGCGGTGAGCACGCTGAGTGGGTCGTTGGGTGTGTTCTTTGTGATCCCTAAGTTGATTTCCGGGATAAACCCCGGCTCGTTGTCGAAATACACCACTTGCATGCGGATGATGCTGTCAATGGGCTCGAAGAAGAAAGTGTTGGCCAGGCCGAAGGCCATGATCCGTTCGTTGTGCACCGTCTGGGTGATGAACAGCGATGTTCCGTCCGGGGTACGACGGGAACCGCGGCCAAGGGGTACGGGTTGTTGCGGGAACGTGGTGTACACCCAACCACTGACGGTGAAGAATCGATTGACCACGGTTTGCACGCGAAATCCATAACGACTGTTCTCGAAACGTTTTCGGGGGATGAGATCTTGTAAGACGAACTGAACGCGGGCGCCTTCGTAAAGAGGGCCAAGCTGGTCTCGCAGGAGCTGCTGCGGATCTTTGCCAGCGGGAGAATAAGGGCTGACCCCTAGAATCGGTAAGATCCCAGTGTTGACATCAAGGTCGCCAGGCACCCAGTAAGCTTCCACAAACCCGCTAGACAACGGCCCCAACGTCTCGAATAAGCTCAAGCTTGTCCGAATTGTCCACAAGGGGATTCGGGCCTCGTCAATTTCTTGGAAAATCCCAGGGGCACCTAGGGTGACGTCAAAAGGATTGTTTTGGTCGAGCAACGCGATGGTGTCCGCTTCACCCCAAGAAATCGCTTGGCGGCCAATTCGGAAGAATAGCGGACCCTTGCTGTAATTCAGGTAAAGCTCATTAATCCGGCGCCGGGTCGCATAGATGTCGCGTGGGTTTTGCACTTCCACGTGGGGGAAGAAGCTTTCGACGGTACCGCTGCGTTGGTCGACAAAGTCAGGTCCCTCGAGGTAAAATGCGCCAAGTCTGGCAGGGCGTGGCCAACCTGCGTTGACTCGCCGCGCAGCGTCGCGGAATTGTTTTGGTCCATAATCGTAAATCCCATCATAAAAGCCCCACGCTGCAACACGAAAACTCAAGTCGTCTGGCTTGAACGCCTCGAGCCAACTTGGCCAAAAAGGAGTCAGCTTCCCCTCAAACTCAGGGTTGTAGAAATTGCGGTGTTCAACCATTTGGCCCATCTTTGTTACCGGTACAGTGTCCCCTCCGGGGGGCGAGTCCGAGTCCTCGACACGTATCGAAAGGCGGCTGTAGGTTCTTAGTCTCAGTTGAAAGTTTTGCCCCTCGTCAATGTACAGCGCCAGAGAAGGCGTGGCGAGCACCGCTCCGAGGACCCCCACCAAGACATGACGAAACCGTTTGATCCACCTCATCGCATCCCCCCTAACTGGGTATCTCTCGTTGTTCGGATCTCGTGAGTGTCTCCGAACAATTGTTCGTCTTGTACTTCCCCCATCCCCTCCGAGTCAAGCGGAAAGATACGTTCCAGCTTTGGGGCCGCGTTGCTCGGGAGGTGCGCGACCCACGCAGCGATCAGGAAACCTGATTGCCGCGGTCCCCGACTTCACACTAGAAACAGCCGGGATGACCCTTGGCCTTGGGCAGCGCGTCCAGGTGGCGCGACGAAGCTGCGTTGAGTCTGTGCGAGGCGTGGGATAACCTCGGGCTTTATCCGAAGGAGCGTGTGGATTCGGAGATGTTTGTGCAGGGGTGGTTGCGAGGGTGTGGAAACGCCGGCCTAGTTGCAATCCTCTTTCTGGCGGTGATCCAGTCGGTCACGGCCCAGGTTCTAGGAGATGTGGATTGCGATGGCGAAGTGAACCGAAACGACCTGCTGCTCGCCGAGCGTCTGCTCTTCGACGCGCAAGGTTCGGGGTGCTCCTGGTCGGACCTCAACTTCGACGGGCGGGCTTCCTCCGCTGATTTAACTGCCTTGATCACTCTGGCGGTGGCACCGTCCCCCCTAGGGCCGGTAGTCACGTATTTCGGATTGGCGGCGGCAGACGGCACGCCTCTGAACAGTAGTGGCACGTTGGCCGGAGCAGTGTTGTATCACCGCCCGGCGGGCCAGGGGTTCAAACTGGTGATCGAGGCGAGACCGGGGTCGAGTGGTGTGTCGGTGGGGCAGGTAGTGTTCGCTTCAGATCCTCGGGACCCGACTGTTCGTCCGGATTTGTGGGTGGTCGTGAGTCGGCCCCTAGGCGACGGTAGCCCGACAGTCTGCGAAGGTGGGGTGCCTGCAATTCACCCTCCGAACTTCCGTCCACTCAGGCCGATCAGTGACGCCATCAATGACTTGAGTTGTCATTTTGCCGTTGCCACAGCACCGGCGTTTGCCTGTACGAGCGATCGCTTTGGCCGGACCGCATTTGTTACGGACACAACTCAGGTGCAATTTTGCTTGCAAGTGACCCGGCAACTGATTTTTGCCGATGGCGAGACGTTGATTACCGCAGTCGTGCGCGACCGCGCCGGCAATCTTGGCTCACCTGTGCAAATGCGCCTGCGGGTTGGTCCAGGCCCGTTCGGGCCCTCGCCAACGCCGACCGGAACCGCCACCGCTACTGCCCTTCGCGTGAGCCCCTCTTCCACGCGCACATTCACGCCAACTGTAACCCGCTCGCCACTGCCGAGCCTCACCTGGACACCGAGGGCAACCACAACGGCGACCAACACCCCGCGAGCGACGTCTTCGCCAACCTTCACGCCCAGTGCCATAATTCCCAGCCAAACCCCGACCAGGAGCGCGGCTGCGTTCAGCCCGTCCCCCACATCAACCGTTAACGATCGCTCACCAACATCAAGTCCATCGTCGACCCCCGTGGGTACGTCGCCCGCGGTGTTGACATCCACCCCTACTGCCACCGTTACCGTCACCCCCACCCCGACCGCCACCCGCACACCCACCAGAAGCCCCACGGCAAAAGCCACTCCTACCGCCACGCGTTCTGCGTCACCAACCCCTTCGCGTACGCGCACCCCAACGCGCTCGCCAACCGCCCCACCCGGACCGGTGATTCGTTACTTCGGCCTCACCCGTTCGGACGATACCGTGCTCGAGCCATCGGGCACCACGGCGCAAGGTGTGCCAATTTTTACCCGACCTCAGGGATTTGGTTTCAACATCGTGATCGAAGCTGCACGCGGGCCCAGCGGCAACCAAGTAGGCAGTGATACGTTCGTGCCGAGCCTGACAGCTTTGCCCGACCTGCAAATTGTGGCGTCACGGCCGCTGGGTGACGGAAGCGATGCAGTTTGCGACAGCACTGGTCCGACGGCTGGTGGTGTTCCGGCGTTGGACCCGCCGAGCTATCTGCCTACCGAAGCGAATATCCGCGTCATGAACGACTTTGGGTGCCGTTTTGTGGATGGTGCCGGCAACCCTCGCGGCCGCGGAACTCAAGAGGCGTGCACGCGCGTACCCCCGGAGTTGGACTTTCGCTTTGTCGCCGCTGATACTTCGATTCAGTTTTGTGCGCCGATTACGCGAGTGCTGGAGTTTCCGCCGGGGGACACAGTGCTGACCGCGCGAGTTTTGGATCAGACTGCAGCGGATGCCCCTCCGGGGAGTGGCGTGCCGGGGCCGACGGCACAAATCGTCGTGCGTGTGGTTGCCACAGGTTCCCCGACGGTGACGCCGTCCCCTTCGTTAACGCCGACGGCCACGCGTTCACCGAGTCCGTCGCGCACCGCCACCGGCTCTGTAGCGCCAACTTCGCCTGCACCGACAATAAGCCCCACGGGTGCGCGTCCTTCTCCCACACGAACCAGCTCGCGCACGCCGACGGCGGTACGGACTCCGTCCCCCACCCCTAGCGCGACTGTCCCAAGCTCGGGCCCTGTGGTCAACTTTTTTGGAATCGCACGCGCCGACGGATCGTTGCTCGATCCGGTCGAATTCACGGCGCAGGGAATCCCTGTTTTTTCCCGAAACCTTGGAGCGGGATTTTTCCTTGTGATCGAGGCAAAGCCAGGCCCTTTGGGGACAGCGGTCGGGCTGTCCACGTTTCAACCCGATTTGGTTTCCTTGCCGGACTTGCAAATCGTTGCGAGTCAGACCCTGGGCAACGGAAGCGAGGACGTGTGCGATTACCAGGCCCCGACGGCTGGGGGTGTTCCGGCAATCGACCCGCCTCGGTTTGACAACATTGCCGTTGTGAACGACTTTTCCTGCCGGTTTCGCGACGGTGCTAACGAACCGCGCGGGCGTGCCTCGGCCGATGCGTGCGTTTTGTTTCCTACCGGCGGGTTCGGTTTCGTGCGAACGGATAGTACCGTGCAGTTTTGTGCCTTCGTTGATCGTGCGTGGGAGTTCCCGGCGGGGGACACACTGCTGAGTGCTCGTGTGCGTGACACCAACGGCAACACGAGCACGGTCGCGCAAATCGTAGTGCGGGTGAGTGGGTAGGGAAGGGCGAGTAGCGAGTGGCGAGTAGCGAGTGGCGAGTAGCGAGTGGCGAGTAGCGAGTGGCGAGTAGCGAGTAGCGAATAGCGAATAGCGAATAGCGAATAGCGAATAGCGAATAGCGAGTCGTGACTAGCGAGTGAGGAGTGGGGAGAATGGTGCGGCGACGGGCGGCGAGTGGAGCACGATGCGGGAAAACGGCCGCAGCATGAGCCCAGTTGGACGAACTCGGGGAAAGGTCGTTCCCTGTGTTTCCTCTTCCGGCAGTTGGGAGGAATTCTCCCCTTCCGCTTGGTTCAATTGGGCTGGCGAGTAGGGATCGCAAGTTTGTCTCGGTGTTCTACGGCTGCCGCAGAACTCGCTTGAGGCGCGAGGAGCCCAGACTAGCTTGCCCGCCGCGATCTTCCTGCATTTGCAACGCGCGACCGCACAGAGTTGTGCGGCATTCTTGTAGTCGTGTGCCGAGCGGTCCAGCAGTTTGCCCCTCTGAGGTGTACATCGATTCACCATCGGAGTCGTTGTGCTTTTCTTGACTTCGCGGTAGGGAAGCGGGCTAGATTGTTCGGGCAAACCGCTGGAACGGGAGGTAGAAGGATGATCAGGCCTGGGGCGAGGTGGTCGGTAGGTGTGGTCGTGCTCGCGAGTCTGTTTCTCGGCTGTAACGGTGACGATGAGCCAATTGGGTTGGTGTCCTCGCCGACGTGGACACCGGCGGTACTGACCACACCGTCTCCGGTGCCAAGCCCGACAGCGACGACGACGCCGGCACCAACGATTGGCCCCCGCGTGTCCTATTTTGCTTTGGCCCGAGCCGATGGTTTGGTCATCGAGCCAAGTGGTACAACGGCAGACGGGACGCCCGTGTACGTGCGGCCTTCGGGCGCCGGATTTTACATCATCGTGGAGGGGGCACCTGGTCCAAGTGGCGCTCCTGTAGGTTTGTCCACTTTTCGAGAGGACCTGGCCGGTCTGCCCGATTTGCAAATCGTTGCCTCTCGCCCGCTCGGTGACGGTAGTCCAGCGGTGTGCGACATGTCTCCGCCGGGAGGTGGAGTGCCAGCGGTCGAGCCGGCGGCCTTTTCCGCGACGCCGGAGATCATTGCCGCGGTGAACGACCTTGCCTGCCGGTTCCGCGACGGTGAAGGCAAGCCATTAGGAGTGGGGCCCGCGGATGCATGCACGATGTTCCCCTCAGGGGACTTCGGCTTCATCAACCCCGGCAGTACCGTGCAGTATTGTGCCCAAGTGTCGCGGCTCATCGCCTTCCCGGAGGGAGACACCATCCTCACCGTGAGACTTCGCGACATCTTGGGCAACGTGGGCGCCGAGGCAAAAATCGTGGTCCGGGTGCAGCCAGCGCCCACGCTTCCTCCAAGCCCGACAGCGACGCCGACCGTTCCTCGCCGCGAGGAGCAAGGTCCCGTGGTCACCTACCTCGGATTGATCCGAGCTGATGGTACGCTGGTGGAGCCAAGCGATGTGACGGACGACGGTGTCCCAGTGTACGTGAGGAGGGGCGGCTTTGGCTTTGGGTTAGTCATTGAGGGTAAGCCGGGCAGGAGTGGAAAGCCTGTGAGTCCGCGTACGTTCCAGCCGGATCTCATCACGTTTCCCGACTTGCAAGTTTGGACTTCGCGCGATCTCGGTAATGGAAGTCCGGAGGTCTGCGACCGTGCCGAGGCCCGGCCGGGTGCAACGCCCGTGGCGGGGGGAGGAGTGCCGGCGACCAACCCGGTGGATTTTGCTCTCACGCCGGATAACATTGCTCGCGTGAACGACTTTGCCTGTCGGTTCCGTGATGGACAAGACCAGCCGTTTGGTCGCTTCGACGGTGAGCAGTGCATCTTGCTCGCGAGTGGCGACTATGGCTTCGCGAGCAACGACGCGCAGATCCAGTTTTGCGCGATGGTCGACGCTTCGATCGCATTTCCTACTGGAGAAACCCTGATTACCGTGCGGCTGCGCGATGTGGATGGTAACGTGGGTCCACCCCGCTCGATGATCGTGCGCGTGCTATAGATTGCGCTCGGTGCGCGTCGCTCTGGGAAGGTTGCTGCATGGAATCCCTTCCAAGCTGCTGCAGGGCAGCTTGGAGGTGGAGGTTTCGGCAATTGTTGCGGACTCGCGGGAGGCCACACAAGGGAGTCTTTTCGTTTGCCTCCCAGGCTACCGGACCGAGGGCGGGGAGCAACGTGCCGACCGACACGAATTTATTCCCGATGCTCTGGCCCGGGGCGCCGTTGCGTTGGTAGTGCAACGGGAAGTGGCCGTGCCGGAAGGAGTTACCGTTGTGCAGGTCGACGACGTCTGGCTTGTGCTCGCCGAGTTGGCAAGCCGGTTCTATGGTCGGCCGTCGCAGAAGATGACGCTGATTGGGGTTACGGGCACGTCGGGGAAAACGTCGACGGTTTATTTTATCGACGCCGTCCTTCGCGCTGCCCGTTTGCCAACAGCGCGGCTCG
>BEIG01000089.1 GCA_002898795.1 bacterium HR30 | reverse complement strand
ATACTTTCGCGCCGGCAGATTCAGGCTCTGGAAGCGGAGCGTTGCAACTTGCGAGCAAATGCACCACCGCGGCAACGCTTCCCGCCAGCAACCAACGCTGAGGCACATGTGCGCGGTTCATGGGTCACGATAGTAGGCCACCTGCCCAGGCGTTTCTGCCACCCCCACCTCGATGGTTCCTTGAATCATGATGCCATCGCGCGCGAGTTCCCTCCGGATCTCTCCCGCCAGATAGCGAGCAAGCTCCTCGGCCGAAGTGTGAACGATCGGGAGCAACAACACGTCCTTGGCCGGGAAGCAAAACTCGTCGTCCTCGAACCGAACGAGAACCTGCGCTCCGCGCGTCTCGATGGAGAGGCAGTCGCTTTGGGCCGGCAACAAGGTCCGTTCGTCGAGCCGGTCGCATACCCGCCGCGTCACGTCCTTCACGATGCTGAAATCCAGCACGTAACCTTGCTCGCCCAACTCGCCCTCGATCTCCACGGACACACGATAGTTGTGGCCGTGAAGTGCTTCACGAAAGCCTTTGTAGGCAATGAAATGAGCGGCGTTGAACTTGAGGTAGTCCTTGCTTACGTACACGCGGAATTTTTTCGCCTCAGGCATCCCGGTGCTCTCCTCGGGTTTCCAACCGCGGCCCACCTGCGGGCGAACCGCACGTTAGCAGTTCCGAGCCTGCACTACCTAACGACCGCACGGCTGCAGTCAACCGCTGCCGTTGTCGGCTAAGGTTATGCACGACTCAATGGGTCCACCACTCCCGAACGACCTGGATGGCTGATTTGTTCAGCGGTACCGGAACAACCACGGGTTTTGCGCTCACTACCTCGATGAAATTGGTCCCGGTGCGCTCCACGGCTACAAGTACCGCGGCTATTTCGTGAACGCGATGGCGGCGGAGGAACTGCAACCACCGCCGAAACTCCCGACGGAAGCTGGCCATGCCCTCGGCTAGTGCGAAGGTGGCTTGTTGGGCAACGAAGCTTGCCGCGTCGGCCCGGGCGAATTCCGCAACCAAGCAACGGCCATCAAAGTGGGAAAGCCAGGTGCGAGCTCGATCAGCCAGCGACTCGCCCTGGCGTAGCCCCACGTGAGAAATCGCCAGAGCTTTCCCGCCACGGTGGAGGTGGGGGCTGAAACCCGCAACGATGCGACGAAGTACTTGGTCGCCTAGCGGACCACCGCTGTGATATCGGGGCCCGTTCGCGTACGGAGAGCAAACAAATGGCGGGTTTGCCACGATGCAGTGAAAGCGCTCGCCGGCCACGGGTGCATAAAGGTCGCCGAGCAGGAAACGCGCAGACTTGAGCCCATTCGCTTCCGCGTTGAGCTGGGCCACCTCCACGGCGCGCGGGTCGATGTCGACCCCCACGACCTTGTTCCCTCCTCGAGCGATGATCAACGCCAGCACGCCCGACCCGGTGCAGAGGTCGAGCATGCGTCCCGTAGCGAAGTGGGGCACGATCTCCGCTAGCATGAGGGAGTCGGCACCGGGAGGATACACTGGTCCACCGTGCTGCCGAAGCATGCTTGTTCTTGCTACATCCTCGAAGCGGTGGTCGGCCCACACAATTGCGCCAGAGACCGGTTCGGCACGCAAAGATGCGCGTACACTACGACCACACCGCTGAAACAAGCCAGCCTGAAGCCCAGACTCGAGAAGCTGGTCCGCATGGCCGGCGAGAAGTTCGTACCGTACCGGCCGTTCCAGCCAAAACAGTTGTAGCCACACACTCAGTGGGTCGGTGCGTTCTGCTAGCCGTGTGCCCCAAACCTCACGCTCGGCGGCGCCGAGTTCGTCAGCCGACCGAATTCCAAAGACCTGCTGTATCGCCTCGGGCGTATAACGTTGCCGACGGAGCTGCTTCACCCAACGGCGGAGGCATTCAGCCGCTTGTGGCTCGGGACGAACCTCAACTGTAATCTCGAGCGCCGTTGCTGCTGGATTTCGAACCATGGACAACGCTTACCACGACTCCCGCCGAGTCCGGAAGCCGTGCTGCCGCATCTTTTGAAGTGCGGCAGTCATGCCGCCGCTTTTTTTAAAACCCCACCAGGCAAGCTCCTGCATTTGAACCCTGTCCTGGGCCATCGCTGTCGGGATCCGTTCGCAAACATCGCTTTCACACCCCGCGGCGTTCTCCACGTGTACCATGGCGCGCGCAAAGACCCCACTGTGGGGCGATGGCAGCCCCGAAACAAGGAACGGATCCGTATGAAGGTGGGGTTAACGCGTCGCAGTGTCGCGTGTGGCACCCTCGCGTGTGACCTCTCGCAAGAAAGGCACCTTTTCGGTGAGTTTTGTCACGACCTTGTCTCGGTCGACACCAGCAAAATCTAGAATTTCTCTCAACAGCGGCAGCGCAGCACTCGAACGCAAAAACGCACTGAGTACCCCCGCAACGCCGCTTGCGTCGCCGCCGCTGTCGGTACCGAGCCCGTGAATGTCGAGCACGCGAATACTTTCAATTTGCTTAGCCGGCGCCATCAGTTCGGCCACGATCTCCGGTGCACGGTCGATAAGCGCTCGAGCAAGTTCGCGCACAATCAACTTGTCTGCGAGGGCATTCTCCGCTTCGCGCATCTTGAGCACCGCGTATGCCTCAGCCTCCCCTTCCGCCCGACGAGCACGTGCCAGCCTCTCGGCTGTCTGGGCCCTGCGCTCGGCCACCTCGAGCTCGCGCAAGGCGTGGATCAAGGCGATCTCCTTGGCTCGTTCTGCTTGCGCTTTTTCTTTGACCGACACCACCGCCTGTTCTGCTGCCTCTTTTTCGGCCTCGGACTGTAAGCGGGCTGTTTCCTGGGCCAGTCGCTCCACTTCCTTCAGGAGCACGGCGATTTCTTTCGCCCGTTTTGCTTCTTCCACCGCACGCTCTTTGGCGATTTGCGCCCGTTCCTGCTCCTCCGCAACGCTGATCAACTGAATCTCCCGGCGAACCTCCGCTTCACGAATTGCTTGGTCCCGTAAAATCTCGGCCTCGCGGATATTCCGTTCTTTGGCGATTTCCGCAGTTCGCATTCTTTGTTCGGACTGGAATTTGAATTCGGCGGTGTCGGCAAGTTGCTGGGTACGATATGTTTCGATGCGCCGCTGTTGCTCGGCTTCGGCAAATTCCCGCTCCTGGTCCAAAGCCAGCTTGAGCTTGACGGCTTCGACGTCTTGCCTGCGGATCGCTACCTCGGTGTTACGCTCGATCTCGTTGCGCTCGCGAGTCCGCTCCGAGGTTTCCAGTGTGATCCGCTTCAAACCTTCGGCGTCGAAAATATTCGAGGGATCCAGGTATTCCTTACTCGTTTGATCCAGGTGGAAAACCGACACATCTTCGAGGGTCAAGCCGTTGTACGATAGCGGTTCGAGAAGGAGATCCTTCACGGCAACGGCAAAGCCACGGCGATTTTCGTGCAGCTCTACCAACGTGGTTGCGGCCGCCACTGAACGGAGGGCACCCACGAGTTTTTCTTCCACCAGGGCACGGATTCCGTCGGCACTGAAGGATTTATCGCCAAGCGACCGAGAGGCCTTCTCGATGCTTTCCGGGTCGGTTCCGATCCGGATGTAAAACTCCGCTCCAATGTCCACACGGTAGCGGTCTTTGGTAATGAACGCCTCCTTGGCGACTTTGACTACGTCGAGCTTGAATGTCTCCAAGGAGAGCCACTGGATGTGGTGCACGATGGGTAGCACGATCGCACCGCGATCGATGACAACGCGCTTGCCGCCGAGCCCTGTTCGAATGAAGGCTGCGTTGGGTGGAGCCTTGACGTAAAAACGCAAACCCACTGCGCCCACGATGAGGACTACACCAAGAAGGACAAGCAAAACGATCCAGAGCGTCATCGTCCCCTCCTTTTAAGCGGCACGAAGCTCGGAACCATCCAGCCCATAGAGTCGCAAAAGATTGACAATATGGTGTCGGTAGCGGCTTGCGTCTCCGGGTTTGAGGGTAAAAACGTTGTCGCGAAACGAGATGACGTTTTCGTAAACTTCCTTGAAGTCGGGCGGCACGTTTTGTGGGTACTGGTGACAGAGATCCTCCCACATCGCTCGAAGCCATTTGCGGTCGACGTTTTCGATGACGATTCGCACCGGGGCTCCGGTTCCCGTGGTCTGGACCACAACCCGCGGTTGCCCGCTGGGGACCCCCGAACTCGGCATCGTCGGGGAGGGTGGAGAAGCGGCGGCGGAAGGTGCCGCTCCGGGCGCCGCCTGACTAGTCGGAAAGCTTCGCGCGGCAACTCCAGTGCCGGTGGCTCCAGCCTCGGCGGACTGCATGAGCCGTAGAAGCCGCTCTCTTCGCCGTTCCGCCTCTTCGAGTTCACGTTCGAGACCTCGTCGCTCCCCAGGACCCAGGCCAAGCGCAACGGGGAAGTACGGATATGCTTGCTCGCTGTGCTGGGTGAGGTCGAGGCCGATCATTTCTTCTTCGGCGTCGGCACGAACATCGACGAGCGCATTGACAATAACGAGAATTAGGAGCGTGCCAAATCCGCACAGCGCATAGGTTGCAGCGACGGCGATGAGCTGTTTCCACAAAAGCTCGGGGTGCCCGTAGAAAAGCCCGCCTTCCAGGCCGAGCGAGAGCGTGGGCACTGCGGGGTTGACCTTGGCCGTGGCGAACACCCCGGTCAGCAGCGCTCCTAACGTGCCCCCCACCATGTGCACACCGACAACGTCGAGCGCGTCGTCGTAACCCAACTTCGGTTTTAGGGTAACCGCTGCGTAACAAAGGACCCCTGCTGCTAGCCCGAAAACTATAGAAGCCGCCGGGGTGACAAAGCCGGCCCCAGGGGTAATGCAAACCAACCCCGCAACTGCTCCCGACGCAGCGCCTAATACCGTCGGACGGCCCGAACGAATCCACTCGGCCACGAGCCAGCCGAGAGCTGCTGCGGCCGCCGCGGTATTTGTGTTGACGAATGCCACTGCAGCCAGGTGGCCCGAGGATAGGGCGCTGCCCGCGTTGAACCCGAACCAGCCGACCCACAACAGGGATGCACCGAGAACGGTCAGCGCCATGTTGTGGGGCGGTATGGCTTCTCCAGGGGTGTACCCAAGACGACGCCCGAGAAAAATTGCGGTCACAAGTGCAGACACCCCGCTCGAGATGTGCACCACCGTACCCCCAGCGAAATCGAGAGCGCCTACCTCGCTGGCAATCCATCCTCCGCCCCAAACCCAGTGGGCAAGCGGGTTGTAGATCAGCGTGGACCAAAGGAGCATGAACAGCACAAACGCAGGAAAACGCATGCGCTCAGCAAAAGCGCCCGAGATTAACGCTGGAGTGATAATCGCAAACGTTGCCTGGAACGCGGCAAACACGAAATGTGGGATCGTGGGCGCTGCGGGTGCAGCCGTACCCGCTAGTCCGTTCAAGAACGCATAATCTAACCGGCCAATCACCCCGTCCACAGTGGGCCCGAAAGCGAGCGAATATCCATAGACCACCCAGGTTACGCTGATCAGTGCGGCACAGAAGAAGCTGTGCATCAGCGTGGAGAGCACGTTTTTCGGCCGGACGAGCCCGCCATAAAACAGTGCTAGGCCCGGAATCGTCATCATCAACACCAGGGCCGTGCTGCCGAGCATCCACGCAGTGTCGCCACTGTCCAAGGTCGGGGTCGTTCCCGATACCGCCTCTTGAGCTGTAGCCGTGGCTTCCCACTGGAGGAATCCGGCCACTGCCAGTGACGACCAACGGAAAGGCGAAAGACCCACTTGGTGCCATACCGAGGACATGCAAGGACCTCCTTGTGCAGTGCGGTCTTGGAGCGAAAAACGCGGCCCGCCCTCGCGCCAGCGCGGGAGCTTTGCCACAACGCTATACCATCGCCAGGGCGATACCCGTCGCCTTCGCACGCGCGCTCCGCAGGGCTGCGACGACGTCATGGTCGGCTCCGCTATGGTGAACCGATTTGTGGCCTTTACTCCTTTTTGTTCGCCAGAACAAGCAACGGCGGGCGTCTCGGACAACGAAGCTACGCCTCGAGGCGCGCGGGCGCTTGGGGGTACTGCTATTTCAGCGCCGTCGAAGGCTAAGCACGTCCCAAGCAATGGTCGCTGCTTACGGCTGGGCGCGAGATATTCTCGACCCGCGCGTCCCCAACGTTTTGGGGTCTTTGTTTGTCGTCAGCGGCGCGTGGGCGGCTACTTGCACGACTCCGCAACACCTCGCACAGCGAGGCCGCAAGCTATGCGAGCCGGCAAGCCACGGCGCGAGAGAACGACCCAGGGACGAGCGTGCTCGGCCAGGATGCGGGGTGCTTGGACTAAGCCACTTCCCCACGCTCGTAGGATGTACGGGCGAGGGTCATTGTAGTGCAGGTTGTCGGGCTCCCTCGCAGCTATCCTGAGCTGCGCCGGTGACTCCCTGGCCACATCGCTCAATGGAACGCTGCGGTTACGTCGAAATGCACCCGTTCCTCGTGCCCGCATCCACGGCAGAGAACGCGGGCAACGCGAAAACGGCGCGCTCCCACATTGCGGGAAAACTCCCCCATGCGTTGCACGGGTTCCCCACAGCGTGGGCAGCGGTATCTTTCTAGCGTGACGTCGATCTCATCGAAGCGGCCGACGACCACAGCGCGCTCGATCGTTGCCCCAGGACGTTGACGCCGCGCGCGGCGTTCCTGCCAGCGGCGTGCAGCCACGGCCACTAACGCCACAACAATCGCCAGCGTAAACAGGATGCTCATCATGACTTACCGATCGAAGGTCGGCCCGCTCAAACGCTGTAACGCGTGATCGAGCTGTTGGTGTGACCCGACCAAGACAAGAATATCCCCAGCCCGAAGGGGTTCATCGGGCTCTGGGTTGGTTATGGGTTTGCCGTTGCGGACGATCGCAATCACGGTGGCCCCTGTTTCCTTGCGAAGCCGCAGGTCGCGCAACGTGTGGCCGCAGAGTGGCGAATCGCGAGTGACCAGAAACGATTCCGTGGTGGTCGCGGCCAAAATCTCGTCGAGTTGATCGAGGGTTTGCCGAGGAAGCTCCAGCCCGCGAAGCATGCTGTAGCCCTCCTGCCGAATGAGATCGACTTGGGCGTTGATGATATTGCGCGGAACACGCAGTAGCCGGAGCACTCTGGCAAAAATTTCTACCGATGTTTCGAATTCCTCGGGGATGACTTCCGTTGCCCCAAGCCGACGCAAGTCCTCGATCTCAGCCACGTAGCGCGTGCGCACGATGATGGGAACCTCCGGAGCAAGATGGCGCACCTGCGAAACGATGCGCCGGGTGGCCGCCGCGTCGGAGATTGCGATAACGACAACCTGGGCATGTTCCACACCAGCAGCCCGCAAGACTTGGGGCCTGGTGGCGTCGCCGTACACGACGTTGGCCTTTTGTTCCCGTGCGCTGCGCGCACGGCGCGGGTCGAGCTCGACAACAACGAAAGGAATGCCCGTGGCCGTCAGCACGCGTGCGAGATTTTCCCCGTTCAGTCCAAACCCGACGATGACCACGTGTGGGACTTCGCGGTCGCTCCGGGCGGCAGGGGTCGACGCAACCGGCGCGAAGCGGCGTTCCCACCACGACCACATGGGTTCGCTCCATGCCATGAGAAACGGCGTGGGTAACATGGTCAAGACAGCCACGGCGACAAAACGCTCGTACACCGGTACATCGACCATCCCCAGTTCCATCGCAGCCCGAAGCAACACGAATGCAAGTTCGCTCATCGAAGCCAGAGCCACCGCTGCTTGCAGAGCTACCCGCCCCGATCGGTACAAAACACGGATGATGGCGAACACCACGAGTGCCTTGCCGACTAACAGGGCCAGCGCCGTACCGAAAAAGAAGGGGAATTGAGCGATCACGGCTTCGAGCGGTACGAGCATGCCCACCGACAGGAAGAAGATGCTGTTTAGAGTGTCGCGAAAGGGCAATACATCGGCGACGACGGCATGGGCGTATTCCGACTCGCTGATGACCAACCCCGCGATCAGAGCGCCGACGGCGAGAGAGAGCCCGACTTGGCCGGCAATCCATGCTGTACCGAGCGCCACCACGACGATCGTTCCCGTAAACACCTCGCGGCTGCGCATAGCGACGACGCGCCGCAAGACCGCGGGCAAAAGCAAGCGTGCTGCCACCACGATGACGGCAAGACCAAACAGCGATTGCAGGAGCAATCGGATTACGCCTTGCCAGGTCCAGGCATCTGGAGAGGCGATGCCGCGAAGGAGGAGCATCAGCGGAAGTAACGACAAATCTTGGACCAGGGAAATGCCCAAGCAAATGCGACCATGGAGTGCGTCCATTTGCTTGCGGTCGGCAAGGACCTTCAGTGCGATGGCCGTACTAGAATGGACTACGGTGAACGCCGCCAGCAACGCTACGATTGGCGCACCACCGCCGGCGGTGACGGCCGCCGCTACCAGCCCGCCCGTTGCGCCAAGCTGGATCATGCCTGCCAAAACAATGCGGGCGCCTAGCTGGGTGAGTTGGGCAAAGGAAAGCTCCAAGCCCACGACAAACAACAGCAGAATGAGGCCAATTTCGGCAAGGGCGCTGACCGTCTCGCTTTGATCAATCAGGCCAATTCCGTGTGGACCAATCACCGCGCCCGCCAGCAAGAAGCCCACCAATGAAGGAAGCTCGAGGCGTGTAAACACCACGGCGATCGACAACGCAACGGCCAGGATCAGAACAAAGTCGGCGAGGAATTCGTTATTAGGCATATCGTCGTGGTGGCTTTCCCACGGACAGGTGCGCGAGTGCAAGAAGGGAAAAAGCCTTAGGGCCCACGTAAGACGCCGCTATCTAGACTCGGGCACGAGCGTGAGCCGGGCCATAGGCAGTGCGTCACACCAGCGGCTTCGACGCAAAAGCCTCCATCGCGCTAACCTTCGGCATGGCTTTGGCACGACTATGCCTCCCCTGGTCCGCGCTCGCCGTCCCACGCGCGGTGCAAACCCAAGTACAGGTGAACGCGGCGCCCTTCTTTTGGCCCCGGGGAGCCGTTAAAGGTTCGCTAGCTCGTCATCCAACGGCAGTTTTCGCCACCGCTGTAGCGTCGCGTCCAAAGTGGCGAGGAGCAAAGATGCGGCAAAGAGAACCAGCAAAGGTACGAAGCCGAAGTGCTCGATCGAAATGTGGTACGTTGCCAAGACGATTGCCAACCCCGCGACGGTTCCAAGAACTCCACCTCCAACCAAGTACGCGATGGAGACGCGGAGGGAAAAGAGGCGACAAAACACCATGAGAAGAGCAGTCAGGGTCAGAGCACCGAAAAAATAATACGGAACCAAAATCAAATAGTGCAGCATCCTACCTCCTTGCCGGTAAACTACCAGCCTGCAAGCTTTGCCGCACGCTCGCGGTGGTAGTGCGCGTCACCCAAGAAACCGCGGTCGAAGACGGCACGTCGAAACCATAAGTGCAAGTCGAATTCCCAGGTAAAGCCAATGCCGCCGTGGAGCTCCGTAGCGTCGCGCGTGATGCGGTCATAAAGGTCGGTCAAATGGGCTTTTACCATGGCGGCGTGGCGCTCGGCTTGGTCACGAATATGGTCGTATGCGTGCGCTGCGTACCACCACAAGGAAAGCGCGGGCTCGAGCTCACAGGCCATGTTGGCGAGCTGGTGTTTGACGGCTTGGAACGCGCCAATGACCTGCCCGAACTGTTCCCGTGTTTTTGCGTAGCTGACCGCCATTTCCAGACAACGCCTTGAACCGCCAAAGGCATCGGCAGCAATGAGAATGCAGCCAGCGTCGATCGCTCGCTGAAGGCCCGAGGCCGGCCCCTCCAGGGGGGTGGCGGGAGTGCCCTCAAATCGTACGTGTTGTACCTTCCGGGTCATGTCGACGACCGAAAGGGGCGTGATGGTTACCCCGGGAGCACCTCGCTCCACCCGGTAGACGCCAACTCGGCCATCAGCGCTGCGCGCTCCGACAAACAAAGCATCTGCAACATTGGCGAAGGGGACAAAAAGTTTTTGCCCGTTGAGACCTTGTCCGTCAAAAGTCGTCGACCAGTGTTGAGGGTCCCACTGACTTCCCGCCTCGCCCCAGGCAACGGTACCAATGCTCTTCCCCTCGGCCATCGCGGGGAGCCAACTGCGACGTTGCTCTTCGCTGGCACCTTCGATGACGCAAACGGCCGCGAGGGCATGTCCTAGGAACGGCCCGGGTGTGCAGGCATAGCCCAATTCCTCCGCTGCCAGTGCGAGGTCGAGCAACTCCAACCCAGCCCCGCCGTACTCTGGTGGCACGATGAGCCCAGGTACGCCTAACTCGCTCAGCGCCTGCCACAACGCAGGGTCATGAGCTGTTTCGGTTTCCATAATCGCACGCACGCGGGTTGTCGGGCACTGCTCGGTTAAGAACCGCCGCAAGGTTTGTTGAAACAAGAGTTGGTCCTGGGACAAGCCAAAGTCCATGGGTGGTTACCCTTCCTTCCTTTCGCGAGCCTGACCGCGCTGCGTTGCTGGGTCGCGCGGGAGCCCAAGGCCGCGCTCGGCAATCACGTTGCGCTGAATGTTCGCCGTGCCACCGGCAATGAGGATTCCAAGAGACCACATGTACGCCGTGAGGAACATACCCATTGCGGGGGCCTCGCTCTCCCCAGGGGCTAACAGTCCCCGATCGGAAAGCAGGTCCATGGCCAGACGAGCCACCTCGTAGCCGAGCGTGGAGCCGTAAAGTTTGGTGACAAGCCCGGCAATGCCAGGGTCCTCCCCACGTGCTTGCATCGTGAGCAAGCGGTAGCCGTGGTACCGATTGGCTAACACCTTCGTTTCCAGTTCCACCAAGCGAGCACGTAGCACTGGATCTTGAATGGCAGGGCGGCCCCGTAACTCTAGAGCGTGAGCGAGATAGCGCACACCCTCGAGCACCCGCTCGCTCAGAAGTGAGCTACCGATCAGATTGCGTTCGTGTTTGAGGGTGGAGCGGCTTACCGCCCA
This sequence comes from bacterium HR30, assembly GCA_002898795.1. Classification (GTDB taxonomy): domain Bacteria; phylum Desulfobacterota; class Binatia; order HRBIN30; family HRBIN30; genus HRBIN30. The sequence goes on along the minus strand of BEIG01000089.1, from coordinate 4,932 downwards.
GCCTTGGCCGCGCTTGCCGACGAGGTTCGCAACAGGGACGCGGACGTTGTCGAAAAACACTTCGTTAAAGTCAGCTTCCCCGGTCATTTGCCGCAGCGGGCGTACGGTGATGCCGGGGCTTTTCATATCGATGAGCAAGTAACTAATTCCCTCGTGCTTGGGTTTTTCCGGGTCGGTACGAACCAGCGCGAACATCCAGTCCGCCGTGTCGGCGTTGGAGGTCCAAATCTTGTGACCGTTGACGACGAAAAAATCACCGTCGAGTTCCGCTCGGGTGCGCAGCGACGCCAAATCGCTGCCCGCACCAGGCTCGCTGTAACCTTGGCACCACTGGATTTTGCCAAGCAGTGTGTCGCGAATGAATCGTTGCTTTTGCTCTTCGGTTCCGTGCTCGAGCAAGGTGGGAACGAGCATGCTCGGGCCTTGACCAATCAGCTCGCCGGGAGCTCCGGCTTTGCGGAACTCCTCTTGGATGATGGCGAGTTTGAGCGGATCGAATGGCTGCTCGCTGCCACCGTAACGGCGGGGAACGTGCCGGTAGAGATAGCCGCGCTCGATGGCGGCCAAACGAAACCGCGTGGCCCGCTCGTCCGTGCGGATGGCCAAACCTAAGCTCATACCGCGAGGGTTGAGCGGTGGAGCACTGGCGCGATCGTCGTCGGTCCAGTGTTCGGCCAAAAAGGCGCGGACTTCTTCGCGAAACACTTCGTACTCGGGGCGAAAGCGCAAATCCATGATGGGAACCTCTAAAAATTGGGCGATTACCGAATGTTCCTTTTTGGCACAACCGGGGAGGGCTGGCGCAGGCAAGAAGCGTTTCCACTCCGATTGCGTCCCCCTGGGAGCACATTGCGCTAGCTCAGCGTTCCGGCGCGTGCCCGTACCGGGCACAGAGAGAAACGGCAGTGCACCCACGGTTGCCGTGCCCATGCACCTTTCCACCCTGGTACGGCGTTCCGGCTAGGCGACAGTGCGGCAGGAGTTGCGCCGCCCGTGGTGTTTCTTTCGTGACGGGGCTCAACTGGCGCGAGCGCGTAACTGCTGGATGGAAGCGGCGAGATCTCTTGCCCTCACGACGCGCGGGAACAAAAAAGGCGGAGGCGACGGGTACCGTCGCCTCCGCCTGGCCGAGCGAACTCGCTGCCTAAGGTCGCCCCAGGTTACTGAGCGACCAACACGTTTGTGACCTCGATGTCACCCAGTGGTTGCTGGCCCAGAGCCGTGAATGCACCACCGAGGGTAAAGCCGGTGATGTTTCCGGCGCTCAGGTTTGCGCAACTTGCAGGCTGACCAGTTACGCATTTCGCTTCTGCCGGGTAGCTCGGATCGTCGTTTTTGCAGAGCACTGTGGCGCAGGCTTGGCCAGTCGTGAAGAGCACTGGATTTGGTGTTCCCCGCGCAGATTCTGGGTCCGCATCGGTGCAGAAAGTTGGCTGGCATGCCCCAATAGCGGTGCCGATCCCGATGGCGTTCACAAGGAGGGCGCTTCCTGCACCACCCTGTCCCGAGAGACTAAGCTGCACGGGCCCGCCCGGATCGCCCGCTTCCGGACAACTATCCTGCGTAATGTTCACGTCGATTCCGCTCAAGCTCTCGCACCCGACGATACCGGCTGCCGAGTTTCCTGGCCCAAACACCGCAGCACATGGGCGTTCTGCAGGGCACTCGGCCGGTTGGGATGCAAAGCCGGTGGTGCAGGATTCTACGAACGAACCATCGGTGTAGAAAATGGCTCCGCCGCAGGTCTTGTACTCCGCACCACGGACGCAGGCGCAGGCAAGGGTGGAGATCGGAATTTGCGGGAACTGCACGCTTGCCGCCGGGATGACGGCGGTAATTCGCCCGTTGCGCTCCTTGCCGATCTTGAGTTGCTGGGTGCCCTGCAAGCCGAGACCGATCACGAGTTGATCGCCGTGAACCACAGCCCCACTGGTGCCTGGTTGCAGAGACTGGTCTGGACGCACGACCCCTGGTACCAGTGAATAGGTGACCGTGGTCTCTTCGGTGCAGTTTGCCGCACACCCATCACCTCCAAAGGTACGGCAAGCCACACACTTGCCGTTCGGGCACTCATCATCGCTGTTGCAGAAGGTGTAGGGCTTGTCTCCACCATCGCACACGCCCTTGTACTCGTCGTTTTCCGTAAAGCAGTCGTCGTCCTTCGTGCATGCCTGGCCAGCCTTTGCTGTACCCACGCACAGGCCGCCGTCGTCGCACTCTTCGTCGCCTTCCCTTTGACCGTTACCGCAAACGGCTTCGCCACCGCCAACTGGGATGCACTGGCTGGTGAGCAGGCTATTCACTGCTTGGATAATCTCGTCGATTGTCACCTCGCCGTCCCCATTCGCATCGGCCACAGGACACGTGGAGACCTGCGCGCTACCCAACGCAATGTTCACCATGGTGATGATCTCATCCACGGTAACCTCTCCGTCCCCGCCGCAATCGCCCAAGCACCGCTGCTGCGCCACTCCCACCGAGGCCCAGGCAAGCCCGCTGAGAACGGTCAGCGAACTCAAAATGAGGAACTTCTTCCACCACGGACACTGATTGCGCTCGTACATATCGACTCTCCTTCCCAAAATGTGGATCTCGTCACCCTCCCAAACTTCCTCGCTTTTACGGCGTTCCAACCATGAAGTGCTTGGCGTATCCCACATGAGACCTTTCTTTGCAATAAAGGTCACAGCGTGGTCAAGATGGTTGCGACGAAAAGCGTCGAAAAAGAACGGTGGCGTCGGCCAGGTAGGACCGTGCGAGTCAGCACTGCGGCGAGTGGTGGGATTGTTCCAGGCCTTGGCCGCATTGGGTGTCGCCCATGAGGCAGTACAAGCGTTGGTGGTTGACTGCACTGCTTCTGGCAACCGTGATGGGTGTGGCTTGGCAGCGCCAGCGCATTCTGGTGGCGGTGGCGGGGTTCCTCGTTGCGGGCGATCCACCAGCGCGGAGCGATGCTATCGTGGTACTTTCCGGTTCCATCCCCGACCGGATTCTCGAGGCGGTCGACCTGTACCACGCGGGCTTTGCATCGCAGGTGTTGTTGACCCAGGAAGGGCGCCTGCCCGGCCTCGATGCGTTGCGGAGCCGCGGGGTGCATTTGCCCGAAAGACACGAGCAGAATCGGGACATTGCACTCGCCTTGGGCGTGCCCGCGGAGCGCTTGGAAATTTTGCCGCGACGCGCGACGAGTACCCTGGCCGAAGCTCGTGCCCTCGTGCAATGGCTGCGCGAGCGGCACCTGCAGCGGGTGCTGCTAGTAACCTCCCGCGCCCATGCTCGGCGGGCAAAGGCGATCTTCCGTGCGTTGGCGGGGGGAAATCCGGAAATCCTTGTGGTGCCTTCCCGTTACGATCCGTTCGATCCGCAAACGTGGTGGCATGAGCGTGCTTTTGTGCGGCGAGTGGTGACGGAGTATGGGAAACTACTGACCTGGTGGTTGATCGACCAATGGCGGACGAAAGAGGGCGAGGCTTAGCCGTGAACCTTGGGGAGAAGAGTGGCGTGGTGCCAATCTTTCTCGAGGTAGCGCCAGAGCAAATTGCGTATTGGAAGTTTTTGTTCGAGTCGTACGAAGAACTCGCCATCGTGCGCACCCTCGACCGGAAGAAGGCGGTGATCGTCGTGTTGGCCATGCAAGACTTTCTTCCCGACGTGCGCCGAATTCTCGAGGAGGCTTGCCCTTACACCGGTGCCCGGGAGGTTGCACCACCCGCCAACCTCAGCGGCGACTGGCTTTTGTCGGAGCTGGAGACTTAGGCGCCAGCCCTTTCCGGTGCGGCGTTCGTGGCGGTCACTCGGGGTCGACCAAACACATACGCCACGCCAATGCTGGCGGCATATAAAAGCACAAGCGGAGTGGCCATCAGGAGCTGCGAGGCCACGTCAGGCCCTGGAGTGAGAACGGCGGCGGCAATGAAAATGCCCACCACCGCATACCGCCAGTAGCCCAGCATGGTTTTGTGCGTTACCGCCCCGGCACGAGCTAGAAAAAACGTAATCACCGGCAGCTCGAACGTGGCCCCAAAGGCAAGCAGCATCCGGGCAGTGAAGGATAAGTACTCGCTGATCCGCAGTTCCGGGCGAACCCCGATGGTCGCATATTGATCGAGAAAAAACCGATACCCAACGGGCAACACCAGTGCATAACAGAAAGCGGCGCCAGCAACGAAAAAGAAACTGGCAAAGAAAACAAAGGGCAGGGCGTAGCGCTTCTCGTGGGGATAAAGCCCCGGCGCCACAAACCGCCAAAGCTGATAAAAGCTCCACGGGCTCGAGAGAAAAACCCCCGCGATCAATGCCACCTTGAGCTTGGTGAAAAACGCTTCGACCACACCGGTACCAATCAGGTTGACCCCGTGGCCAGGGTTTGGCGTCTGCAAGAGGCGCGCGGCGTGCAGAGGTTGGGTGAGAAAGGCAAACAATAGGTCGGCAAACTGATAACAAATGAGGAATGCTGCGCCGATGCCGAGCAACGCCTTGATCAGCCGCCAGCGCAGCTCTTCAAGATGCGCCGTCAGCGGCATTTTGACATCATCGGGTGAGGTCGACATGAGAACAAGAAAACTAAGTCGGCTGCACCTCAGGTTTGTTCTGTCCGACTTCGCTCGTGCTGGCCTGCTGCTGCGCGCTCTTTTCTGGGTCGTGTTCCGAAGCGACCCCCGTTTCCCGCTCGACGGTAGCCTCGGGCCGCGGACCGTTTTGGGCACCGAACTTGGCCCGTTCGGCGGCGCGGATTTCTTCCTCCAACATCCATCGTGCTCGCTCGAGCTCGTTGCTGATTCCGCTCGTTGCTTTGCGCAGCTCCGCAAGCCCTTTGCCGAGTGCCCTTGCAATCTCAGGCAGCCGTTGCGGCCCGAGCACGATCAGCGCCACCAAGAGAATCACGAGCAATTCCGGAGTTCCGATCCCGAACATCACCGCACGCCCGGCATG
>BEIG01000088.1 GCA_002898795.1 bacterium HR30 | reverse complement strand
AGCGAATGCCACGACATTAGAGTCAGCGCGCTCGGACGAGAAGACGCACGAGCAAAAGCTGACGTCCTCGACATCGATGGCGATGGTTTTCCCGACTACGTCACTAGCTACGGCTGGTCCCCGTCCATGCCGTATTGGGACGTGCACCGGGGAAGACCGCCAGACGCAAACAACCCGGAATGGCGATTTGATCCTCCGGTACCGTTCCCCGCACCTGCGGGCTATTTGAGGCGTACGGCAGGAAATCGGTCTTTTCTCGGTTTCGACGATGGTACGGCCGACCTGGCCGACCTTGTGGACATGAACGGGGATGGCCGCCCGGATTTTGTTTCCGTCGAGAGCGGGGAAATCCTTGTTTGGCACAACGACGGAAGCCGTTTCGCCCCCAGCCCCATGCGCTTTGATTCTCCCTGGAGAGTGCTCCGTTTCACCACGCGCAACGGGCTTCAGATTGCAGGGCTCGTGGACATGAACGGCGATGGCCTCGCGGATCAGGTTCTCGCCCGCGATCCGCGGGTGGGGTCGTCCTACACCGGCAAGTGGCTAGTCATGATGAATACGGGCAACGACGCTGTCGGTCCTCTCCAGTGGTTCCTGCCGGAATCTCCCTGTGGATGGAACGGACTCCAAATGGCCCTCGACAACGGCCGCGGAGATGTCGTGCGCGACCTGATCGACCTTAATGGCGACGGCTTGCCCGACTTGGTGGAAGCTTGCAGCCAGAGCCAAACCGGTACTTGGCAAGTGTGGTTCAATCGGGGCGCCGGCTTTGCGGAAGCACCCCTCAGTTGGAGGTCGCCTCAGTCGCGTATTCGGAAGATCGAAGAGCGACGGTTCGAAAACGCACGCGTGGTTTACACGTATGCCGACACCTTCGACGTCAACGGTGACAATATGGTCGACCTCACCTTGGCACGCACCGAGTTCAGTTTTCCTGGGCAAATTGCCATCTTCCACAATGGCAGCGGTGCGTGGTGCCCAAGTGAGAACGGCGTCAACTGTTCGAGCCAGACCGCTGGCTTGGTTGCTCGCAACGCCTCCGGCCTGCGCCCCGATCTAATGACCCAGTCGGAAAACGGCATCGGCAGCGTCACGCTGCTCGAGTACGAGCCTTCGACGGTGTGGGACAACTCCGATCGCTACGGCGTATCGCGTCTACCGTGGGTGCAGTGGACGGTGGCAGAAATTACCCGAAGCGACGGTTTGTGCAGCGGAGCCAATTCTACGGCCTGCAGGCCCGAAGGACACCATGAACTGACCACACAGTTGTACTACGCTTATGGGCTGTACGAACCAAAGGCGCGTGAGTTCCGTGGATTTCGCACGGTTTTCGAGCTGCGTGCAGATGGCCATCGCAAAGTCCACTTTTTCCACCAGGACGCCATTCGCAAAGGCAAGGTCGAGGCCACGATGCTGCTCACGCCTGACGACCAATTGCTGGTGTACGATGCAGCAACTTGGACGTGCTTGCGCCTCGAGCCCGGATGCCAAGCAAATCCACCGACCTGTCCTGTGGTTTCATGCCCCGAACTCCGTGGCGACTCGGAACGGTACTGGGTCCGTTTAGAAGAGTCATTACGCTACGACACCACCGATTTCGTCATTCGCGCCGTTACCGGAACCCGCAACCTTGCGTGGGATGCTTACGGGAACGTCACCCGTACGCGCCGCTTTGGGTCGCGAACGACGACGATGGATACAGTTACCACGTACTACCTGTGGGACGAGCCTTCGCGCTACCTCGTGGATCGCGCCGAGCAAAACTGGACCATGGACGACCCTGACGGCGCACAAAAACTCCTGCAACGCGAGTGGTACACCTACGACCAAGCAGGAAACCTGACCGAAAAATACACCTGGGTGGACCCAGTACCGGCTGGTGCGCAATGGATGTACACCCCATGCCCCGGAGGTGGACTCTGTACGGTTAGCCGACTCCGCCACACGGCGGAAGGAAACGTCGAGTACGTTTACGACACGTTAGGACGGCGCACAGCCACGTACTACGAAAATGTCACGCGCACCTACCCCCGGCTGGTTCACGATCCCGGCGGGTTCGAGGTGGATCTGGAGTACGATCCTGCCTGCGGGGTGAAAACGCTCGAATCGACCAGCCACGACCCCGCCGTTGTCGATCCACCGGCCGCGCGCTGGCAGTACGACAGCTTTTGCCGCTTGCGCGCAGAGTATCGCCCGGGCGACCGACCTCCAACGTTCGACGACCCGCGTGGTCAACCGTATCGGCAGTTCGCTCACGTACTCGGTGCCCCTGGACACCCGACGGTCATCGAAACCCTGACGCTTGTCGATCAACGCCGGTACCTTGGGCGTTATGAGATGTACGACGCCCTCGGCCGATCCATACAATCGCAGCGCGAGGGGTATGTCGATGGCCGACGTGCTTTGGTCGTGGAAAGCACTCAAGTGTACAACGAAACTGGCTTGCTGTCTCGCAAGGCGGCGCCATTTATCGCAAGGGGACGAGGAGGGAAGTTCGTTGTGCCCGACGTCTCGGCCCGATGGACAAGCTACCAGTACGATGGGCTCGGGCGCGTAACTGCCACCACACTGCCCGATGGAGCAAGGACGCGACAAGATCACAGCGTGGCTTGGACCACCACGACCTGGGATGCGTGCGCAACGACGCGGCGATGCCCCGGTGCCATCACCACGGAACGCCGCGATGCCTTCGGCCGCGTGGTGGAGACGAGAACCATTTCCTCGACCGACGGCCGGCTCCTCCAGGGAACCCTGCGCTCTTACGATGGGCTCGGGCGTCTGCTCACGGTGACCCAAGCCGACGACCGGGGCCAGTGGAACTACGCCACAATGGTCATTCACGAATACGACACGAGGGGACTCCTCGTTCGTCGCGAAGATCCAAACTCCGGCACGTGGCTTTACGGCTATAACGCCAACGGCAAGCGCGTGTACGAAAACGATCCTGCACCCGGCCGCCACATCAGCTTTTGCTACGACGAAAGGGACCGGTTGATCGCCAAATACTACTCCGCAGGCGAAAGCTACACGTGGCGCTGCCGCGAAGAGGCTCCCGTGGCCATCACCTACGACGCATATCCCGACACGGTGGATGCCTCCGGGTTTGGCGCTGACCCGACTGCTGCTTTTGCGCGTCCAACCCGCCTGGAGGAACGCGGCGAAGACTGCAGCCGCGTGATCTCCTCCCTTTACTACGACCGAGCCGGAAACGTGATTGCCACGCGGGTAACCATGACCTTGCCCGGGGAATCCACGACGTCGGCTGTTCTCCGTCGCACGTACGACGCAGCCGGAAATGTTACGACCATCACGTACCCCGATGGCGAGGTTGTTCGCCAGCGCTACGACCGCGCGGGCCAATTGTACGCTGTGTTCGGAGCACGGGTGTACGCGCGTAAAATCACCTACGACCTGTTCGGGCGCCCCCGCGAGATTCGATTTGGCAACGGCACGAAAGACATCCGTACCTACGCTCCTGCGAGCGGCGCTTTTCGCCTGCAGTCCAGCGAAACCATTCGCGGGCCAGAGCGCTTCCAAAGCCTCTTATATCGCGCCTACAACGCAAACGGCCTGATTGCCGAAATTGCCGACCAAGGCTCGACGGCAGGAATCGCGGAACTCGATCGCTCGGAAACGTTTACCTACGACGGGCTCGGGCGTCTCGAATCTTGCACGTTACCTCAAAGTGGCGCGACCATCTCCTACCAGTACGATGCACTGGGAAATTTGATTCGGAAGGAAGGTTCTTCGTTCACGTACGACCCGTACCGGCCCCATCGCGCCACGGCCATCGACGCACCGGCCAACCGCATTACGTACGACGCTAACGGAAACCGCACAGCGAAACCCGGTTACAGCTTCGACTACGATGCGGACAACCGCTTGGTCCGGGTGAACAACGGCACCGTAGAGTTCCACTATGACCAAACAGGGATGAGGGTAGGGGAACGCCGCGGCGGCGGAGTGTGGAAGCGCTACTATTTCGGCCTCGTCGAGGCCGAGCCAGGTTACATCACGAAATACTACTTTGCCGGCAATCTCCTCCTCGCTTCACAACGCATTGCCGATCAACGGTTCGCACAAGCCGAGCAGAGGGCTTGGCCCTGGTATGTGACCAGTCGCCTCGATGCCGCAGGTCGCCCGGTTCTCCAAGTGGTGCTGTCGCCGGAGGTAGCAGGCGTGCTCGCGGCCTTGCTGGCTGTCACTGCTACCTTGCTCTGGTTTGCACCAGGGCGGGGGGTGCGCTGTTTCGGTCGGTACGTACGGCCAGGCCCGGTTCTGGCACTTGCGGCTGCTTGGTCGCTCGCAACCCTGCCGTGGCCATTGTTCATCGCACGGGCAGATGCGCAAACCGCCGCTCAAGAATTCCGTTACTTCCATCTCAACCACTTGGGGTCGACCCAGGTGGTCACCAATGCCGCCGGACAAGTGGTTGTCCACGTCCGTTACCTCCCTTATGGAGGAATTCTCGGGTACTTCGACGCGAGCGGTCGCCGCTTGCCTGTCGCCGAATGCGCGAACAGCCACGGTTGTCGCGAATTTACCGGCTACGAACGCGAGCCGTTTTCCGGTTTGCAGTACGCGGGCTTGCGCTTTTATGACTCTGACTTGGGACAGTTCAGCAGTCTCGATCCAGCTATGCCTCAGGGCAGCCCCTACGCGTACGCAGCGTGGAGCCCGGTCAACGCCACCGATGCCCAAGGTGCGTTCCTCGATATCATTGCGTACGTCTTGATTGGTGTTTTGCTCTCCGCAGCAATCAATGCAGCGTCGGCTGCCGCACAAGGTTTGCCGCTGTCGAAAATCGGTCAAGCTGCAGTGGCGGGAGCCATCACCGGAGCCGTCGCCATCGGTCTTGGGGTCATTGCCGGAAGCGCCGCCCTAACCTCGAGCGTGCTCGCTGGCAACGTGAAACTCGCCAGTGTGGCTCAAGCCATGGATGGCCTGGCCCAAGTAGCAGCGCGCTCCGCGTTCAGCACAGTCATCTCCAAGGCAACGGAGAAGGTGGCACAGGGAGCAGGTCTACCAGACGAAGCCGTCTCCGCGTTGAGCACCATCGCTGGGTATGGAGCCAGCTTGTTCTTCGATCAGCAGATTGGCGGAGGGGTTTTTGGGGAAGGATCCACGGCTTCGAAGCCCGGTTTTCAGTTGGTCAGCAACACGTCGACACATAACCAAATCACTACCGACGCGGCCCTGGACGCTGGTTATCCTCTGTATCTGGCCGAACGGATCACCGCAGCAAACCAGGAGCAGGACGCTGTTGGCCAAGGATTTTGGAAACAATTCAAGCGCATGCTCTATAACGAAGATCACTTCGACCTCGCGGCGAAGCGGGCCGAGTCGTACCACTTGGACAAGCTCGCTCGCGGCGGCAACAAAATCTATCACCTGGGCGCGGCCGCACACTACGTGCAGGACCAACATGCCTTTGGACACATGCTCGTCGGCACTCACCTGTTTTCCGGCCCGCTGGGTGCGCCCATTCGTGTTCTCATACACCAGACTGTAGGAGGGGAGGTCACGCTGCATAGCGCTTCTGCTGCGCGCACCTTCGAGCTGTTTCAAAAATACTGTCCCCAGTGCAGCGCAAGCTAAGGCTGCGCGAGGTCTCCACCAAAGAGATTCCAATGGAGAATGCTTCAGACCAAGATCACAGAGGAAACTCTTCCCTCCCCCACCCCATCCGCACCCGTACCATCCCGCGCTTCCTCGTCCGAACTAAGTCGCATGCACCTCCAAGGGGGCGGTCGGCCGAGTGTGCCGAGCAAGCCTCGTTCGCCACTAGCGAAGCGCGAACCTTGGCCCCGCCTCTTTGCCTCGGGTTCGATCCTTCGCGCACCATGGGCTCGCGATGCCAGTCCGCAGCAAGGGGCAGAGCAGTCCCCGCCGTTGATTTCGAGTCCTCAACTGTGCCGGCACGTTCATCCGACACCAATTCAGAGAGCCAAGCGATCAACCTGCGACCGAGATAGAGCAGCATCCCGATGGCGACGGCATCTCCTGAGGCGACCCGACTGGATCTGGCTGTGCCCAGTTTGGCTGGCGGAACTATGTCTCACCAGCGGCGACCGGGATACTCGCTGTTGACCGTACAGCACGAAGCTTCCGCTCATCGGTTTGGAACCGATCGAGAAAGCGACTTCCCAAGCGGCCTTCGCTGACAGGGCTGGAAGAGGGCAACCTGCAAGCTTTGCCTGTCGCGAGTTCAAAGCCGTTAGATCCAGGTCACGGATTCTTTCGGTCCCATCCTGGGTGTGGGCAACATCGTCAATACATTGGGGCGAGGGGCTAGGGCACCGGCACTTCGTGATCCGCTTTGCGGTGGCGAGGGCGGGCGCCAATGTCGCTCGGTGCCTCCATGTCGTGACGCGCATGGACACCAGCCTGCGTTTCGCGGGGCGAGGCTCAGCGACGCGGGTTCGATCGGAGTCTAGGGCATTCCTCGCAGCCATGGCCGCTTGGCTCTTCGCCACTCAGGCTGCCGGTGGGTCTTCCGCAGAGCCACTGACCCGCCCGCAGGGAGCGCGGCCATCTGCTCCGCACACCGTTGCGCGCGGACGTGTCGCCCTACCATTCCGGTACGGCCGACATCCTGGCTCCACGCTAGCTCCGGGAACCTCTTCGATCGTGTGCCCGTGACTCCAACGCAGGGGCAACATCCGCGCTCCAAACGAATACCGGCGCGAGGCGTGCTTCGATGGAGGACCGCGGGACAACCGCCATATCGTCTCCCCCACTGAACCGCACCTGTCCCGATTGCCAGCAGTTCAGGAGGTAACTGCAAGCACGACCTGGACACTGCGAGCAAAATTTGCCCGGTTTGACAAAAGAGTGCGCGCAAGAGAGAGTACCCAGGCGAGCACGGAGAAGGTACAAAAGAACCCATGACAGCACTAGGAGAATGGTCGGCGCGAACGCGGGCGTACAACTTAACCCGCCTGGAACAGGAGACGTACGACGTCCTGGTCATTGGGGGCGGCATCACAGGCGCCGGGGTTGCTCGGGAGGCTGCTTTGCGGGGCCTGCGCGTCGCACTCGTGGAGCGGCGTGATTTTGCGCAGGGTACAAGCAGCCGTTCCTCGAAACTCATTCACGGTGGCTTACGGTACTTGCCGCAGGGGGACGTGGGTCTAGTGCGCGAAGCGGCTACAGAACGCAAGGTTTTGCGCCGTTTGGCGCCCCACCTGGCTCGCCCGATTCAAATGCTCGTCCCAGTCTACAGTCGCACGGGGTACCTCACGATCCGGGCTGGCCTGTTTACCTACGACCACCTCGCTGGGGTCAGCAAAGAAGAACGCAATCGCATGCTGAGTCGCGAGGAAACGCTGGCGCTCGAACCTTGGTTGAAAGAAGAAAAGCTTTACGGCGCAGGGCTTTACTACGAGTACCTCACGGACGACGCTCGTTTGGTTCTAGATACTTTGAAAGCGGCAGCCGCCCTGGGCGCGGTCATCACGAATTACACCCCGGTGGTCCGTCTGCACCTGGAAAACAATCGGATTGCTGGGGCTTGGATCGCGGACGCAATGGCCGAAGGCGAAGTGCTGGTGCGCGCGCACAGCATCGTCAACGCTGCCGGGCCCTGGGTTGACGAAGTGCGCGCCTTGCAAGGCGGAACCGAGAGCCGACGGCTCCATTTGACCAAGGGAATCCACCTCATCCTGCTGCACCAAAGGCTACCCGTCGGGCGCTGCGTGGTCATGAGTGCGGCCGACAAGCGCAGCGTGTTCGCCATTCCCCACGGCGACTTGGTTTACCTCGGCACGACCGACACCGACTACACTGGCCCGTACGACGACCCACCAATTACCCTCGACGATGCCGAGTACCTGCTCGAAGCGGCTAACCGGGCCTTCCGCGTAGAGCCCTTGCGCGTCGACGACGTTGTTGGAGCGTGGGCCGGGTTACGGCCGCTGCTTCACGAGGAAGGACGCAAACCCAGTGAAATTTCCCGCAAAGACGAAATCATGATTGGGCCCACGGGGCTTATTTCCGTTGCCGGAGGCAAACTCACGACGTACCGGAGAATGGCACAACGAATTCTCCGCTTGGTCCTCGAACGCCTGGCGGAACAAGGGTTCCGCGTGCCCGAGCCAATTGGCGACAGCGCTACCACCCCGTTGAGCGGCGGCGATTTTGACGGCAACGTCGAATCGCTCGTTGGCTCGCTGCAAACGAAGTGGCAGGGGATCCGACCAGAACTTCTGCAGCGCCTCGTGTCGCTCTACGGAACCAATGCCGACTGGATTGCTGGCGCCATCATCGCCGACCCGATCTTGGCGGAAGAAACGCCCGATGGTTGTGGGCTAACCCGCGCCGAGGTTCTGTACAACGTACGCCAGGAAATGGCTTTGACCCTGCAAGACGTCCTCGAGCGACGCACGCGATTGTTCCTGTGGGATCGCCAAAACGGTTTAGGGGCTGCACCAACCGTCGCGGAATGGCTAGCGGGATGGTTAGACTGGTCACCCGCCCGCACGTCGCAAGAACTCGCGGCGTACCGCGCCCACGTTGCCGAGGTGAAAACCTTTCGGCCCAGTGTCGCCACCACGGAGGGCATGGCGGCCCATGCTTGAAACGGAACTCGAGCAACACCGTAACCGGCTGCGCGAGCTCCTGGGCGATAGCCGAGTGAGTTGGGAGCCGTCGCAGCTCCAAGCCCACAAAAGGGACACCTGGTTTCTCAACGTTTACCGTGCAGTCCATGGCCGCTTGACTTCTGTGCCGCTTGCGGTGGTGTTCCCGGAAACTACCGAACACGTTCAGGAAGTCGTGCGTTATGCACTGGCGCACCGTCTACCCGTGGTGCCCTATGGAGGCGGCTCTGGCGTTTGCGGCGCGATCGAACCATCCGCCCGTGCCATCGTCCTCGACATGCGGCGCATGGCGCGCATCGTGGAAATCAATGAGCACGCGCTGTACGTACGCGTAGAAGCGGGCAAGATGGGCGAGTCGCTGGAGGAAGAGCTACGCGCTGCTGGGTTCACGTCAGGTCACTTTCCCCAGTCGATCGCGCTTTCCACCGTGGGCGGCTGGCTCAACACACGAGCCGCAGGGCAGTACTCCACTCGCTACGGAAACATCGAGGACTTGGTTCTCGGCTTCAACGTGGTGCTTCCCGACGGCCGCTTGCTTTGTTTTCCGCCGCGGGTTCGCTGGGCAAGCGGCCCAGATGTGCGCCAACTGTTCCTCGGAGCCGAAGGAACCTTGGGTATCGTCACCGAGGCAACCCTGAAAATCTTTCCGCTACCGGAAAGCGCTCTGTTCCAGTCGTTCAGTTTCCCGAACATGGCCACCGGGCTCGAAGCGATTCGCCAAATCGTGCGCAACGGATGGCGGCCCGCAGTCGTGCGCCTTTACGATGCCGTGGAAAGCGCCAGGCATTTCCCTCAAGCGAGCAGCGGAAGCGACTGCCTTTTGCTCCTCATCTCCGAAGGCCCCGGAGCACTCACTGCCGCGGAAGCAGCGGCCACAGCCGGTGTTTGCGCCGGGCTCGGAGGCGAGTCGCGCGGGATCGAGCCGGTGCAGCGCTGGCTCGAGGAGCGTAACCGGGTGCCGACCTTCGAGTCGTTCATCGATAAAGGTGTGGTGGTCGACACGATCGAAGTCAGTGCAACTTGGGATCGGGTCGCCCGTTTGTACGATCAGGTCGTCGCTGCACTGCAGCGGGTGCCAGGAGTTTTGGTGGCTTCCGGCCACAGCTCCCACAGTTACCCGCAAGGCACGAACATTTACTTTACCTTCGCAGCGCGCCCATTCTCCCCAGAACTCGGGGAACAAACCTACCTCGACTGCTGGCGCGCTGCCATGGAGGCCACACTGCAAGCGGGTGGATCCGTCGTCCATCACCACGGTATCGGCCGGGTGCGCAAAGCGTGGCTGGGACACGAACTCGGCGAAGCTCTAGAGTTGCTACGTGCACTGAAACAGGCGCTGGACCCTGCGGAGATCTTGAATCCCGGCACGCTTTTGCCCGAGCGGTAAAGACGGCATCTGGAAGGAGCTACCCACCATGCGGGCGGTGTTGGCCATCGATGAAGGAACAACGGGTGTGCGCGCCTATGTGTTCGACCGCGAAGCACGGCTCTTGGGCCATGCCTACGCTGAGGTCGAAACCTTTTACCCCGCACCCGGTTGGGTGGAACAAGACCCTGTGGCCGTTTGGCAAACCACACTCGACGTCAGTCGCACCGCCATATCCCGCGCAGGCATCGCAGCTCGGTCCATCGCCGCAATTGGGCTGTGCACCCAGCGGGCCACGACGATCGTCTGGGAACGACGAACTGGTCGCCCCGTTTATCGCGCCATCGTCTGGCAAGACACACGCACCGCCGCACGGGCAGCTGCGCTGGCCAACGAAGGCGTGTTCACCAATGCCATGGCCTCGGCCACAAAGCTCGAATGGATCCTCGATCGCTCGCCCGAACTGCGCTCTCGTGCCGAACACGGCGAGCTTTGTTTCGGCACGATGGACTCCTGGCTCGTGTGGAATCTTACCGGTGCGCAGGCGCACGTCACGGATCACTCGAACGCCTCCTGCACAACCCTGTACGAGCCCTTTCAGGGATCCTGGTGGGCCCACGCACTGCGAGCGCTTCGCATCCCGGAAGCCATGCTCCCGAAGCTCCGCTCGACCAGCGAAGTGTACGGTCACACACCTCCAGACTTGTTCGGTGCCCCCATTCCTGTGGCTAGCATCGCTGGCGACCAGCAAGCAGCCATGTTCGGGGAGCTTGGCTGGGATAAGGGCGCAGCAAAAATCACCCTCGGCACCTCGGCCATGGCCGATGTTCACACGGGCACGGAACCAGCCTTTTCCCCCCATGGCGCCTACCCACTGGTCCTGTGGAACTTGGGAAGCGAGCGCTGTTTTTGTCTCGAAGGCACCGCGATCGCGGCCGGAGCCGCGATCCAGTGGCTGCGCGACGGGCTGCGCATTCTTCCAAGCGTCGAAGATGCAGCCCTGGTGGCTACGACGGTCACCGATCATGGCGGGGTGTGGGCTGTGCCTGCGTTTCAAGGCTTAGGCACGCCACACATGAACCCCGAGGCCCGCGCCGTCATTGGCGGACTTTCCCGCGGCAGCACGGCGGCACACATCGTCCGAGCCATGCTCGAGGGCATCGCATTTCGCTGCCGTGAGGTGCTGAGCACGTTGTTCGCCGACGCCTCTCTAGCTCCACCCGAACGGCTGCGCGTGGATGGAGGGGCTGCAGCCAACGACGTTCTTTTGCAATGCCTGGCCAACGTGCTCGGGTGCGAAGTGGAGCGTCCGGCTTCCGTACAAGCCTCGGTGCTGGGGGCGGCATTTCTTGCCGGCTTGGCTGTCGGCTTGTGGCAGGACCGCCAGGAGCTTCGCCAGCACTGGCGCAGCGGAGGGGTTTTCGCCCCGCAGTGGAGCAGAGACGAGCGCGAAGAGCGCTTCGCCCGCTGGCAGCGAGCCATCGAAGCGGCACGCCTCGGAAGCCTCTAAAGGCCCCCCTCCCGACACCACCACCACGAAGAAGCGGGCCGAAGGGCTGGCATGCGGGCGCGCAACGTTGGCGCGCACTTGCCTCCTGACCCTGCAGCGTCGGGGCTCGCCGTGGGGCCTGGTAACGCACACAACCCTGGCCGTCACGACTGTCCCCGCACGATATGAGAACGTCGCGGCACTGCCCAGAGTCTGCACCCTTGTGGGCCGAAAACCTGCGCTCGGGTTTGAGGTTCACCCAAGCAGCCCCACGAGCTTGCGCGAGCGGCTCTTCGGTGGTGGGGCCGACGCAGCGCCACCACTCCCGATTCTCACCAATGAGCGGAGCGCACTTGCTTGACGCAGGCTCGGCTCCCAAGTACTCAGCGCTCCAGCATTTCCCTGTTCACCAGATCGAGGAGCGCGCATGGACTTTTCCTTTCCTCCCAAAGTGCAAGAGCTCAAGCGCAAGCTAGAGCAATTCATGGAAGACTACGTTTACCCAGCCGAACCCATTTACCACCAGCAGCTCGAGGCCAACCGCTGGGCGCAGCCTCCAATCATGGAGGAGTTGAAAGCCAAGGCGCGAGCCGCGGGTTTGTGGAATTTGTTTCTTTCGCACAGTCCCCGGGGACCCGGCCTCACCAATCTCGAATACGCACCCTTGTGCGAAATCATGGGGCGCTCGCACATTGCTCCGGAGGTGTTCAACTGTGCTGCGCCGGACACCGGCAACATGGAAATCCTCGATCGCTATGGCACGCCAGAACAGCAAAAGCAGTGGCTCGAGCCCCTGCTCGCTGGTGAGATCCGCTCCGCTTTCGCGATGACGGAGCCAGACGTGGCTTCCTCGGATGCCACGAACATTCAGTGCAGCATTCGCCGCGATGGAGACTTCTATGTGATCAACGGGCGCAAGTGGTGGACTTCAGGCGTTCTCCACCCGCACTGCAAGCTGCTCATCGTCATGGGCAAAACAAACCCTGATGCTCCTCGCCACCAGCAACAGTCGCAAATTCTCGTGCCGCGGGACACGCCGGGAGTCAAAGTCGTTCGCCACTTGCCTGTGTTCGGCTACGATGACGCTCCCCACGGGCACGGCGAGGTGGTGTTCGAAGACGTGCGCGTACCCGTGAGCAATATTTTACTCGGTGAAGGTCGTGGGTTCGAAATTGCCCAAGGCCGCCTCGGTCCTGGCCGCATCCATCACTGCATGCGGCTGATCGGTCTTGCCGAGCGCGCCCTCGATGCCATGTGCAAACGGGTGAAACGGCGGGTCGCTTTCGGCAAACCTCTTGCCGAGCAAACGGTGACGCTAGAACGCATTGCCGAGGCACGCATACGGATCGAACAAGCACGGCTGCTGGTGTTCAAAGCAGCTTACATGATGGACACCGTGGGCAACAAAGCCGCACGGAAGGAAATCGCCATGATCAAGGTTGCCGCACCGAATATGGCCCTGCAGGTGATCGACTGGGCCATACAAGCACATGGTGCCGCTGGCGTGTGCGATGACTTTGGGCTCGCCTACGCCTACGCCGGAGCCCGCACCTTGCGCATTGCCGACGGCCCTGACGAAGTCCACCGCAACCAAATCGCCAAACTCGAACTCGCGGAGCACGACTAGGCCGATGAAACTCTTGCATCGCGACGATTTATTCGGCTGGTCCCAGTTCAACGAGGAGCGCAACTTGGACTTCCATTCCGTACTCTGGGTGCGCACGGGCGGGAACGTTGTCGTCGATCCCCTGCCTCTAACCGCCCACGACCGCGCGCACTTGGAACGGCTGGGCGGGGTAGCCTGGATCGTGGTCACGAACTCCGACCACACGCGCGCTGCTGCCGAGCTCGCTGCCGCCACCGGAGCTCGCGTGGCGGGCCCGCAGGCGGAACGAGAAACGTTTCCCATCCATTGCGACCGTTGGCTCCACGACGGCGAAGAAGTGGTTGCAGGGCTCAAAGTGTATGAGCTGCACGGCTCCAAAACCCCAGGGGAGCTTGCCTTATTTCTCCAACCGGAAACCTTGATCACGGGCGATCTCGTGCGCTGCCACCGTGCCGGCTGGCTGTGCTTGCTCCCTCGGGAAAAACTAAAAGACCCGCACGCGGCGCGAGCTTCGGTCAAGCGGCTCGTGGACATCCCGGGCATCGATGCCGTTTTAGTCGGGGACGGTTGGCCCGTGTTTCGCGACGGGCACCAGCGGCTAGTGGAACTCTGGGAAAGTTTATCCTTCTGATGCTGCTTTTCGGTCGCTGCTGAACCGTTCAAGGCGGTAAAGGGTTGCGGCGTTCTGCCCCCGCAGCGCTCGAGCGGCCTCAGCCGGCAGCGCACGGCAAAGTTCGTCAAGCTCCTCGATGTAGTCCCCAGCGTGATCGCTGTGGGGGAAGTCGCTCGCCCACAAGAAACGGTCGCTCCCCACTGCCGCAATCGCAGCCGGAAGAAAACTCTCGTCAGGATCCGCGGCAATCCAACACTGGCGGCGAACGTAAGCACTCGGTAGCTCGCGCAGCATCATGGTCACGCGTAGCGAGCCGCGGTACAAGGCATCCATTCGGTCCATCCAGTACGGTAGCCAGCCCGCGCCCGACTCGAGCACGACGATCTTCAGGTTCGGGAAGCGATCAAACGTAGCGAACTGGAAAAAGGTAGAGAACGCCTGTTGCACCGCTTGAGGGAAAAGCAGTTGCAGGTACCAGATGTTGGCCGGCACAGCCTCGGGCCACGAGACGTGGTTGAAGCGGTGGTGGAGACTGCGCGCCGGAGGGTCCACACCCGTGTGAATGGCGATGGGCACGTCTAGTTCCTGGGCAGCCGCCCAAAGCGGATCGTGGTCTGGGTGACCATGCGGCAAGCCGTTCAACGTGAAGGGCAGCAAGAAGCCACCACGGGCACCGTTGGCCACAGCCCGCTTCAGCTCGACGGCGGCAGCATGTGGGTCGCCCAGCGTTAGGTGGGCAACCGGGACCAATCGCCCGCCAGAGTCGGCACAAAAATCTTCGATCCAGCGATTGTAGGCCCGACAGTGGGCCAATGCGTATGCAGGATCGAGAACCTCTGCCTCCCACTGTAAGCCTAAGGTGGGATAAAGAATGGCATGCGTCACACCCTGGGAGTCGAGCAACCGTAAGCGAGCCTGTGGGTCGTAAGCCTCCGGGGGAGCGTAGGCAAGGTAGCGACCAGAGGTGGCCGCTTCTGCCAGTTGTTCGAGCGACATGCCCATTCCGCCAATTCCACCCAGCATTTCTGGCGTCGTGAGCTTGGCCGGGCGGCCTTCCACTTCGAGGTAGTCTCGCCCGTCGTCGCCCCGTCGAATGCGGATAGCCCGCTCCCGAAACGGCGGATCTACGTACCGCTGCCAAAGGTCCGGTGGCTCCAACACGTGGCCGTCCGCATCCACCACGTAGTCCATGTGCCTTGCGTTACCCTAGCCAGCGCAGGAGCGTCAAACCTCCTCCATCACTCTGGGGCTTGCTCCGAGCCGCACGGTGGACAGAGTCCGCTAGACCGGTCTTCACTGGGGCAGAGGCGGGCCCGGGCGCAGCTCGAATCCTGCGGGCACCTCGAACTCAGACAGCGCGGGTGCGTTTGTGTCCACCTTGGTTACCAACGCGTGCACACCGCTCATCTTTGTTTCCAACGGGAAGCCCGGAACTTCGGCCAGCACATCCCGTAAGTTTCCCCCACCGAAAGGGTTCATTTTGCCGAGCTGCTTTTGCGCCGTGAGCCAATCCTGACGCATGGACTGAAACGCTGCGATTTGCTCCGTCGTGCAAGCGGTGAGGAGCACTTTGCCTTCGGCTTCGACAACGTACTCGGTACACGGGTAACCCGCGATGGTTTTCCTTTCGCCCGTTTTACGCACCTTGGGTTTTGCCGGGCGAGCCCCCTGCTGCTCGGCGACCATTTGCTCCAACAACCGGCGTTGCGCTGGCGGAAGGGCTTCCAGCTCCTTCTGCATATGGCCTAAAGCGGCTTGCATCTGCGCTCGTGCCGTTTTGGCAGCGTTTTCCAGTTCGGCGAGTTTCACTCTCTGGTACGCACGCTTTTGGGGATCGATGAAATACACTTCGCCTCGATCCAAACGGACAAGATACTCATTCCCGCTTTGATGCTGGATCTTAAACTTTTGGGGCACTGTGACCACCCGCATCGTTTGCACCGATCCCTCTTCGGTGGTGATCTTCGCTTCCCAAGCCAATCCCCCAGAAGCTACTGCACGGCTGGCCGAGCCCCACCCGAGCGCCAAAGCAACACCCAACAGAAATAGCTTCTTCCTGAACTTCATGTTCCCTTGACTCCTTCCTCCCGTGGCGCGCTTCAGCGCCGCTTTGGCAAGCCCAGAATTTGCACGGATGTTAACGCCTTGTACTTCCGATTCAGATTCATCAACAGGGTGGTGATGCTCTCGAGGTGATGGGAGTTCGCCAGCACGCCAGCGTCCACTGGGCGCAACTCCGGGATGCGCCGCACCAATGCGGAAACCCAAGAATTTGCCTCGGGAAAGTTGCCGCAGAGGAGAATGTCGCCGTGCAGCACCGCTCGCAGGTCCATCAGTTCCTTGGCACTCGAATTCTTAAAACAGGCAACGACCTGGGAGTCGGGCAGCAATTCTTGCACTCGTTCCCCAGCAGACCCTCGGGGAACCTCGATCAGATGAAACACGCCATCGCGCATTTCCATCGGGTTGATCGTGTCCATCACAATTTTTCCCGCTAACGCCTTTCTTAGGGGCGGCAGCAACGTGTCCACCCCCTCGAAGGGAAACGTCAGTACGGCG
>BEIG01000087.1 GCA_002898795.1 bacterium HR30 | reverse complement strand
CCCTGTTCCAAAGGCGACAAGGTGTCGGGCTCCAGCTCTGCCCGCGTGAAAGACGCGGACTCCGCACTTGGCCTTCTCCTCGACCGCCGTCACCCGCAGGTAATAAGCTCGCCCGCCTCACAGTTCGCCAGACGCCTCCCCAACGAAAAAGTTGCCACGGCAGGGACACAATAGCAACAGGGCACAGCGAGTTACCCTGCCGGCATCTTGGAATCCGAGAGAGAAAAGTCCACGCTTTGCAAGGGGCTTTCGTCTCTATGGATCCGACGCAGCGGAGGTTTCCGCGAGCGCGGGACTCCAAGTTGCGGAAAGGTGGCAGAATGGGCTCAAATGCAGAGCATCGAACTTTTGTTCTCTCAAGGGCAACCAAACTAACTCCGGCGTCTCGGAGCGGAAAGCCTTACGAGTTCAAGAAGGCCCCCAAAACTTACCTGGAGTTGCCCCCCATCTAGCCCCGCTCGGGCGGAGTGGCAGAGATCTCCACGATGAGAGTAAATTAAAACCACAGCGTGGGCTGGATGCCGCGGTCGAAATCTGTAGCTAAAGGTGCCGTCTTTGGATGATCCCGCCTGTTCTCCCCCGCCGTCTCTCTACCGAAAGCCCGTTGTTGTTGCTCGCGAGACCGCGCAACGCGCACGGTGAATGGCAGCTTTTAGAGCCACACGGGATTTTTGCATGCTCATACTGGGGGCCTTTTGGATCTTTGTCGAAGAAGGAAACGTCCAGGGCACCACGCGGTGCTGTGCTTATTATCCCCAAGCTGGGCTTTCGGGAAGGGGCAGGAAGCTTCGCAGGTAACGGACTGCTCCAGGGGTGCGGGGTCCAAACCAGGTTAAGGCCTTCCCGCTGACGAAATACACACGTCCGGAGCGCACAGCTTCCGTGCTCGAAAGAGGTGCCAAGTCGCCAAGGTCTTTTGGCGCGAAACGATAAGGTTCATCAGGGAGTAAAATCACCTCGGGGTTCTGCTCCGCAACGCGCTCGAGCTCCACAATGGGATACCGAGCGTCTGCACCAAGGCACACGTTCCTTGCCCCGGCAATACGCAAGAGGTCATTTCCGTACGTGTCCGTACCAAAGCTCATCCACGGGTTCTTCCAGATCGGGCAAAACACTCGGATGGCTACCGCTGCAGGCACTGAGGCTGCTGCCCGTTCAATCGCTGCAGCCAGGCTTTGCCCAACCTCGTATGCTCCCGTAACTTGCGCAACGGTGCGGACCACGCGTGCAACGTCTGCAACCGACCGCGGGTAAGTAACCATGACCCGCAACCCCATTGCTTGGAGCTTTTCTACGTCCTCTCTTCGGTTTTCTTCTGCGTTCGCCAGAACCAACTCCGGTCGTAGCTCCTGCACCAAAGCCAAATCGGGGTTCTTCGTCCCCCCAACCTTGGGCAGGTTCCGTAAAGCACTAACAGGCTCGGTGCAGTACCTTGTAACTCCCACCACGAGCGAACACACGCCCAGTGCGAACAGTAACTCCGTGAGACTCGGGACGAGGCTGATAATTCGGCGCGGCGGGGGCTCGATGTCGAGTGGGCGTCCTAAGTCGTCCGACACGTGCGGCATGGGAGTTGTCCGCTTCCAGTACGGTCACTCGCGCAAGGTCCGGCCATATGCATACGAATAGGGCTTTGTGTTCGCTTCGTGCCACCTGGCATGCGCCTCTGCTTCGTCCTCAGTCGCCTGCAAGCGCAGCGGCCTGCACGTTTCCGTGTGCGAATGCCGTGCTCCTGGCAGGATTCCACTCGAAGCGACATTGTTTCCCGCTGCTCTCGCAAGGCGTTGCTAACGAACCAGCCGCGGCACGACTTCCCGGCAAAAGCGCTCGAACATTTCCTGGACGGGAAAGTGACAGAAAAAGTAGGTGACTCCCATCTCCTCTTTACGGCGATGCACTTCATCGGCGACTTGTTCTACCGTGCCTACCAGCGTGTTCGGGGAGCGATAGACCGCTTCCAAATCGTTGACCCCCAAGGCTTGGGCCATTGCTTCCGCGAACGATCGGGCCTGCGCCGGCGATTCTCCGATCACCACGTAGACCATTGCGGAAAGCTCGACCTCCTCTGGATCGCGCCCCAACTCCTTGCAGGCCGCGCGGAAAAAGCTCACCCGCTCCGCAAATGCACTCAAGTCGAACTTTACCGTTTCCTCCATGGTGAGCCGGCCTAACGCCCCGCCGAAGGGAGGGATGATATTGATCACGTCTGCTTCCCGAGCCGCTAGTCGTAACAATGGCCTGCCCCCGCCCCCGAGCATGATACGGGGGCGCGGCTGCGGCTTGGGGCTATGGGGCGCGTTCTGTAAGCGATAGTATCGGCCTTCAAATGTCGCCTCGTCTTCCACCCAGAGCTTCTTGATGACCGTCAAGGCCTCAGCGAGCTGTGCCACGCGCTCTCGTGGCGGAGGGTAGGGAAAACCAAAGGCTTCGTACTCCTCGCGGAACCAACCGGCGCCGATCCCTAGCTCCACTCGGCCCCCGGTAATGTGATGCAAAGAGCTAACGATCTTCGCAGTCAGAGCGGGGTGTCGAAACGAGTTTGCCGCCACCAACTGGGTCAGCACCAGCCGTTGGGTCAGCGTGCTCAACGCGCTTAAAACCGTGAAGCACTCGAGCCGCGGGCTGAAGCGGTCGGTTCCCATAAGGCCGGTCATAAAAAAATGGTCTTCCGCAGCAATCGCGTAGAAGCCACTATCCTCTGCACGTTGCACCATTGCCTTGGCTTCAGCGAAATTCCCCAACGGAAGAATCAAGCCGAACTTCAGATGATGTGCTGACATGTTCTTAGTCCCCTCCTGCCTTCTGCCCACAAAGCGAACACTACAACAAGCCACGCATGAGCGAGATCGCCTCCTGCCCGAGGCGTGCCAATCCCCTCGGGAGGCTCAACTGATCCCAACCGTCCTGGCCGCTGTACCAGCGCAAACCCACCCGGCGGGCACGTTCGCTCGAAACCGCAAACCAAAACCAGAACTTCGACGTACGCCCGTAGAACATTCGTTCCAGCATATTTAGCCGCCGCAACTTGCGCCCTAACCAACTCTCGCGAACCATCCTTTCGTACGCTGCCACACCGTCACTGCCCGGTTCTCGCCAGGCGGCAATGCATTCGGCTGCTAACCGGCCATACTCGAAAGCAAACGAAATTCCTTCTCCCATGAGCGGGTCCACGCCAGCAGCATCCCCCACGAGCAGCACTCGGGAAGTGGCCAACCGTGTGCGGGAATGGAATAGACGAACCGGATATGCACACGAACGTACGGCCCTGGCACCAATTCGGCTCAGGGCCTTCTCGAGAAGCCCGTTCATCCGGCATCCTTGGGCCTTTGCCTGGCTCGAGTAAACGCCCACGTTCCAGTGCGGGGTGCCGTCGATGGAACACGGAAACATCCACGCGTACCCGCGCAAGCCTTCAGCCGCAGGACGGAAGTCGAACTTACACCACGGATCGTTGGGAAACGCCCAGTGAAGATCGAGGGCGGAAACATCGGCCATGATGGCGCGACCAATGGTTCTGTCATCATGGCCGAAGACTCGCCTCCGGACTAAGCTGCCGGAGCCATCCGCTCCAACCACGACGCTTGCCCGGTAGTTCTGTCGTTCCGTCTTTACCTCCACAAACTCCGCATGCTCCACGACATCGAGCACTTTTTCCCCTTGTCGTACCGTCACTCCGCGGCGCATGCAGGAGTCCACCAACAGCGCATCGAAACAATCGCGGCGGACAACGGTACAGAAGCCTCTCCGTTCATTGTGTTCCACCGTCCCCGCTGGGGTGAGGGCGAAGGCGCGCGACACCGGCACGTGAGGAATCTCCAGGGCAATGCCCAGTTCCTCTAGGCAGGCAATCGTGTGTGGAATCAATCCGCCTGCACAAACCTTGAACCGCGGGTGGATCGCTTTGTCGAGGATCAGGATTTCGGAAGCCAACTCGGGGCGGCGACGAACGAGAAACAGGGCAGTTGCCGTACCCGCTGGGCCACCTCCTACGATGACAATCGGCCACCGTTCCACCACTGGGGGCACTCTTCCAAAAGCTTTAGCCACTCCGAGGCCGGATATGCTCGCGAATCCAATCCAGGATTTCTTGTGCCGATGTACCCGGCGTAAAGATTTCTTTCACACCCAACTGTTTCAACGTCGAGGCATCCTCCCGAGGAATAATGCCGCCTCCGAAAACGGGAATGTCGCCAACTCCCCGCTCGCGTAACAGTTGCAAAACCTCGGGAAACAGCGTCATGTGCGCACCGGAAAGGATGCTTAGGCCAATGGCATCCACGTCCTCTTGAATTGCCGCCTCGACGATCATCTCCGGGGTTTGGTGCAGTCCGGTATAGATCACCTCGTACCCGGCATCGCGCAGCAACCGCGCGATGATCTTTGCGCCACGGTCGTGGCCATCGAGACCAGGCTTCGCAATTAGAATCCGCAAGGGACGTGGTGCCATGACTGGTTGGGACAAAGCGCTCACAATGAGCGCGCGAAACACTTCTTCCGAGCAGCACTAAATGTAGGCGGGGTCACGATAGACGCCGAACACTTCTCGAAAAACATCGGAAATTTCCCCCACGGTTACTTCCTGCTTCACGGCTTCCATAATCGGGGGCATCAGGTTCGTGCCTTCACGGGCGGCCCGGCGCACCTTTTCCAGTGCTGCCGCGACCACAGCCGGGTTCCGGGCTGCCTTGCGCTGGCGAACTCGTTCCACTTGTTTCCGCTCGACTTCTGGCGGGACGCGCAAAATCTCGATGGGGGGTTCCTCCTGCACCTGGTACTTGTTCACTCCCACCATCACCTTCTCTCCCTTTTCCAACTGCTGCTGGTAACGGTAAGCCGCCTCGGAAATTTCTTTCTGCGGAAATCCCAGTTCGATGGCCCGCACGATGCCACCCAGCTCGTCGATACGCCGGATGTAATCCCAGGCCTCGGCTTCGATTTGGTTCGTCAGCGCCTCGACCGCGTAACTTCCACCAAGAGGGTCGATAAAGTTCGCTACGCCGGTCTCCTCAGCGATAATCTGCTGCGTGCGAAGGGCCACAAGCACCGCCTGCTCACTGGGCAAAGCCAGGGTCTCGTCCATGGAATTCGTATGCAGCGACTGCGTACCCCCGAGCACTGCGGCCAGGGCCTGGATGGCCACCCGAACCACGTTATTCAGAGGTTGCTGCGCGGTGAGGCTGCAGCCTGCGGTCTGAGCATGCGTCCGCAGCAGCCACGACTGGGGCTTTTTGGCCCCAAACCGTTCGCGCATGATCTTCGCCCACATCCGGCGCGCCGCCCGAAACTTCGCGATTTCCTCGAAGAAATCGTTGTGGACATTGAAAAAGAAGGAGAGCCGAGGTGCGAACGAATCGACATCAAGCCCCCGATCAACTGCAGCTTGCACGTAGCCAATTCCGTCGGCCAAGGTGAATGCGAGTTCCTGGGCCGCGGTCGAGCCAGCTTCGCGGATGTGGTAGCCAGAAATGGAAATCGGGTGCCACCGTGGCGCCGCATGGGAGCAAAACTCGATCATGTCCACGATAATTCGAACCGACGGTTCCGGAGGGCAAATCCATTCCTTCTGCGCGATGAACTCCTTGAGCATGTCGTTTTGGATCGTACCGCCGAGTTTCGACAGCGGAATTCCCCGTCGTTCCGCCACGGCAAAATACATGGCCAGCAGGATGCTGGCCGTGCAGTTCACGGTCATCGACGTGGTTACCTGGTCGAGGGGGATGCCGGCGAACAAAGCCTCCATATCGGCGATGCTCGACACGGCCACCCCTTCGCGCCCGACTTCGCCCCGTGCTCGCGGATGGTCAGCGTCGTAACCCATAAGGGTGGGCATGTCGAATGCGGTAGAAAGCCCGGTCTGCCCTTGCTCCAGCAAAAAGTGAAAGCGCTCGTTCGTATCTTCGGCGGTCCCGTAGCCTGCAAATTGGCGCATGGTCCAAAGCTTCCCGCGGTACATGCTGGGGTAGACTCCGCGGGTAAACGGGTACTGGCACGGGTAGCCCAGGTCGCGGTCGTAGGAAACGTCCTCCACATCTTCCGGCGTGTACAATGGATCCACAACCCGATCGGAGATGGTGGTAAACCGGGGCAGACGATCTTTGTCCTTCGGATAATATTGTTCGAGCCATTCACGCTTCGACTTAACCACGATCACCAACCCTCCTCGTCGTCCCGCGCGCACAGCGGCGGGCAATCATTCCTCGTGCGGTCCCAAGCCATTCTTCTGGCACCAGCACTTGCACCTCCCCAAGCGCACAAAACGTCAAAGGTTGTAGGGCGAAACGACGGCTCGTCAGTAAGCATGGTATACCTTGATGTTCGAGGAACCCCTTCACCACGTGGGCCTCGATCTCGATTGGTGTTGTGAAACACACCTCCCAGGTAACCATGGATACTGCCTCTTAACTGAATTTGGGCGGGCGTTTTTGCAAAAAGGCCTGCATTCCTTCGCGACGGTCCGGGTGGGCAAAGGCGAGGGCGAACGCATCGGCTTCGCGCTCGCACCCACTCACGAGGTCAGTGTGCCAAGCTGTGCGCAAAGCGGCTTTCGCTTGCTGCAAGGCGAACCACGGTTTGCTTGCAAGTTCCCGAGCCAATGCATTTACGGCGCTAGATAACTCGGCCGCGGGCACAACACGGTCCACCAACCCGACGCGGAGTGCTTCCGTTGCCGAAATGCGCGCTCCTGAAAACACCAGGTAGCGAGCCATCCCTGGACCCACGCGGCGCACGAGGCGCTGAGTGCCGCCGAAGCCCGGGATGATCCCCAATTGAATCTCCGGCTGACCAAGCTGTGCATCGTCACTGGCGACAATCAGGTCGCAGGCGAGCGCGAGCTCGAGCCCTCCGCCCAATGCGTAGCCGCGAACCGCGGCAATGACCGCTGCAGGGAACTCCTCGATGCGCTGCAACAGTATCTGCCCGCGACGGGCAAACGAACGTGCCTCGACTAGGTCCATCTTCTCCATTTCGGCAATATCCGCCCCGGCAACAAAGGCACGCTCGCCTGCGCCCTGAAAGACCACGCAACGGGGGGCCTTTTCCTGCAGCTCGTCGAGTACGTGTTCTAATCTTGCGAGCACTTCGGAGTTCAGGGCGTTGAGGGCTTGGGGGCGCTGGATGACGACGTATGCTACGCGATCCTCGAAGTGACAGTCGACCACTGGCTGCTCTTTCATGCGGTTAGTACTCCGGCTTGAAGTCGAAGCGGTGGATCGCCTCGATATAGCGAACCGTGTGAGTGCGGGAACGCATGACCAATGAATTCGTCGTGGCGCCACCGCGGAAGAACCGGACACCACGGAGCAAGTCACCGTTGGTCACCCCAGTAGCGGCGAACATCACGCTGCCACTTGCCATTTCGTCCGCGGTGTACTGTCGGTTTGTGTCTTCGATGCCCAGAGCGTGGCAGCGCCGTAACTCTTCCTCATTGCGCGGCCGCAAGCGAGCCTGCATCCCACCGCCGGCACAGCGAATGGCCGCCGCGGTCAAAATTCCCTGCATGGCCCCGCCCACCCCCAGCAGCATGTCGATGCCTGCCTCAGGACGTACTGTGGCAATACCGGCCGCCACATCGCCATCCGGTAACAACTTGATGCGCGCTCCCGCTTTCCGTACTTCCGCAATCAGTGTGGCGTGCCGAGGCCGATCGAGGATGGCGACCGTCAAGTCGGCAACGTACACCCCTTTGGCTTCGGCCAAGGCCTTAAGGTTTTCTGTGGGGGAGCGATCGAGATCGACCACGTCTCGCCCTTCTGGGCCGACGACAATTTTCTCCATGTGGGTTTCAGGGCAGCGCAAAAAGCCGTTGCGTTCTGCGAAGGCGATGATCGAAAGCGCGTTGTACCCGCCGGTGGCGCAAATCGACGCACCCTCCAACGCGTCCAGCGCTACGTCAATTTCTGGCCCCTCGCCACTGCCCACGAGCTCACCCACGTAAAGCGCTTCCGCCACCCCTGGGTCGCCTTCACCCACGGCCACGCGCCCTCGGATGGCGATCGATCGAATCGCCTTGCGCATGGCTTCGGCTGCGGCACGATCCGCCCCTGCAACATCGCCTCGTCCCATCAATCGCGCTGCAGCCAGCGCTGCCGCCTCGGTTACGCGGACTGCTTCTAGAGCCAGATTCCGATCCATCGATTCACTTCCCAGGGCTTTCCTTACCCAAGGCGAACACGATGGTCCAGCGGCTGCCCCTCATGGCTCACACGGCTGCAAGCCCAAAGCGAAGCCAACCGCCCGGATGATCTCGTCAATGCTGATCTCACCGTCTTCGTTCGCATCGCCGGCCAGGCAGTCGTCGATCGGTGCCGTACCCAAGGCAATGTTCACCATTTGCACCAACTCATCGATGGTAACCTCTCCGTCAGCCCTGCAGTCACCGACGCACGAGCTCACAGTCACTGTTGGCGTATCACTCGGCAGCGGGCTCGGCGTAGGTGAGGGTGACGCGGTGGCGGTTGGCGTCCAGGTGCCGGTAGCGGTTGGAGTCACCGTCCGGGACGGAGTCAGGGTCGGGGTAATCGTTGGGGTAATCGTTGGGGTAATCGTTGGGGTAATCGTCTCTGTAGCTGTATGGGTTGCCGTCGGCGTGGCCGTGTAGGTTGGAGACGGCGTCGAGGTAAGGCTCGGCGTCGGTGTGAACGTTGCCGTTGCGGTTACGCTCGATGTCGCCGTGGGGGAGCTAGTCGGCGTTGAGGAGTGCGTGGCCGTTGGCGATGAAGTTGGTGAGGGTTGCGGCGTGTCCGTTGGTGTCAGGGTCGGGGTTCGCGTTGGCGATGTCGAAGGTGTTGCAGTAGCCGTAAAGCTGGGCGACCGTGTTGCCGTTTGCGTCGCCGTAGGGGTGACGGTTGGGGTCCACGTCAAGGAGGCCGTTGGTGTGGGGGTCAGTGTCCAAGAAGGCGTCGCCGTTGCAGTTTGGGTAGGCGTGGCCGTGGCCGTCGGCACTGGGGCTTGGGTCCGGGTTGGCGTCGGAGTGGGCGTTGGCGCATCTGGACAAAAGGCACAGCCAATTTGAGGGTCGCAGGCGACGTTTCCGGGACAGAATTCTGCCGGTGGGCAACTCTCCGACCGACACGCAAAGTTACAACCGTCACAGTTCAACGTGTTGCCATCGTCACATTCCTCCGGGAACTCGATCATGCGGTTGCCGCAGGTCGGGCAAGCGAACAAGCAGTCCTCCACGGGTTCCCTGGTGGTACAAAACGGGCGCGGATTCAGTGTTGGCGTAGGCCGCACAGAATTGGGGGCCAAAGTGGGCTGGTTCGAGCTCGGGTAGAACAAGCCTACCGTCCCATCGGCTCCAGAGCTCAGGGTCTTCACCGCCGTCACCAGCCCGCTCACCTCGAGGCGCTTTCGAGCGGTCAACCGGTGGGCCCCGCCCGCTGCAGGGGCGTTGGCGTTTACCCTCCCAGTCGACGTCACCACAAGTTCGCACGCTTCCATGTCCGTTGTGCCGCCCTCGCCGCAACCCTCTGTGCCACATGGGCCACCGCTAACGTTTATCGTGTTCGCTATGGTCAAGTTTCCGATGCCTCCCTCCCCGGCCACCATCGATACGTCACCCCCGACCCCAGCTGCCGCCCGGCCACTCACGTCGACGGGTGCACTTAATATAATGTTACGCTCGGCAACGATGTCGACACTACCGCCACCCGCATCCCCACTCGCATCGATCGCTGGTGCCGACTGGGATGACGTAACCAAATCCCTCATGGCAGAGAGAGCGATCGTACCGCCGACTGCCAGAGAGCCATCAGTCCGCGCAGAAACCGTCACCCCTTGCGCGATGGTGATATCGCCATTTGCATCGACATCGATGTCCCCACCATCCCCATCCGGCTTTGCCCCCTCGAGCCGCACATTGGCTTGAAAAACCACGTCGCCCAGTAACGTTTCTGCCGACAGAGAACCACCTTCCCCACCCGCTGTGGGGTCAGCACTACCCCCTCCTGCCGTAATGACCCCAGCGATGACTAGCCGTCGCCCGGCCGAAAGCGTAATTGTACCGCCGCTACCCGCCTCGCCAGTCCCGTTGGCATTAACCGCACCGAGTATAATTTCCCCCCCAGCGGACACGTCGAGCGTTCCGCCATTACTCCCGCGGATGTCAATCGAGGTGTTTGCGGCCAAAGAAACGTTGCCGCGTGCTTTCAGGTCCACCTGGCCGCCGCCTCGCAGTGCTTGGCTACCACCGCTAGCCCAGATCTCCGTGATCGGCGTGCTACTCGCGGTCAGATTGCCGCCTGCAATGATCGTGATCGACCCGCCGTCCGCCGTTGCTCGGAGGTTAGTCGCTAGGAGCCTGCCGTTGACCGTCACGTTGCCCAAGGCCTCGATTCGGATGACCCCGGCAGCGTTATTGCCCGACACATCGATGCGCGCACGGTTACCCGAAACCCCTTGGATATCCACAGCGCCAGAGGCCTGGATACGCACCACCCCACCATTGACTGAGCGCCCGGAGCTGCCCGTCCCTTGCCCGTCGATCAATGTACCCGGCATCATGGTGAAGTTCGCGGCAAGAATTGTCAGTTCGCCCGAACCCAAAACGATGCGGCTTGCGGAAGTCGAGGTGGATGCCAAGGTGACGTTTCGCCCGGAGAAATCGAACGTACACGGTGCCGTGTTGGGCACCTCGTATGTTTTCGTGATGATGCAGTTGCCCGTCGGGCCACAGTTCGGCTCCTGCGTGATGATGTCGTTCGCCGAACACGCTGGAATAGCTTGCGCGACTCTGATCCCCACCCTGAGCCCGAACACGACCACGATGAGAGGCAAGAGGTAACGCAAGCCCCACCCCGGCCGACTACGACACCGCCCGGCCAGCTCCCTCCAAGATCGACCCGCGGCCGCTGAAGCGCTCAAGAACCTAGTCCTCGGAAGTTTCTCTTGTACGCACCCTGCTCCCAACCTCAAGCAGCTTCCTTTCCAAGTTCCTCCTCGATCCGCAGCACCACCGGCTTCCCACGAACCACTTTCGTTTGCACAATTTTTTGTAAGGCGCGGCGCACCTGACCAGCCCTCGCTCGGTGTGTTCGCATCACCACCGGCACCCAACCATTTTGCTGCCGTCCTTGCTGCACCATCGTGGCGATCGAAACTTTCTCGCGACCCAAGATCCCAGCCACCTGGGCAAGCACGCCGGGCCGGTCGGCCAGAGACATGCGCAAGTAAAACTCTGATTCGACAGAGTCCGGCGCCACTAATTTCGCCTGACGCTGTTGGTTCCAAGGGTAACCAAGCGGATGCGGGATTCTCTTTGTTTCGCCCAGTAAAAACCGGGCTGCATCCACGATATCAGCAAGCACTGCGGTTGCCGTTGGCATCATTCCCGCGCCGAGGCCATAGTAAAAAGTCTGCCCGAGCGCGTCTCCCTGCACCACGATCCCGTTGTAAGCCCCATTCACATCGGACAAGACGTGCTCCTGCGGAATCATTGTTGGTGCCACCCTGGCCTCTACCTGTGTGCCATGAAGTTTGGCAATTGCAAGCAGTTTAATTGCGTAACCGAGCTCGCTTGCGTACTGGAGGTCGACGGTGGTGACGTGGCGAATCCCTTCCACCGGGATGTCTCGGAAGGGAACCCGCCGCCCGAAGGCAAGCTGAATCAGCAGGCATAACTTGTGCGCCGCATCGATTCCGTCCACGTCGTAGGTCGGGTCGGCTTCCGCGAGCCCCTGCGCCTGCGCGCGGGATAAAACCTCTTCGAAGGAAGCACGCTCGCGCGTCATTTCGCTGAGAATGTAGTTCGAGGTACCATTGACGATTCCATAAATTGCCCGTACCCGGTCACCAACCAGCCCGTCTCTCAGCGTGCGAACGATCGGAATTCCCCCGCCAACGCTCGCCTCGAATCCCAGTGGGACCCCCGCCTTTTCCGCAGCGGGGAAAATCTCGCTTCCGTGCGTTGCCAGCAAGGCCTTGTTTGCGGTGACCACGCATTTCCCCCGGCGCAGCGCCTCGACGACAAAGGAGCGTGCGGGCTCGTACCCTCCAATCAGCTCCACCACAATGTCCACGTCGGGAGCCCCAATGATCTCATTGGCATCGCGGGTTAAGATCTCGCGTGGCACATTCACGCCCCGGTCGCGTTCCAAATCGATGTCCGCGATGCGAACGAGGCGCAGCCACGCGCCGAGCCGCTCGCGCAACTTACGCTCCTCCGAACGCAGGAGCCGCACCACGCCGGTGCCAATGGTTCCAAACCCAATGACGCCAACACCCAGAACGCGCTGCATGTTCCCCACCCCTCCTCTACCGGTCAACCATAAGAGCCAACCGTGCGGGCCTGGCTTCCCTCAGGCAACGCCTCGTATTCGTAGCTGCCCTGCGCGCTCAAATGCGCGCCGAATGCCACGCACCGCTTGTCGGATACGATGCTCGTTTTCGATCAAGGCAAACCGAACAAAGCCGTCTCCATGCTCTCCAAATCCAACTCCCGGCGATACCGCCACCTTGGCCTCGCGCAGCAAAAATTTGGCAAATTCGAGCGAGCCCAAGTGGGCGAACGCCGCTGGAATTGGCGCCCAAACGAACATCGTCGCTTTTGGCTTTTCCACGAGCCAGCCCAACCGATTCAAGCCTTCCACCAATACGTTCCGTCGCAGCTCGTAGCGCGAGCGAATTTCCTCAACCCACTGTTGAGGGCCATTCAACGCATGGATCGCCGCAATCTGAATGGGCTGAAACATGCCATAGTCGAGGTAACTTTTGATTCGGGCCAGTGCGTGGACCATCGCTGCGTTGCCCACGGCAAAGCCCACTCTCCACCCCTGCATGTTGTAGCTCTTCGACAAGGTGAAGAACTCGACGGCAAGCTCCTTTGCACCAGCCACCTGCAGAATACTCGGTGCTTGATAGCCATCGAAGCAAAGGTCGGCATAAGCTAAGTCGTGCACCACCATCAGTTCCTGTTCCCGCGCAAAGGCCACGACTTTTTCGAAAAACCCCAGGTCGACGACCTCGGTGGTCGGATTGTGGGGGAAGTTGAGCACTAACATTTTTGCGCGAGGCCGACACGTTCGTGCGGTCTCCACCAGATGCTGGAAAAAGTCTTGCCCCGGGACCAACGGTACAGTCCGGACGTCTCCACCTGCGATGATCACAGAATACTGGTGGATGGGATAGGTTGGGCTGGGGCAGAGCACGACATCGCCAGGGCCCAGAACCGCCAAGGCCAAGTGTCCCAATCCCTCTTTCGAACCGATGGTCACGATCGCCTCGGTTTCTGGATCCAGTTCCACCCCAAAACGACGACGATACCAATCGGTAATTGCCTGGCGCAGCTTAAAGATGCCGCGGGACACACTGTAACGGTGGTTTACGGGCTTGCTGGCAGCCTCGATTAGCTTCGCGACAATGTGCGGCGGCGTAGGGCCGTCGGGGTTTCCCATTCCGAAGTCAATAATGTCTTCGCCCGCTCGGCGTGCCTGCTGCTTGAGGTCGCCAATGATGTTGAACACGTAAGGTGGCAGTCGCTTTACCCGCGGGAAGTCACGCTCCATCCTGCTTGCCGCTCCTCACCGGCCGTTGCACCGAAGAAATGGTGTCACCATTAAACCAATCATTCCCTAACCGCAAACTGGAAATGCTCGCGCCCTGCCGTCCTCGGCTTCGTTGGGGACCGCCCCTGTCGGCGGGCGGCACAAAGAGCCCTGCGCCTCACCAGGGCACAACCTGCCCACTACGTCAAACAAGTCGTCGTTCGCGGTGATGAAGTGTGAGTTGCCACAATGTGCCGAGAGGGGAATCGTGGCGGTCGCAAGAAGAAGGGGCCCATCGGTTCTCCACTGCAGGTCTCGGACCGTGGTCGTCGTAAGCGACAAAACAAACGAGCGGGCACCGAGGGTCGACTTTCCATCTTGCAAACTTACACCGCACGGGGTAAGGCGGCGGCGACATTTCAAGATACAGGGCTCTTGCCGGGAGGTATGCATGCGTACCCTCATGATTGTCCAAACTTGGCTTGCTGCGGCGGTGATCATTGGAGGGCTTCCAACCGCTGCCGGCATCTTTTCCAGCATTGGTGCAGCGGAAGCACAGAGTAAAGTCCAGCGCCCCCCGCGGCCAACGCCAAAAGCCAGACCGACACGGGTGCCGCGACCAACCCGCCCACCAGGCCCTCGGCAAACCATCGTAATCCCGCCTACGGCCACTCCCACACCGGCGCTCCCAATCGGCTGGGGCACCCCGACCCCAACGCCAACATCGAGCCCCGTTGTAGGCGCGCAAGATTGCCCCGGCGTGCCCGTTACCTGTCCCCGGCCACCCGCCTGCCCCACCGGCAACAAGCTTGGCCAACTGTACTACAAGTACCCTGTGGCCGCTCCGGTCATCACAACCAAGCCGAGCGAGATGCGACTCCACCGGCGTTCCAATGGCATCTACCCGGATACCGAACTTGGCTCATTTTCACTTACCGACAAAGATGGTGTCGTCGTAGTCCAGATGCCGAGGCTAGAATTCCGCCGCGACGGCAACGGGTGGCTTGCGGAAACGCCCGATGGCTGGGTTCGGCTGGCGCCGAAAGAGGTGGGCCCGGGGTATACGTTCCAAGTCCAGTTCAACAACCCGCCATTTCCACCCGGATATTTCAGCGTCGTCTACCAAATGTGCTTTAGCGTGGGCGACGACGGTGTTGATGAACAGATTGTTTGCCAGCCTAAACCTCGTGACGGTTTCCTCTGCCACAATAACGGCCCGACTTTCTAGTAGTCGGCTCCGCTTCGCGGAGCGTGCCGGCGGGGGGATGTTTTCACCGATCTTTGCCTGGCGGGGTGATGGACTTTGGTCTCACCCCGCGGGCTTCGTTTGTGCACCGGACGCGAAGGCTAGTCCTGCGCCGGCTCTTCTTCCTTCGAGTCTGCGCTTTGCTTGCCACGCCTCCGACTTGCGGTTCTGAGCTTCCGCGCTGCACCTGTGCTTTTGGCGGAGCCTTTTCGTTCCTTCCGCGTGGCAGCGGTTGTACTTTGAGCGGCGGTTGAGCCAAGAGTCCGCGCTTTTCGTGCTTTGGTCGCGCCGCCTTCGGCTTCTTCCTTCTCCGCCTTCTGGCGACTCCGCCGTGGGGAACGCGTCGATGCCGCGCTTGACCGTCGGCGACGTGCCGAAGCAGCCATTTGCCCGTCGCCAAAGTCACTCAATCCCGTTTCAGCGGAACCACCCGCCGAAATATCGCTGCCGACGCCCTGAGCAACCGCAGAATCACGGGCAATCGGCGTGCCCGATGTGACCTCGCCTGGTCCAAACTCTCTTTCTTCACGCTCCCCCTCTTCTGTTTTTGTCCGCGCCCCTTTCGCGACAGAGCCCATCGCCTCCCCAGAACCATCTTCGGCGCCACTGGTGAGCACCGCAGGCTCCACGCTTGCCGCTATTCCGATGCCCTCAGGGACTTTGCTCGCTGGAACCGCAGTCGGTTGCTCAGCGGCCGCTTTTTCCGTCACCTGTGGCCTTTCTGTCCAAGTTTCCGGTGAACCTTCTGTGCTCGCTTGCGAAGCGCGCGCCGCAAGAGCACTCAGCGCCTCTTGCAGCGCTGCGGCCGCTAATCGCCCCTTCCCACGCCTACGCCCACGGCGCCGCCTTCGCTTCGCCTGCTTGCTCGCCTCCGGCGGAGCTACTTCAGGCGCAGCTGCGGTCGCTTCGGCGACGGCAGCGGTTTCTGGTACTGGCGTCGACACGAGCACCATTTCGTTCGGCGACGGAGCGCTTCCATTGGTTGGACGAACCGCTTCTGAGGACGGAACCGCTTCCGCAGCTAGACCGCCGAGCCGGGCCGCTGGCACAGCCTCCACGGCGGAAGGTTCCCGGCGAGGCTTCACTTCAATTTCACATTGATGAGGCATGAGATCAGCCTTGGGAACGACGACAATCTTCGTGTTGTAGCGTCGCTCGAGTTGCGCCAGGTCTTCCCTTTTTTGATTCAACAGGTACATCGCCACTTCCGGTGGCAGGGCGACGCGGACGGAGCCGACATCTCCTTGCGCCACGCGGTTATGCACCTTTCGCAACGCCACCAAGGCGGCCGACTCGGTTGTCCGCACCAACCCATAGCCATCGCACATGGGACAACTCACGTAGGTGGTCGCTGTGGCCGCCGGGCGCAAGCGTTGCCGCGATACTTCCAACAAGCCAAAGTGCGAGATACGGCCAATTTCATGCCGTGCCTTGTCTTCGAACATCGCACTCCGTAAGGCCTTTTCCACTTCCGTGATGTGCTGCGGATTGCGCATGTCGATAAAGTCAATCACGATCAATCCACCCAAATCCCGTAGGCGGAGCTGCCGTGCAATTTCCACGGCGGCTTCCAGGTTCGTGCGAAACGCCGTGTCTTCTTGATTCGCGCCTCTCACCGAGCGCCCCGAATTGACATCGATTGCGGTCAGTGCCTCCGTGCCATCGATCACGATGTAGCCACCAGACTTGAGGGGCACGCGCCGTTTGAAAATCGACTCGATTTGGCTTTCGATGTCGAAATAGGAAAAAATGGGTTTGTCACCCTGGTACAACCGCAGCACCCCTTCCTTCTCTGGCATGACGTCGCGGAGGA
>BEIG01000086.1 GCA_002898795.1 bacterium HR30 | reverse complement strand
CGCGGCCAATGCATCGTGCGCTCACCCCCAGGCGAAGCCACGCGGCGTCCAAAGTAGGCCACTGCTCTGGAGGAATCGTGGCCAAAAGCATTCCCGAGCTAATGAACCCGAGCGGGTCGATGCCAAAGTACGTACACAGCGCTGCTGTCTCTGGTAGAACCGGGATGCAATCGAGGTCCACTTCCAGGGCGCGGCTCGATGCGACTGCAAGCTCCGCCAGTGCAGCCCGGACCCCACCTTCGGTGGGGTCGTGCATCGCTGTGGCCCCAAGCTGGGCCGCAAGCAACGCCTCCGGCACGACGGAGATTCCGGGGCTGCGGTGAAACCGTGCCGCGCGGCGTGCCTTGCCCGCACCGAGTACGCGGGCACACTCGCGAGGAAACGTGCGCGCCAGGATCGCCGTTCCCTCCAAGCCTGCAGCCTTGGAACAAACCAGCAGGTCGCCGATACGCGGTGAGCGCATGGTCACGAGTTCATCCTTCCGGGCCACGCCTTGCATGTCTCCTGCAACCACAGGTTGCCCGACAGCCGGAGTCACTTCCGTGTGGCCGCCAGTGATCGCCACACCGAGCGCACGCGCTGCATCGTCTACGTCGCGCATGATGCTTCGCGCGGTCGCCAACGTACTACCAGGCGGCAGAAGCAACGTCACTTGAAACCACGCAGGCCGGCACCCAAGCACCGCGACATCGTTGGCATTCACATGCACGGCATACCAGCCCGCTTCTTCGCCCACGAAGGTGACGGGGTCGCTCTTCAGCACCAAAACCCGCTCGCCCAGGTCCACCACCGCCGCATCGCGCCCAAAGCCGGGACCGAGAAGGACACGATGGTCCGGTGCCCCGCGGTACCGGAGTAAGGCTTCCATACTGGGCTGCGAAAGCTTTCCAGGTAGCAACTGGGCCGTTTTTCCCGCCACGTCCCCATTCCTACAAGTCAAACGAGCGGTTGCTTCGGGCGGCGATGACCATCCCGGCGGCGCTCGATAAAGCTCCGCAGTTCCTCGGCCAGCGCGTCGAATGCCGCATGGATGGCATCGCCCATGTCGGCGGCACTTTTTTGCGCCGTAAAGGTCTCTCCCGGAATGTGGAGCAATAACCGCACTTCCTCAGCTCCTCGCAGGTGGTGGGTATTGTGCACCAAAGTAACGTTCAACCGCAGCAGCCCGCGGTGTAGCTCCTGTAACTTCGCTACACCGCGGTCGATCAGCTCCTTCCAGCGTGGATGCATTTGCGTGTTTTGCGCCTGAACTTCGAGATGCATACGTGCGCTTCCTTTCTTCCTCAGCACTGCGATCGCCCATGATGCCACCGCGCCCGCCAGTGTACCAGAGGAACCACCGCTGCCAACCACCTGTCGAGAGCCTTCCCCGGAGCCCCAGGCCGGGCAAGCGTGCCGAGCAACGCGTCGTACCCCCCACTTAGCGGACGTCGGCCCCATACATGGAGCCGCATGGCCCGAGGAGCCCTTGTTGCCTGCACAGAGGCATTGGGGAGGTTGCGTTTTGCCACGCGCTTTGCACCATGCAAACAAGCAATCCCTTGCCGGCGGCGCACCGTTGCAACACGCAAGCGCAAAAGCGCCACCAAATCGTAACGCGATCGGACAATCCCGAAAGCTGCGACCACTGCGCTTCGCTGGCACGCTCTCTGCTGGACGCTTTTTTCAGAGGAGGTGACCCATGAAGTCCAGCGCAGGCAGCACGGTTGGCAGCGGGGTGGTCCTTCGCGCCCAGCTTTTGCGAGTCGGCAGCGAAGTGTTTGCGGTGTACGGTGACGAGAAGACCGGCTTTGCGGTCGATCCCAGCGATTTCTATCCAACGGTGCCCGCTGGGTGTCGCTACTTTTCTCTCGACGAATTGTACTTTGCTTTGGTGAATCTAAACGCCCAACCGGAAGGGCGTGCGTGAGGCCCAGGCAACTCATTGGTGGCGGGTTCGTGCAGCAGTTGAACGCTCCTCCTCTCGACTTGCGCAAGTGCCGCCACCAATCGAGCCTGGTAACCCGGCAGCTTCGATTTGGGTCCGGCGTTTCCCCCCACCCCCTCCCACTTCGAGGCTGACCGGGTTGCCAGCCTTTCTGCTCCCTGGTCAAGCCTTCACGCCACTACGCGGCTCACCACCTTGCTCTCGCCGTGAAAAGCCGAGCACAACACCCCAGGACAGTGCTCCCCACGGCAAGCCGGAGCTGGAAACCATCACCGGACAAAGGCTTCGGTGTGCATAAAGTCAAAGCAAATGCGACAAAGACCGCAGCGTCGACCTTGCTCCCTATGTGACCTGCAGCGCGCAACAGGGGGCCGTGCCGAAGTGGCAAATGCGAAGTACGGGTGCGTGGGCACCCGGCGTGCACAACGGACCCGTACTTTGCTAAGCGTGGCCCGGTGAACGAACTTCCTTACTATCTTCCAGTCGGCGACGAAGTCGAGCTGTTTCGGGCCGCGTACGAGTGCCGCTTACCGGTTTTGCTCAAGGGCCCCACCGGTTGCGGCAAAACCCGCTTCGTGGAGTACATGGCCTGCCTCTTGCGCGGCGGGCAAAACGGTGGCGTGCCTCCTCTCATCACGGTGGCCTGTCACGAGGATCTGACGGGCAGTGACTTGGTGGGGCGCTATTTGATCAAAGGGGACGAAACCGTTTGGGTCGATGGTCCACTCACCCAAGCAGTGCGCCACGGCTCGATTTGTTACCTCGATGAAATCGTCGAGGCGCGTAAAGACACGATCGTGCTCATTCACCCCCTGACCGACCACCGGCGCATTTTGCCCATTGACAAAAGAGGGGAAATTCTCGAAGCGCATCCGGATTTCTTGCTCGTGATTTCGTACAACCCGGGGTATCAAAGCGTGCTCAAGGATCTCAAGCATTCCACCCGCCAGCGCTTCGTCACCATCGACTTCGACTACCCGCCTCGCGACAAAGAAGCTCAGGTGATTTCCCACGAATCTGGCATCGATATGGAAACTGCACTGATGTTGGCCACGCTCGGAGAGAAGGTGCGGCATTTGAAAGCCTCGGGACTGGAAGAAGGCGTGAGTACACGGCTTTTGATTTACACGGCGCAACTGATTCGGCGGGGCATCGCACCGCGGCGGGCCTGCCGGGTGGCTGTGAGCGCTGCGTTAACCGACGACACGGAAGCGCAACGTGCGATCGACGAGTTAGCCCATGCCTTGTTCCCTTGAGCCAGGAACGAAGGTCAAGCCACACCACCACCGCGTTTGCATTGCTCAGACCGGCCGCACTCGATGATTGACGAACCCGTGTGGGACACCGTACTGCCGCACAAAAACCTCCGGCGCCTCAAGGCTGCCATTGAATCCTTACCCGAAGGGGTGCAGCACTGGCTCCTCGAACAAGCCCGTGCTCACGCGGCAGTAGCACCAGCCCTTTTCGAGCAGCTCGTACGTACAGTTGCCGCTCTGGCCGATGGCATCGAACCAGGCAAGTTTGCCGAGTGGCAAGCGGCATTCGCGAGCTTGCAGTTCTCTCCTGCCATTCCCCGTGCTGGCATGGAAGCCTTCCTCGCGGCAAGTCGCCGCGCCTCGGATGCCGAGGCAGCGTGTGTTCTCGCTGCATGGGCTCGGGCAGTCGCGCTTGTTTCCCCACGCTTGGGGGCGGAGTTCCTGATTCAGACGGAGCCCCTGGTGGGAAAGCTTCCGCTCGAGCGCCTGCGGCAAACGGCGGAACTGGTTTCCCGCTTAGCAACCGATGGGGGATGGAAAGGAGAATTTGCCGCGCGCGCCTTCTTGCACTGTGTGCCGAAGGTTCTCGGCAGGATCGATCCGGAGGCACTGGCGTACTGGTGTGCCGTGGGGGGGAAACTTCACCAGCCGGAAAAAGGACGGGCTTTTTTCTCCGCGCTGCCCAAATGTGTGCTTCAGTGGAGCGGCGAAGAACAGCAGATGTTCTTCAGCACCTTGCACCAGCTCATAGCGGAGGGTGATTTGGCTTGGGAACTTTACCAGAAGCTTCCCCCCGCGCTGTCTACCCTCACGCCCGCACTCCGCTACACGGTGCTGAAAGCGTTTGCACGGAGTGCCTCCACAGCAACCCAGCGCTGGGCCGACGTTGCTCCAGTTGCCGGGGCATTGTTTCGTCCGCTCTCAGGCGCGCAGCGCCGTTCGGCCAGTGCGATTCTCGAAAAGTTAGCGGAGGAGTTGCCAGCCGCTGTTCCAGAATTCCTTCGCCGCCTGCCGCTCGTTTACGAACGGGCAACGAACGAGCAAGTGAGCAAATGGGTGGACTGTGGGTTGGAGCTCTGCAACGGCGACCAAGCACGAGCGCAAGCGTATTTCGGGCTCGACACGCGCACGAGCGTGGATGTGCTCGGAGCCTCACCCACAGCCGCGGTGTTCCACGAAGCGCAGCAGTGGCTCCGCAAGTTGGCGCACATGTTGTCGGCCGTGCCCCTGACCCTGCGTCCCCAACCCAACTGGACTTTACGCCCGCCGCTGGAAAGCCTTTTCGAAGAGCACATGGGCGAGGTTCCCGATCGGATCGACGCCTTCCCCACGCACGAAGACAACCTGAGCTTGTATCGGTTTCTGGTCATG
The DNA here is from genome assembly GCA_002898795.1 of bacterium HR30. Lineage (GTDB taxonomy): Bacteria > Desulfobacterota > Binatia > HRBIN30 > HRBIN30 > HRBIN30. Next base: position 12,093 of record BEIG01000086.1, on the reverse strand, counting down.
CAGCTTGCTGGGCGGTTTTTGTGCGGCACCGCTCCCGAGGCGCCGGCAGTTTGGCCGCGCTGGAAGGACGAACTCGAGCAAAGCGCCGCCACTCATCCAAAGTTGTACGACTGGTTCCTGTTTGCCGAAGGCGTGCGGGTGGGGGTGCAAATGGCACAACGCTTTCGCGGGTGGGGGGCGGAACAACGGACACTCCTTCACCAACTTTGCGCTCGTGCCCCAGCCCTGGAGCCCCGCCAGCGGCTTACACTGTACGATTGGCTTTTAGCTTGGGAACTGGCTGCTGGTTCACCCGAGGTGTTACCGGAGCTGCTCCGCCCGGCTGCCGTGATTGCGCGGGCTCTGGTTGCCCCCCTGCATGCTCCCGATGCCACCGTGGAGGATGCTTGGTCGATTGCGAAAACCTTGGAACAGACCTTCGCAGCGGTCCTCGTCACTGAGCCCACCGATGCGGAAGTGGCTGCAGGCGAACAAGTGCCCAGTTACCTTTTGCCCGTGGACCTTTACGACGGCGACGCCCCTCCCACCGATGAAGCGCCCGTGGCCCCAACAGCGACACGCGAACCCAGGGACTTCGGCGACTTTCACGCTCAAATTTCAGACGCGGACGACCACACCGTCGGTGGCCCGCCCCTGTCTGCCGAATTGCTCGAAGCGTTGCTCAAAGCTGGGGCCTCCCTGGAACTCAAACAAGGACGAGCCAGTGCTGTCGATGGGCTTGGCTTGTACATTAGCGACTTACTCGGAAAGCTCCCGCAATCGCAACGCGAAGAGCTCCGCAGTTTGCTCGACGAAGGTACCAGCACCGGCCAAAGCACGCGCAGGTGGCTGGGCGCCGAAGTGCAAGGCGAAGCTTTTTACTACGACGAGTGGGACTACTTGCTCGCCGACTACCGGCCCACTTGGTGCCGTGTCCTGGAACTGCCTGTCGAAAGCGACAGCGGGGAATTTTTTACCCGCACGTTGTCGGAGTACGCGCATTTGTTGCCGCTTGTCCGGCGGGAGTTTCAAAAGATCCGTCCGGACTCCTACACCCTCGTGCGCGGTCTCGAGGCGGGCGACGATTTCGATCTCAACGCCCTGGTCGATGCCCGTGGAGACCGCCGGGCACGGCACACGCCTTCGACCAAGTTGTATGTCGCACGCCAGCGTGAAGAGCGTGACGTGGCGGTGTTGTTCTTGGTCGACATGAGCGCGAGCACAGACGAGCCGGTCGCCGACACACGGCCAGGTTTAGTCGGGCGCCCGATGCGCCCGCGCGTGGCCAAGCGGATCATCGACATTACCAAAGAGGCCCTGGTCATCATGGCCGAGGCCCTCGAAGAGCTGGGCGACGCGTACGCCATTTATGGCTTTTCTGGTCATGGTCGCCAGCAAGTGGAGTTTTACACCGTCAAGTCGTTTCGCGAGCGGCTGAGCCCGCAAGTTCGGGGCCGCATTGGTGCGATGGAGCCCAAACGCAGCACACGCATGGGGGCTGCGCTACGGCACGCGATCACCAAGATGAGCGAAACACCTGCCCGCTCTCGGCACATTCTTTTACTGAGCGACGGATTTCCCCAAGACGTCGACTACGGCCAAGACCGCCGCAGCAATACGTATGGGCTGCGCGACACCACCCGAGCGCTCGAGGAATGCGAAGCGAGGGGAATCATTCCTTTTTGCATCACGGTCGATCGCGCCGGCCACGACTATCTGCGGGAGATGTGCCCGCAATCCCGCTACTTGGTGATTGACGATATCGCGGCCCTGCCGCGGGAACTCCCCAAGATTTATCAGCGCGTCGTCACAGGGTAAGAAGCTCGTAAGCGTTAGAGGAGCGCCAGGGGTGCTGGTCCTTTAGGCTCGCTCCACCCGTTCAGCTACCGGCACGCGTTGCCCTTCGAGCCAACGCACCAAGAGCTTCCCTTGGGGCACGTGCTCCACGTTTGCCAATTCTGCCAAGACGTCGCCATGGCATGGTCGCGGCACACAGCGGCAGCCAAGACGGTAGCCGCGCAAACTCCACACTCCGCGCAAAAGACCGGGCTGTCGGATCACTCGGCGGCAAAACTGCGCAATCACTTGCTCGCGCGTGCCATGGATTCCTATGTGGAATGGGTTGGCCCACTGCGTCGGCCGACCGATGTACACGTCAAACTCTTCTCGCCGGCAGTGAACCACACGAGTCAAGGGGCTCGGTTCCAACCGTGCGCGGAGAGTAGCTTCCCGCCAAGCACACTCGAACGCACGCCAATGCCCCTGCCGCTCGTGTTCGAGCGCCAACGGCAGCTTGTGTAGCAATGCCTTTTCCGCCTCGGCCGGGGAAAAAGACATTCCCGCAAAATACGCCACCGGAGGCGGTTCCGGAGTGACCTGCGGAGCATAGGTCGGGTCCACCACCCGTCCATCGTACTCGCACCAGCCGTGCTCGATCACGTACGGCACGGGACCTGAAGTAACGATCCACCCCTCCACATAGCGGGCCCCTTTACCCAAGTGACTCACGGCCAGGGCCGCATTCCGCCAACAACGCCGGTGTTGTGCCCGAATTCGCCGCGCCAGGTGCTGAGAAGCCTCCGCATCGAAAACAACATTCGTCACCGCCAACATGGCCCATATCCCCGGACGCTGTTGCATACTCCCTTGTCAGACTGTCAGTCAAGTGTTGCTTCACTCGTTGATCGAGTCGCGTTCCGAGCCATCGCCCGGCTAGAGTTTGTGCGCCGCTCGCACTGCCGCTAAGGGCATTTCTGCTTGACAAGGGGACCGCTGCAGGAGTAGATGCCCTGTGGCCTTTCGGGTTGACCTCCCAGCAACAACGGGCCTGTTCGCCCGAAAGGGGACGAAGCAATGTCCGTGCGGACGTGGGAGGAGGCAAGGAAAAAACCTTAAAGGCACGCTGCTTGCGTGCTCGGCGCTGCCGGGAGCTGGGCGCATGCGGCTGCTCCAGGCCGCCTTTGGAGAAGAGCCGCGTGGAAAAGACACACAGAGTGCCGACTTCCTTCTGCAGCCTCCGTGGTCATTGCCCGCGGGTGCGGTCAAGCCTTGCGCGGCTGTTTGGGCAAAGCCGTGGAACCCTGCATGGGTTGGGGTTGGCCTGCCTGCTGACGCTGGCCCCTTTGCTGCCGTGGCCTGTCGCGCCGGTGATGGCAGCCACGTTCAACGTCACCTCCACAGCGGACAATCTGACTAACGGTGACGGCCTCTGCACGTTACGCGAGGCGATCCGGGCTGCCAACAATGCTGCGAGCAATGACTGCGGGTCGGCTAGCTCGGCCGCGGATACGATCATTCTCCAATCGGGGCAAACCTACACGCTGAGTCTCGATTCGGCGGCGGGCGATGAGGATGCGGCTCTCGAAAATGACCTGGACGTGACGAGCCAGATCACGATTCAGGGCAACGGGGCGACGATCCAGCGCGATCCGACGCTTACGTGCACCCTCAATGGCACGGACGCGGTGGGCGAATTCCGCATCTTTCATGTGCTGGCTGGAGGCAACCTCACGCTGCGAAACGTGACAGTTAAGAGTGGCTGCGCCGATGGCTCTTTCCCAGCCAACTTTGGCGGCGGCATCTTGAACGGCGGCACGGTGACGGCCACCAACAGCATCATCTCGGGCAATAGCGCAAACTTCGCGGGCGGCGGCATCTTCAACAACGGCGGCACGCTGACGATCACCAACAGCACGATCTCGAGCAATAGCGCGACCCGCTTCGCCGGCGGCGGCATCTTCAACGAGTTTGGCGGCACGCTGACGATCACCAACAGCACGATCTCGGGCAATAGCGCGGGCTTGGGCGGCGGCATCTTCAACAACACTGGAGCCACGGTGACGATCACCAACAGCACGATCTCGAGCAATAGCGCGGCCGTCCATGGCGGCGGCATGTTCAACGACTTTGGCGGCACGGTGACGATCACCACCAGCACGATCTCGGGCAATAGCGCGACCCGCTTCGGCGGCGGCATCGTCAACGACGAGGGCACGGTGAAGCTCACCAACAGCACGATCTCGGGCAATAGCGCGGGCGGCGATGGCGGCGGCATTTGGAACAACGGTACCGTCAATGCCAGTTTCATTACCATCGCCCAAAATAGCGCCGACGCCTCGGGCCAAGGCGGAGGGATATTCAGTAACACGGGAGCCACGACGAACATCAAGGACGCGATCGTAGGCGACAACACCGCCGGGGGCGGCGGTGCCAATTGTTCAGGCGGCGTAACAGCCAGCGGCGCGAACTTGGCGACGGATGGCAGTTGCAGCGGGTTCACTCAAGTTACTTCCGCGGCGCTGAATCTCCAACCCCTGGGGAACTATGGCGGAGCGACGGAGACTCACGCATTGCCTGCCGGTAGCGTGGCCATCGACGGCGTGCTCTCCGGGCAGTGTAACGACCTGAACAACACGGTCGTCACCACCGACCAGCGCGGGGTCCCTCGCCCGCAAGGTCCACGCTGCGACGTGGGGGCGTATGAAACCACTCGGGGTTTTACCGGTTCTGCGCCCGTCGCTGGGTACCTCGGGCTTGCCTTCCTCGCTACGGTGTTGGCCCTCCTTGGCCGCTCCAGCCTCATTCGCCGCAGTCCGTGAGCGATCGCGCGCGGGCACTACGGTCGGTGTTCCACAGCAAAGACGATGCTTGCGGTTCCCTCCGCGGGGGCGCGCCGGAGGGTTTGCCAACAGCACGCTCTCGCGGTCGGCGTGGGGCGGTGTAGTCACGACGCGGTCGAGCGGGCAACTCTTCGCCAGGGCGCCGAAAGATGCACCACCGTTTTCGAGCGAGCGCGGTGCAGAGCGCTTCGAAACTGCATGTCGAGCTTGCCACCCCGTTTTTCGCACGGAGCACGCGGTGCGCGGTCTTGCGTAGCGATCGTGCCAGTCACGCAAACGAACGCAACCAAAAGGCTGCGTCGCTGCCACGTGTCGAACTCGGGCAAGCTTGTCCTCGTGGCCATTCAGGATAGACGCCCGCCAGTAACGAGTTCGATCGTACTTTGCCGGAAGTTGCCCTCTTGTGGGAAACTTTGGCTACGGTGCTGCTTTCGTATCCGCGCGGGTCGTCGGAAGCTCGCTGCTTTTGCAATATCCGTGGGGGGAGTTGGGGGGCGATGTCCACGCCTCCGCCTCGACCGTAACCTTCGCACCCGCAATCCCCGACCATCCGGATGATGCTTCCTCTGCCCGTCGGCACGTTCGTCCGGCTCTGAAACATTTGTCAAGATTAGGCAATGGTGGTAAGCGCCGGGGTGTGCCGGCGAGGGCGTAGCGATGCCTGTGGGTGTTGGAACCGCGAAGAACTCGAGGGGCAGCTCGGTGCGGTGGGTCGTTGCGTTGGTTGTGCTCTATTCCTGCGTTCTGCCCCGGAGCGCCCTTGCTTCCTTTGGGCCATGGAACTGGGTGTACAAAACCTGTCATGCGAGCTTCGCCGACACCGTGGCCAGCACGGCGGGAATGATGTTGGGGCTTCCCGTTGCTGGGGTGTGTGGCGTTGCCCTGCTGCCGGCGGACATCGTTCACGAGATTCGCCAACCGCAAGCCAAATTTTTTCACTACTCGAACGAGCTTTGCGTGTACCCCTCTGGCGTGGTGGGCGGTGGCGCTTACTTGGCTGTGGGGGCGCCTTTTTATGCGATCCAGTGGCTGGTGTGGGACTTGCCCCACGGCTCGTGTCCGCCACACCCAAACCAGCCGCCAGCACCGCCCAAGGTGGAACCCGCTGGTGAAGCGCCGTAAGCCGAACGCGGCATCGCTCCTTCTCCCCACCCCCAGCGCGTTCGCTGCTCGCTGATCCCCGCGGGTACGCAGCCCCCGCACTCAGGCGGTGCGCCCCAGCAGCCTCGCAATGCGTTCGGCTTGCGCCTCCCGGAACCAAACGCCCCACCACCACTCACGCCCCAACATACTGCCAGGAGGCGGGAAGAGCAGACAACGGAAGCACGACAATCTGTATGGAGCTCTGGAGATCCCTGGGGTACAGATGCTGAAAAATGTCCGCCCGTAGCCGCTAGCTCGCAGCGGCTGCAGAAGATCGAGCGAGCAGTGCGGAGAGAGGCCGGGGCAATGACGAGGAAGGAGGTGATCGTGAGGCGCTTGCGAAGGAGATCACGAGGATCGAAGCGGCAACGATTGCCGGGCTCACGGCGCAACACATGCGCTGCCTCGAAGAGCGCTACCAGAGCTGTGGCGAAGGCGGGGTGGTGGATAGGCGGGGCGGCAAGCCACGGCGCGCAAGCGCACTGCTGTCGCAACGGTGGATAGGCTCCGCAAGCTCAAGGGAGAGAACTAGGCCGACTTTTCGTCACTTCTGGGACAAGGCCACCAACACGAGAAGGCCACCGAGGAGCACGGGGCCGACAGTTCGAATACCGGACGCGATGGGCACTGCAGGCGGTGGGGTTGGCAAAGAAGCGCTCCGCTGGGTGGCCTGGTAACAGGTGCCGTGGGGCTCAGCCCTCTGCCAGGCCGCTCTCCACGCTTAGCTGAGACCGTTCACTACTTGCGTTGCGCTTACCCTGGCGACTTTGCCACAGGGGGGAGCCCGCAGCCGTTAGTGCACCCCGATTTTTTTCACGCCTCAGTGGCACGGTGGTTGCCTGCGTCCCGGCTGGAAGGAGAACAACGGTGACCGGGAACAGGAGTGAGCCGAGGTGCGTCACTCGGCGACATCTTTTGGCACCGTTACGGTGCGAATTTGACAGCAAAGGGATGGCTTGCCGGTTACCCGCCCGGCGCCTCAGCAAGCTGGGTGTGTGGGCTGCTTTGAGCCCGGTCGTATGGGGCGCTACCGACGCAAGCGCGGCGGTTTACTACGTGCGGCCCGACGGCGGATCGGCAACGCAATGCACGGGTCTGGTCGACGCACCGTACACGGGAGGCACTGGCCAGCCCTGTGCCTGGGATCATCCCTTCCGCGCACTGCCCCAGGTGGCACCCCGCGGATTGCCGGCGGCGACACCCTGCTCATCGCTGCGGGAAGCTACCGTATGGGCTACGACGCCGTGGAGACCTCGCTGTGCGACTCGTCCTATCCCTGGGAGTGCGTGATGCCGGCGGTGCCGGACGGTCGAAGCCCAGCGAACCCAACGCGGATTCTCGGGGTCGGGTGGAACTCGGGCTGCCCAAACCCGCCCGAGCTGTGGGGTGCGGAGCGGGCGGCTCAGATCTTCGACCTGAGCAACTCCGACAATGTCGAGATTGCTTGCCTGGAGCTCACTGACCATGCCGGCTGCGCCGAGTTCCATAGTGGCGGTCTGGCCTGCAAGCGCGACGCGTATCCGTACGGCGCGTGGTCGCCGGTTGGCATCTATGCGCAGGATTCCTCCAACGTGCGCTTGGCAGACCTCAACATTCACGGCTTTGCCTCGACGGGGATCTGGGCAGGCCGGATTGCGAACTGGACCGTCGAGAACGTTCGCCTGGCCGGAAACGGCTGGGCGGGCTGGGATGGTGACATCCCCGGTGCGGACTCGAACTCGGGAACGTTGTATTTCCGGCGCTGGACGGTGGAGTGGAACGGTTGCGTCGAGACCTGGCCGGGCCAGCAGCCGGCCGGTTTCTGGGGGGCAAGCGGCCGGCGGTTACGGAGACGGCGTCGGCACCGGGGCCACACAGGGAACCTGGATCATCGAGGATTCCGCATTTCTCCACAACACCTCGGACGGTCTCGACTTGCTCTATGCCCGGCCGGGCGCGTCGATCGTCATCCGGCGGACCATTGCCGAGGGCAATGCGGGCAATCAGATCAAGACCAACGGTCCGACCACCATCGAGAACACGATTGTCGTCGGCAACTGCGCGTACTTCAATGGCCAGCCCTTTACCTACAACGTCGACAACTGCCGGGCGCTGGGCAATGCCCTGTCGCTGGGGCTGTGGCGGGGAACGCAGGTGACGGTGGTGAACTCGACGCTCACGAGCCAGGGGGACTGTCTGGTTCTCGCCGGATGTGACGGGACGGCCAACAGCTCCGAGTCGGTCGTCCTGCGCAACAACATCTTTCAGGGGCAAACCGACTTCCTGCAGCCCTTCGAGAATACCTGTCTGACGTATGCCGATGCCTGTCCCGCCGACCCGTTCGACACCGACTACTCTGTCATCGTCGGCGTGAAGGGCAACTCGTGTCCCGGGGCCAACGACATGTGCGGTGTGCCGGCCGGCCTGGTGGATAGCAGCATTGGCAGCTTCGATGCGCACCTCATGCCAGGGAGCCCGGCGATCGACTCGGGACTGCCTGTGGGCGGGATCATCCCCGGCGAGGACTTCGACGGCTTTGCCCGCCCGTTCGGTGCGGGCGTCGACCGCGGCGCCTACGAGCGTGACGCTTCCAGCCCAGCCCCGACGCGAACCCCAACCAAGACGAGCACACCAACCGCTACCGCCACACCGACCCCAAGCGCGGCACCGACGGTCGGGCGTGATGAGCGAGTGTGTCGGAAAGAGGTGCGGAAGAACCTGCTGCGTTTCTTCAAGGCCAAGCTGACCGCACTCCAGCGTTGCATCAACGCTGTCAACCGCGGCGAAGCGACACCTCCTTGCCCAGACGCGAAAGCGTCCGCCGAGGTGAGCGAGGCCATGAGCAGAGTGAACCCCGCAAGGCTGGCCAGGAAGTGCCCCACCGCGGTCCTGGGGCGCCTGCCGCTCGGTGCATCGTGTGCGGGAGCAGCCGATGCCACCAGCCTGGCCACTTGCATTGTCACAGAGGCGGGGGCAGCGGTCGACGCCCTTTTGCCGGTTGAGTACAGCGCTGCAAACGTCGCTCCTTCCACGACGGAAGAGCGGACCTGCCAGGCCACGGTGGCAAAGGCTGCGGGCAGGCGTTACGCGGTTGGCCGTATTCGAACGTACGACAACTGCCTGAACAAGCGTGATCGCGGAGCCGTTCCGTGGTGTCTCGACACGGCTTCGCAGGACCAGCTCGACCGCGTCGCGGGGCAGGCCAGTAACCTGGTTCTCGCCCGCTGCACGGACTCCACCATCGCGGCACTTCAGGCAGCCGGCGGGTTCGCGGGCAGTTGCTCGGGTGCCTCCACCACAACGCAGCTCATCGCCTGTCAGACCGCAGAGCACGATGCGCAGACCAATCGAGTGGTGAACGTGCTTCCTTGAGGACATCAGGCGACTTCGTCGCGGCTGTTTTCGCAGCCGCCTTGCGCCGCAGTGGTGGAGAGCCGCCACGTCGGTGGTAACCTCTGCGCTCTGTCCGCACCAAGAACGAGCGCGAGCATCGCCAGCGATCGCTGCGTCTCGTCCCGTGCGGTGCGATCCGCCTGTGGGGGTGTTCCACCCCGGCAAGCGGCTTGGTCAAAGCGGCGCAACTGGTAGGAACAGCCTTCGATCCGCCCGTGAGCACGGCTGCAGATCGCCCATTGCGCGAGCAAACTGCTTCTGCAGCAGACCCTCGCGGTGGAACCACGGAGAATCTTCAACCGCGTCGCCGCACCGTTTACGAAAACGAGTACCGCATCGGTGATCAGTTCCTCCGTAAGCCGCTAGTATTACTGCCCCCCTAACCGACCGAAGCCCACGCGCACGTCCACCGCCGGTTCGTTGCCCTGACAGTCCGCGTCGCGCGAGTCCATTCCCGTGGAACCCTGTCACCGTGCGCAGTCCTCGCCCTCGGCCCAGTTCCAGTTCTAACCGCCCATCCCCGATGTCTCCGGCGAGCAACTCGACGAAGTGCGTAGCGCCGTTCTGCGACGGCTTCCTTGCGGCTGCGGACCTGTTCCCACCCAGATTCTGCTGCCGGCCCGAGAGCGCCGCCCCAGGTGGAACGTATCGCGAGAAGACAGCATGCCTCCTCGGCGCCATTCATGCGCGTTCGCCCACCGCCACACGTTCTCGGCGTAGTCTCTCGGACGGGGAGCTTTCGCCAGAGGTTTCATTGTCTTTCGGCTGTTCGGGGCCCCGCGCACCCGAACTCGGGCTGCGCGGGCCGGGCCCACACACAAACGCTCCAACGATCGCGATCGTCGCTTCTCTCTGGCAAGCGGCCACGCTCGTCGACTTGGGCGCGCTCCCTATCACGCCCCAGCCGCCGCCGTAGGAAAGGTTCTCCGCTCGGCTTCGCCCTTGCTCCAGCAATTTCTGCGTCGCCTGACTTTACGATGGCGAACACCCGGAAGCGCCGCGGCGGACACCAAGTGTGCGAGCAACTTTGCACGCGTGATGCTTTCTGTCACTCACTGCGTCTTGCGCACTCCGCTCACTACGGCGTTCCTCTGTTTTCCGGCCGCGTGTACCAGTAGGCCCACAGGATCAGCACGGCCTGAAAGGGCAAGCGCACCCAGTTCCAAATTCCCGCGCCTTCGCTGCGACCGAACAAAGGCACGTTGTTCCAGGCAATGTGAATGTTCGCGGGGAACACGGCGATGAGTAAGGCAATGGTGCCCCACGCCGCGTAGCGGCGCGTCGGGCCCCAAAGCACTCCGAATCCGCACAGCACTTCTGCCACACCGGAAAGAAAAATCAGCTCGTCATGCCACGGGAGATACGGCGGCATCATTGGCCTGTAGGTGTCGGGCGACACAAAATGCATCGCACCGGCAACCACGTAAAACGCCCCCATGAGCCACAGCAAGGTTCTTTTCACCCCACTCATGAGGGTAGGCTTCCACCACGATGGCTGCACCAAGTCAAACCACAGACCGGACCAAGCTCTTCCACCGCCGAGGCTCCTTCTGTAGATAACCCTGCTATGGGAGATAAAAACTTTCGCCTGCCGCGCACGGTTTGGCCGCGCCGTTACGGTCTCACCATCGAAGCGGATCTGCAACAATGGCAGTTCCGCGGCACGGTTCAGATCGACGTAGAGGTGCGGGAACCAACGAAACGCGTGTACCTACACGCCGTCGACCTGGCGATTGACAATGCCAGTGCCTTTTACGGTGGCGCCTGGCGAAAGGCGATTCGCATCGAACCGGACGAGGAGAGCGAAACCATCGCCCTGGATTTTGACGAGGCGTTACCTAACGGCTCCGTGCGCCTTGACCTTAGCTTTCATGGGGTGATTCTCGAGCGATTGCGCGGCTTTTACCGCTCGGAAAAAGAGGGCCGTCGCTATGCAGCCACGCAGTTCGAGGCGGCAGACGCGCGTCGCGCCTTCCCTTGTTTCGACGAACCAGAATTCAAGGCGCGATTTGCTCTCGTGCTCATTGTGCCGCCAGGGGTGGTCGCGATTAGCAATGGAGCCGAGGTCTCCCGTCGGTCCCTGGAAAACGGCAACTGGGAGTTTCGTTTTGCCGAAACACCGCCGATCTCCTCCTACCTCGTGGCTTGGTGCATCGGGCCGTTCGAAGCAACTTCGGTCGCTCACACTTCGAGCGGTATACCGGTTCGTGTCTGGCTGCCTCACGGCATGGCAAACAAAGGCACGTATGCGCGCGAAGCGCACGCGCGCTCGCTTGCGTACCTCGAGGACTACACGGGCATTCCGTATCCTTACGGTAAGGTCGACGCCATCGGGCTACCGGATTTCGAGGCCGGGGCCATGGAAAACCCAGGGGCCATTACCTACCGGCTCACCGTGATTGCGGCCGACCCGGAGCGAGCCTCCATTGGCACGCGCAAAGCCATTTTCTCCACGGCAGCCCACGAACTCACTCACATGTGGTGGGGCAACTTGGTGACCATGGCTTGGTGGGACGATTTGTGGCTCAACGAGTCGTTCGCCACGTTCGTTGGTTCCAAGGTCACTGCTGAGCTCAACCCGCAATGGGATCTCTGGCGCGACTTCGTTGCTGCCCTCCAGCGCCCCTTTCAACTCGACGCTTTGGTGTCCACCCATCCCATCTCGTTTCCCGTCGCCAACGCCAAACAAGCAACCGAACGCTTCGACGTCATCACCTATTGGAAAGGCGCAGCGGTGGTGCGGATGATCGAAAGCTTTCTCGGCGTGGATGCGTTCCGCCAAGGCGTGCGTGCCTACTTGCAAAAGTACCGGGAAACCAACGCCACCGCTGACGACTTCTGGCGCGAACTCAGCACAGCCTCGGGCCAAGCCGTGGCCGAACTGGCAAATTCTTGGATCCGCCAGCCTGGCCACCCCGTCATTGAGCTCACGAGCTCGTTTGGCGCGGACGGCATCGAAATTCAGGCACGGCAAGCACGT
>BEIG01000085.1 GCA_002898795.1 bacterium HR30 | reverse complement strand
CCCACTGGCCGCTGGAATCCAAACTCAAAGCGGCAGCTCCAGCCAAGCCATCGACGCCATTTTGCCCATCGCTCAGGAGATCGACCACCTGAAGCGCGCCAGTCAGGGCATTTCGCTCGAGAAGCACCAACGTGTCATCGCCACCTCGGGTAAGCAAAACCGCCGAGCCTTGAGGAGAAACGGCTATTTCCGTTGGTCCCGAGCCTTCACCGAGCCCTACCACTTCTTCTCCCGAGAAGGCCTGAATGAAACGAAAGCGGCCACCGCCCATGTCGCGAAAATGTGCCACACCATTCGTGCCAAGGCCGTAAACATCTTGGCCGTCGGGCGACACAGCCACGGAAATTGCACCATCGAGTCCTGATACATCGTCAACTCCATCGAAGAACGTTTGCTCTGAAACAAACGCTCCTGACTTCGTGTCACGCCTGAGGTGGACCAGACTGCCGGAACCCCCTGCGGTAACAAACAGGTGAGAGCCGTCGGGCGATACGGCCACGGCTGTAGGGCGAACCAGTCCGATCACCTCGCCACCGTCGCTCACCTCGCGCAGTGTCTGAAGAACACTCAGCCTGCCAGAACTTTCGTCCCGGTGCAGGACGGTAACTGCGTTGTCCCCGTAACTAGCCACGAATAGTTCGCGCCCGTCCGGAGACAGCGCTAAGCCATGCACCTGAGTGAGCCCACGCTGGCCAAGGGCCCCACCGAACAAGGCTTCCAGAAATTGGAGCTGACCACTGGCTGGGTCTCGTGCAAAGGTGGCAACGGCGTCGCCAAAAAATGCTCCGACGTAGACGTTGGCACCATCTGGGGAAACGACGACGCTCACGGGTCGAAAGAGCCCCTGAACCTCGGCTCTTTGGTCCAAGTGTGCTTGCGAGTAAGTCAACCCACCGGTGAGAATGTCTCGCCCAAGGACCACGAGCGCGTTGTCGTCGAAACTCGCCACGTAGACGTTACGACCGTCTGGACTCACTGCCACACCATGGGCACCGCGCAGGTGGTAAATGTTTTCTGGGTCAGCAAAATTGCCGACGAAGCCCAGTCGGCCAGCACTGGCCGCTTGAGGATGCGTGGTCGCAAAAACCACGCTGACGAACAACACTTTGGAAAGATATTTCATCGTCAGCTCCATCCCAGGAATCTCGAGTGCCGGCGCATTGCAGGGCGAACCTCTCCAACAAACACGTACGGTAGGTCGTGGGACGTAAGCGGCACGTCAGGCTCGCCCCAGCGCCGGGCTGACACCGATGCTACGAACAACGTGCGGTCACCTACGGAGATTGCCTGCACAACGCAGCATTCTAAACAAAGCAGCGCCAAGGGCAGCCACGGCACGCCACGGGGAGACCAAAACCACTCCACCTGGTCAAGATTCCCGGCTCGCCGGGCAGCGGCAGAGTGAAAATAGTCCTGCAGCTTCTTCGAGCGCTGCCCTACCACATTCAAGCCGAATATTCCCTGACTGAGGATCCAGCCGTGCGAGTAGCTGCTTCGACCGACAGCAGCTGCGAGCAAAGGGGGATTCGCCGAACACTGCGTCACCCACGAAGCAGACATTCCGTGCCCGCGGCCATCGCCTCGAGTGGTCAGGATGTAAATGCCTGTGGTTAGGATGGACCAAGCGCGGGCCTCGGCTTCGTCCATGGTAACTCCACAGTCCGAGTAACGGTAACGTTACTCGCCGCCAGACAAGGGCCGCAACACGGGCATTTCTCCCGTCGTTCCGCGGTCGACCCCGACAAGTCCTTCCATAGGTAACGGCGAGCCATCTCGCAGATGCCGCGCCGCGAAAGCGCCACAAGCGGTCGCGCCACCGTCCGCGACAATAGCCGCGCCAGTAACGAAGTGAGCATCGTCGGAGGCAAGGAACAATGCCACGCCAGCGATATGTTCTGGCTGGCCCGCCTCGGGCCACGGCTGAAACTTTTGCAAAAACGCGCGCAGCGGCTCGGGGTTTCCGCGGTGGATTAAAGGAGTGAGTATCCCTCCTGGGCAAATCGCGTTGACGCGGATGCGAAACGGCGCCAGTTCAATGGCCGTGGCTCGAGTAAGATTGATTACCGCTGCTTTGGCGGCTGAATACGCCTGTGGCCCGTCGCCCCCGCTCAGGCCGGCAATGGAGGCTGTATTGATAATGGTGCCTCCTTGACCCTGCGCTTTCATGATGCGTGCGGCGTGTTTGATGCCCAGGAACACGCCGCGGACGAGCACAGCGAACGTGTAGTCCCAGTCTTCCACTGTGATGTGCGTGATCGGGCCAAAGGCTCCACCCACACCTGCATTGTTGAACACGCAGTCGAGTCGACCCCAGCGCTGAACTGCCGCTTGCAGTGCGCTCACGACCTGTGCCTCTTCTGCTACGTCCGTACGCAGGAACAACACTCGATCGCCGTACCCTTCTTCTTTTGCCAGGGAAACAGTTTCTTCCCCAGAGGCAGGATTATAGTCCGCAACCACAACGCAGGCGCCTTCCGACAAAAAGCGCAGCGTGGTTGCGCGGCCAATGCCACTCCCACCGCCAGTAATGACTGCCACCTTTCCCTCGAGCCGTCCGGCCATGCACTCTGCCCTCCTTCCACTTGCTTCGAGGCCACGGTTTCACTCCGTCACTTGCTGCTGGGTTTGCCACCGAGTTGGTTCTTCCCGCAAGCCCACCCATGAGGTTGTGCAGTAATTTCTCCCCGCCGCGCTCGGAACGGTCGAATTCCTAGGGCACGCTCATTTGAGCGGCGCGATATAGTGCTGGCCCTTCAAGCAGGAATTGTTCAACCGGTCGAACAAACGACCCCAGGGGAAAGGAATCTTTCTGTTTGCGAAAGCTCTCTAGTGCTCCGTCATTTTCAAACCCAAGCAAAACAAGCAGCCGGTGGCGCCCTTCGTTTCGCTCGCGACTTGCGTAGGTGTCGATCCGCACCAAACCAGGCACGTCCTCGAATTTTCTGGCATCGAACCAGCGGTAGAAATCGTCGATCCGTTCGTCCTCGACTTCGAAGGCTTGCACCAAATAGCTCAACCGGTCTGGGTCGGTAGAAGGCCTGCCCGCGTCTCCGTGGTGGTGACCGTGGTGCTCATGATGGGCTGTGGCTTCATGTGCTTCGCCCTCTGGGCCTGCGCCGTGGCTGCTACTGCCTTTCAGGCTTGCGAGGTACGCCACTAGGTTCACCAGTTGCTCGACGGTCATGTCGGGATAGTTTGGCATTCGCGATGCGCCGCGCTCGTCAAGGTATCCTGGGCCATCGACCAAGATGGCGTTAGGATTCACAATCGCCTCAGCGAAATATCCCGGGGGATGATGTTCCCCCATCCCCGTCAGTTCCGGGCCTACAAACTCGCCGCTCTCTTGCGTGGCTGGAAAGTTTTCCCCTGCAACTTTGTGACACTTAAAACAGCCAAGCTCGACGAACGCCGTGCGGCCAGCAGCGGGGTCGCCGGCGGGATGAGTGAATTTCCACCCTGGCGGCACGCCTTCCCACGCGTGTAGTTGGTCCATGCTGACCCGGATGCCTAATGGGGGCGAATCTTGTCGAGCCACCTGCGATGGCTTCGCCGCTTCTCGGTCATGACACGAGTAAAGCGTGCTGGCGAGGGCAAAGCTTATTGCCCACATGGTTATCCCAGAGGGTTTTCCTGCGCGGTCCATGCCGTGCCCATCTCTTCGGTTTCGTCGTTTTGCGTTCCGGCCATCATGGCCTGGTCATACCGGGGGTACCTTGGCAGCCTGCTAGCAAGGCTTGAACACCTTGCAAAAGCTCGTCGATCGTGGAATCGCCCTCTCCGCTCGGGTCCGCCGGTAAGCAAACTGCTAGTGGGCTTATACCGAGCGCAAGGCCCACGGCTCGCACCAACTCATCCACGGTGACCGTGCGATCGTAATTACAGTCGGCCACGCAAGCCCAGGGCTCGAAGGGATCACTGAACCGAGGGTTCGTGACGAACTCGGGGTCGTCGAGAGAGCGCAGAAAAGCGAGCAGTTGTTGCTTTTCCTCTTCGGTGAGCACGAATCCTCTCACAAAGTTACTCTTGTAAGGGTTCTTCGAACCGTCTCCAGCATAAGGACCACTGTGAATCGTTCGCCCCCCAGCAGCGTAGTGGTCGATTACCTCCTCGAGAGTGGCGATACTCCCGTCATGCATGTAAGGGGCGGTGTAACTCAGGTTGCGTAGCGTCGGGGCCTTGAAGCGCCCCATGTCGGAGGGAATGTGGGTGATTTCAAAAAGGCCGGTATTGTCTGGCGGGTACGACCCGCGCCCGTCGATGTTGTAAAGACCATTGTTTTGGAAAGACGTTTCATCGAACGGGTTGCCCTCGTGGGTTACCGAAGCGGTGAAATTGAAGCCACCGTGGCAGTGGAAACACTCGAGCCTCTCGGAAAAGAACAACCTCCCTCCAAAGAACGCCTCTTCGGAGAGCGCGTGATCGTCGAGACCTTGCACGTACCGATCGTAGGGAGTGTTGCCGGAGATCAACGTGCGCTCGAAGCTTGCAATCGCTTTCACCACATTGCCCAGCGTAAATGGGTCGCGTTGATCCGGGAACGCCTCCGCAAACATCCTCTGGTATCGTAAATCTGTTCGTAAGCGGTCGAACGCTTCCTCTTCTTTTCCCGTCAAGCCAAGCTCGACCGGACGCTCGTTAAAAAGTGGAACCAACACTTGCCGTTCGAGAGAGTCCAAGAGCGGATTTGCCCACCCGAGGGCAGTGGCGTACGCAACGTTCGTTAGGCTCATCGCACTGCGCGGATGGACCTCGCCAGTGGAGCCAACGGCGCGCGCGCGTCCGTCAGTGAAGGCAAGAGCCTGTTGATGGCAGGAGGCGCATGCCTGCGATTGATTTCCCGAGAGGCGACGGTCGTAAAACAAAAACCGACCTAGAGCAATTTTCTCGATGCTTAGAGCATTGTCGGGCGGAACTTTCGGTTTGGGAAACCCGGTTGGAAGCTCCAGTACATAGGGCATCTGCGCCTCCGTTCCGTACAATGCCTGGACCGGGTACACGAGTAGGCCCACGAGGAGGAAATACAGTGGTCGTCGTTTCTCAATTCCGATCACCCGCATCGCTCACTGGCGTTGCATGACGCGGAAAAACCTCTGCAAGGCCGCAACGGGCTGACCGCTGGCAAAGTCTACACCGAGGTTACGGAACAGCGCATCGCAATCGTCATCTCCGGGATCGGACATACACCCAGGAGGTGTGCCCTCTTCGTTTTGACCCAAATCGGAATCAGCAAGCAACGCTGCGAGATCCGCGACAATCACATCATCTTGCGGCGAGAATGGGCGGAGGACGATGTCGGCCCGGTTTGGTCTAGCACATCCCCCCACCACACCTGGTTGTGCGTAATAACAGCCGGTTGAACCCACGTGGATCCGATAGCCGTCCAACGCGGTGTCTACCCGAAGAAATTTGTAGCCGGCTTGCCAGCTCCAAAACATCGCCGTCAGGCTTAGCGGTGCAGGTGCCACCGACGCATCCCCGTGATTGCGCCGAAATGGTACTCCGAGAACAAAACGAATACCGTTGTACGTGCCCGGAGCTACGCGCCCACGCACGGTGTCATTCGTTTGGACCGTTCCATTCACACACGGCGAAGTTTTGTTTTCGAAATCGAGCAAGGCAATGTCTTCGAGTTGCCACATGCCATCTTGTTCGAGAAGTACGGGAATTTCGCGATCGTCCGGCGTGATCAAGCGAATGTTAGAAATGTAGAAGCGAAAATCCGACGGCGTAAACTCCCCGAGGTTCCTCCCTACATTGGGATATGTGGCACCGCAGTGAAATGGCTCGTCGCCCACGTGGCCCGCAAAGCGAATTTCAACTGGGGTGTAACCGCAACCGTCGAGAATGTTGTTGACGCCGGCAACAAGTTCATCGATGGTCACTTGCCCGTCGCCATTGCGGTCTCCCACACATTGACCGCGATGGTCAAACCGTGCGCTAACGTCCTGCGCCATCGCCCACCGTCCCGGCTCAGCGAACCACACAGGGGTCATCGCGAAAAGCGCCACTGCCTTCCTCCAATTCATCTTCACGTTGGCTACCCTCCTTTCGTTGCAACTCTCCGGGATCTCTACCTCACGTTTTCGGGAAGCCGCGGTTACGCCTCATTCAACCTGACTCTTGGAGCGGTGCGTTTCGTCAGAACCACGGTATGCGGTGTGCACGAGAAGTGAAAGTCTGTGTGGCATGGACTGCTCGTACGGAGAATTCGGGGCTAGAAACCGCACCGTGATCGTGAAGGTTTCTTGGGATGGGTCAACGTCATACGGCAGGACGAGCTGCCAACTCCCGTGCGTGTGAAAGGGCACTATGCCGATTAAACCCCGCATTCCAGCTTGGTCCAGCACTCGATCCCCGATTTGCACTCGAACACCGGCACTTAAGGCTACGATCTCCATCTCCACGGGAGTACCAAGTAAAAGGGGGTTCAGATGGTCTTCGGCGTGATCCTCGTCAACACTTGCGAACGCAGGGAACTGGCCTTGGTACAAAACCGCTCCGCCTACGCAATCCTCTCCAGATCCACCTACGCACTCGCGATCTGTTAGAAGAACCACGCCCGGCTCGCGCTCCAGGTGGACCATAATTTCCCCGCCGCCCAAATGGTGGGAGCCGAGCATCAAATGCCAGTGATCCCCCGCTCCGGGAGTTGGCGTTGCAGTTGGAGCTATGGCGGGCGTCGCCGTCGGCGTTCCGTCCGCGCGAAAGTTAGGCTCCTCCTCGCTTCCACAAGCAAACACAAGACTCGCCATGAGTCCTAGCGAGAAGGTGACCCACCGCATCCTGTTCATCCTCCTGCGGATTAGTTCTCTCAATCACTTCGCCTCCACAATGAGACAATTTGTCGCAGACCCCCAAACGGCCACTGCCGGCCCCCGCAGGCCACCCGCACTTGCTCCCAAGCTGCCTAAGGTGTTTTAGGGGATGTCATGGCGAAAGAGGTGCTCCGGATTGCGAACTGCAGCGGCTTTTACGGCGACCGCTTGAGTGCCGCGCGTGAGATGGTCGAGGGCGGTCCCATCGATGTCTTGACTGGCGACTATCTTGCCGAGTTGACCATGATGATTTTGTACAAGGACCGGCAAAAAGACCCGGCGGCTGGCTACGCGCGGACCTTCCTCCGACAACTGGAGGAGGTGCTCGCCACCTGTGTGGAACGCGGAATCAAGATCGTGTCGAATGCAGGGGGGTTGAATCCAGGTGGCTTAGCAGCCGCGGTTCGCGCCCTTGCCAATCGCTTGGGCGTTCGGGTGCGGGTCGCCCATATTGAAGGCGACGATTTGCTGCCACGATTGGCGGAGTTGCAAGCGCAGGGGCACGAGTTGCGCCACCTGGATAAGGGCATGCCGCTGCGCGACCTGAAGGCACAAGTGGTCACCGCCAATGCCTATCTCGGGGGGTGGGGAATTGCTGAGGCATTGCGGCGTGGAGCGGATGTGGTCATCTGTCCACGAGTCACCGATGCCGCTTTGGTAGTTGGTCCTGCCGCGTGGTACTTTGGCTGGGCGCGAGACGACTGGGACCGCCTGGCTGCCGCCGTGGTGGCTGGGCACATTATTGAATGTGGAGCCCAGTGTACGGGTGGAAACTACTCCTTTTTCCGCGAGGTGCCCAACATCGAACGGATCGGCTTCCCGATCGCCGAAATGCACGAAGACGGTTCGTTTGTGATCACGAAGCACCCGGGCACTGGGGGGCTGGTTTCCATTGGAACGGTCACGGCCCAACTGCTCTACGAGATTCAAGGCCCCCGTTACTTGAACCCGGACGTCACCGCGCGCTTTGACACGATCCAGCTCGAACAAGAAGCCGCCGACCGCGTGCGGGTCACTGGAGTGCGGGGCGAACCGCCACCCGCCACAACGAAGGTGTGCATCAACTATTTGGGTGGTTTTCGCAACTCGGTGACCTTCGTCTTGACTGGTCTCGACATCGAGGAGAAGGCTGCGATCGCGCAGCAAACGTTGTGGCATCTCGTGGGAGGCAAAGAGCGCTTTGCCGAGGTTCATGTGGACCTAGTGCGTTGGGACCGGCCCAACCCGCGCCGTAACGAAGAGTCCTTCGCGTATTTGACCATAGCCGTGAAGGACCCTGACCCCTCCAAGGTCGGTCGCGCGTTTACCAACAAGGCAATCGAGATGGCCCTGGCAAACTACCCGGGCTTCTTCGTGACCAGTCCGCCTACGGACGCAAACCCCTACGGGGTATTTTGGCCCACCTTGGTTCCTTCGGAACTGGTGCCCCATCGCGTGGTGATGGATGACACGGTCATCGACATTGCACCGGTCCGTTGCGAAGGCTCCTTTTCTCTTGACGTTCCTTCTCCACCGTTGCCTTCGCCACCTGGAGGCGAGGTGGTGCAGGTGCCACTGGGGCTGATCGTAGGGGCACGCTCCGGAGATAAAGGGGGCAATGCCAACGTTGGGTTGTGGACTCGCCGGCCCGAGGCGTACGCGTGGTTACGGCAGTACCTAACAACCGAACGGTTTCGCCAGTTGGTTCCGGAAGCGCGCTCACTGGAAATCGAACGTTATGAGCTACCGAATTTACTCGCCCTGAACTTTGTGGTGCGGGGGCTTCTGGGCGATGGAGTTGCTGCTTCCACGCGCATGGATCCGCAAGCGAAAAGCTTTGGCGAGTACGTACGGGCCAAGGTGGCAGAAATTCCCAAGGCTTTGCTAGCGGAGTGAAGTTTGGCGAAGCACTCGTGTCTTCGTCCACTTATTCCCAAAGGAGGAGCGAATGATTCGTTACTTTTGTGACCGTTGCGATGTGGAAGTGGAGCACCATGCCGACCTTACCGTGTTTTCCGTGGAAATTGGTGAAAGCGGCTCCACATCGAACTGGAGACTCCGGCGCGAGCTCTGCACAAAGTGCTTGGAGGAAACGAAAGATTTTCTGAACAAGTTTTTCGCGAAGCCGCTGCCGAAGAAACGAACAGCGTAAGGTCAAGCATTTGCCAGATGCGTGGGATGTTGGCCTGCATCGAAGGAGGAATCGGGTGGTGTGCCAGTGGACAAAAGGCTTGGCCGTTCTGGTTTGTGGCTTCTTGCCCCTAATTGTCAGTGGTTGTGGCGACGACGGCGAAAACTCCCATCTTTTGACACCTACGGCCGCGGTTAGCCCAACGCTCTCACCCGCGCCTTCGAGCCCAACTCTACTGCCAACCTCTACCCCGACCGTCGCACCTGCTTCCGTCACACCCACGCCCAGTGCAACCCAAACCATACCATTGCCATCCTCGACCCCAACATCGAGCCCAACCGAAACGGCCCAACCGCCTACAGCGACACCATCGCCCAGTGTGTCCGCCTCCGCCACTCCCAGCGCGACGGCAACTACCTCGGCCACTGCCACACCCTCGGCCACCGCAACTGCCACGGCCACTTTCGAGCCTGGCACCTGCTTCGATCCTGAGGTGTTCGCGCACGAACCGTTGTGCGAACTCGATCGCACCGAGCAAATTTGCGATTTCTTGGTTCCAGAGGTTTGCCTGTATCCCTTCCCGTCGTCCTTGTTCTTGAGACCAGATCCCAGCACGCCCACGGGTTGGCGTGTCAACTATGCCCGTGCTGCCATGCCAGCGAACGCCCGCGGCGTACACATCGATCCTAAGGAATGGAACACGCTAGACGGGTTCAGTCCTGGCGCGATGATGCTGGTGTTGTTCCCGGAAGGAGTGGACCTAGCTGCTTCCCGCGCGCCGACGATTAGGAACTACCCGCGTTCGCTGGAGCTCGACTCGCCGACCGTGATCATCGATGCCGACAGCGGCGAGCGCATCATTCATTTTGCTGAAATGGATGCGGACGGAACCAGCGATTTGGACCGGTCCTTGATTTTGCGCCCCGGCATCCGCCTCAAAGAAAGGCATCGGTACATTGTTGCGTTGAGGAAATTGGTGGATCCTTCGGGTCGCGAAATCCAGCCACGCCGCGCCTTTCAGGTGTTGCGTGACGGTGAGCAAACTCCCGTTCGTGCGATCGAGGCGCGACGGAGCCATTTCGAAGACATCTTTGCTCGTCTCGAACGGGCCGGTGTGGCGCGGGACGACCTCCAGTTGGCCTGGGATTTCGTGGTGGCAAGCACAGAGTCGATTACTGGCCGTGCCTTAGCAGCCCGCGATCAAGCCCTGGCTGCGAATGGTCCTGGTGCCCCACAGTTCGAAGTGACGTCTGTGGAGGACAACTACAGCGAGCGCATCTGTCGTCGCGTGCGTGGTACCTACCGAGTGCCCCTGTTTCTCACGAGCGACCGGCCACCGGCAGTTTATCATCTCGACGAGGCTGGAGTTCCCCGCCAAAACGGTTGGGCGCGAGGCCCTTTCACGGTCATTATCCCCTGTTCCGCGATTTCCGGGCCACAGCCGATACCGGGTCGTCCCATGATTTATGGCCACGGCCTGTTCGGAAGCGGCGAGGGAGAAATCACAGCCGGGCCCCAGCAAACGCTTGCGAGCCGCTTCGGATTCATCATTGCCGCCACGGATTGGATTGGGATGTCCAACGGTGACTTGGACAACACGTTCCGGATCATTGGAGATCTCAGCCGGTTCAATCAGCTTGTCGATCGGCTCCAGCAGAGCCTGATTAACCAAATCCTCCTCGGGCAACTTCTTCTGGCTGAAGATGGCTTGAACTCCCACCCAGCCTTCCAGTTCCAAGGTGTGCCCATCATCGATCGGCGGGAGCTTTTCTATCACGGGAACAGTCAAGGTGCGATCGAGGGCGCGGCATTCATGGCGCTGGCTCCCAATCTTACGCGGGGTGTTTTAGGGGTTGGGGCGGCAAACTATAGCTTCCTACTGCAGCGCAGTATCGACTTCGCTCCTTTCTTCTTCGTGCTGGCACAAACGTACCCTCGCGTTCTCGACCGTGCCGTTCTCTACGGGTTAATCCAGCAGCTTTGGGATCGGGCGGAACCGAATGGTTACACCTCCCACCTGGTCGACGACCCGTTGCCGAACACACCTCCGAAAAAAGTGCTCATTCACACCGGCATCAACGACTCCCAGGTTTCCCACTACGCGACGGAGATCCAAGTGCGGAGCTTAGGCATCCCAGCGGTTGCTCCTTCCGCGTACCCGGCCTTCGGTATCCCGGAGCGGGAGGCCCCGTTCGACGGATCTGCTTGGGTGCCCTACGATGTGGGAGGCTCGCCTGCGCCACTCGACAATCGTCCCCCGGAATTCGAAAACGGAGTTCACGAAGCGGTCCGCCGCCTCGATGCTGCTCAGCGGCAACTCGATGCGTTTTTGCGCACCGATGGCCGGGTAGAGAACTTTTGTGACGGGCCCTGTGTGTTTCGCGACGTTCCCAACGTTCGTTGAATCAGGGGATTGTCTCGCGAGAATGGTAAACGCTGCACACGAGGTACGCGTGCTGAGTGTTTGCCAGGAGCCTGCTCCGCCGCCGCAATGTGGCGGTCGAGCCTCTTTGCCAATCGAGCGAGGCCGAGCCCCATGACCTTCTTCGTTCCTCTCTCCCTCAACTTTCGGAGTCGCTCGGCGGCGCGCAGTGCCACATCGCGGGCCGCATGGAACCGGCCACAGCGGTAGTGAAGAGCGCTGGCAGAGTACTGAAGGAGAACATGGAGAAGTTCGCGTTCTTCCGAACCAGGAGCGCACCGCCGCCACAGGCGTTCCCAGGCTTCGTGCGCTTCCCAGAAATAACCATGGTGAAACAGGTGCACGCCGAGGCGCCACGCTGGGTCGCCGTGCCAGTCAGTGGGACTCGTCGGTACCTTAGGGTCGTCCGGCAGAACCGCGTCGAGAAAGGCAAGAGCGCGACGACGATCCTCTCGAGTCGAATGGCCGGGCAAGTAAGGGGCGTCGGGTAGCGGCGGAGTGCGTTCTTGGGCGACACCGGAAAGGTCCGCCCGCTGCTGGGGGCGTACCGTCGCGTTGGATTCTCGGGGTTTCTTCATGGCGCATCACAAGTTGTGTGGGGCCGAGGTGTCACGCGGGGTGGAAACGGCACCTGGCGCCGGCGCCAACGGCGCGTCCGCGAGCGTGCCAAGGTTCGAGAGGATGGCAAAGCCAACTCGTCCGGCAATGGTGAATGGCTTTGCCCACCCACCAAAGTCCAAGCGATCCACCACAGCCTTGGCCCGTCCGGCAAGTTCCTTGTCCCGCTGAAGGGACGCCACGTAAGCCACGGCCGGCCACAAACGCACATCCGTGGTTGTCGAGAGCGAAGCGACGCGATGCGCGTAATGCTTCAACCACTCCCAAATTTTTTCGTCGGCTGTGTGCCGGTGGGTATCCGTAAGACCCTCCGCCAGAATGCCGAGTTTCCAATCTTGAACTTTATCTGGCTGATGGCGCTCCATTCCCAGTTCAGCATATTTCTTCGCCCCTTCCAGGTAGCGGGCATCGTTTGTGAGTTCGTAGAGCGCCACCAACGCCGTTTGTGGCCAGCCGAATTGCCTCGGATTCCCCTTGAGCGGCGCACGCACACGGCGCAAGAGAAACTCCCCAATTCCCCGCGCGGCAGCCAAGGCGCGATCATCGCCGGAAAGAAGGTAAAGAGACAAGAGCCCCTCCGTCCACGTGTGCCCAAGATCAGGGCCCCCAAGCTCGAAGCTCCAGTGCAACGGGTTTTTCGGATGGTTCATCCCTACCCACTGGGGGTAAGTGGGCTGGTAGTGAATGATGTCCACATCCATGAAATGCTGGCCGGCGGCCACCAGGGGGTCGTAGAAACGTGCGTTGCCCGTAAGCCAGTAAGCGAGAGCCAGCACTTGGGTTAGGTCGTACTCCAAATTTCCCCAGGCGTCGCAGCCTTTGGTAGTGTCGTGATACTTGGGATAGTTCCAGTCGCCCCAATTCCACATGCCGTAAAACCCGCGCCGACGCACCTCCAAGGGGTCTGGTTGATTGCCTTGCGGACATTGAACCTCTTGCCGGTCATCCCACTCTTCAGTTTCGTAGCTGCGCTGTACACGTGGCCAAGCGTCGGAGAGCCGCCGCAAAAATTCCCGCCCAGCCTGGGTTTGAACAATCTTTGCCGCGCGGAGTGCTCCGGTTTCCAGGAGCCACTGTGGATCGACTTGGCCCAGCAAGGGCAACTGGCTCAGCTCTTCGACTCCGGGCGCAGCTCCCGTACTCCGCAACGCTAGAACGAACTCGTGCGTTTTGGCCGCGCCGGTGCCAGCCAGTGCGGGCCGCTCGGTCCCACCGTAAAAATCGTACCGGAGGGTTTGGCCCTGCATCCTGACTGCTTGCGGGTACTGCTGCCAAAACCACCGTGCCCACAAAGTGATTCCGAACTTGCCGTCGTGTACATCGAACCACCCTGCGAGTTGCCCTGGGCGCCGATTGGATCCAATGGCGTAGGAAGCGTTATCGTGTTGGGCAACGGTTAAGGGAATCGGGCTCTCAATCGGGTTCGGTGCACCTTCTAACCGGTAGGCGGCTCGGGGTTTATGCATTTTCGGCAAACGTACTTCCACACCTAGGTGAGCGAGACGGACCACGTTCGTGTCCGCGTGGACTTCGAAGGTATGCTGCACGCGGATCGCAGGCTGGTTGGCAAAGCTCTCGATCCGCAGCCGATACCGCAACGGGCTCTTGCCGTAGCGACCCTGAATCTCGATGAGTCCCCGCACGGGTCCGGAATCGAGTACCTTGATTGACTCCTTTGGGCTCGCCCCCACGCTCAGGCCATCTACTCGGGCTTCGCCACGGAGGCTAACTGCGCCGCTCTTGTGCTTATCCCAAGAGAGGCTGTCAATCCAAAGTTCTGACTGCCGTCGAAGCACGAAGTGTAGCGTGCCGTTTTGAACCTCGACGCGGTCGCGCAGTTCCCTTATTTCTACTGCTCCGGTGACCCGTCCGGCGCTAGCTACGTCATCCGGACCGCGGTGCACGTTGAGCCGCGTGGTGCTCCCAGGCGCTAAGTCCACTTGGCCATGCAGCCTTACCCACTGCGGCAACCGATCGTTGCCACCCGCAAGCACTTGCACCCTCGTCGGTACCGCCTGCCCCCCGTTCTGCACCAAGTGGAAGCGAGGCGCTCCAGACACGAGTTCGCGCGGCACCGGAATGCTGACCGCAACGGGCCAGTGGCGAAGAGTTTTTTGCGCGGGGTTGCGAAACTCTACCCGCGTAACCGGCTTGTCCGCTGCGCGTGCGAGGTGGAGTGGTAGGATACAGGTCAGGCACCAAGCCAAGGTCATTGCCCAAAGCCTGGAATCCGACGTAGCCCCTCTGCTCCTGTCATTTGTGAGCGGCATGGCTCCCCTCTTAGAAGCAGCGGGTGGAAAAGAAAGGGGAAGAGAAAGGGCGCAGCCACAAGCTGAAGTGGAATGAGGCCGGCCCAAGCGCGGCACGGCATCCTGCTTGACCCCACCCGCCGGTTGGTTCTTTCAAAGGCAGGTCGCGGGAATTGGAGGACCAAGTTTTTTCTCACGGGGCAGTCGGCACTCAGCGTTTCCCCGAGCTCGCACACTGTGGAGGGCTCCATGTCGGGCACTCCCGGGCCCTTACGCTCACGTGGTGGAACCCGATATTCGAAGCACACGGGTTCAGGTTTGAGTGAAGGCCTGTGAGGTTGACCAACCGGTCGAGCTCAAGTAGGTAAGCTTCATGGTTCGTTTCCCCCGCGCGAAGCGGGCTTTTTTTGCCTCCGTGCTTAACCGGCTGGTCAAGAGGAAGCGCGCATGACAGATTACGTCGCCTTCGCGCTGCAATTCTTGGTGGCAGCGGGTCTCCTCGTGTCCGCTTGTTACTATGTGGCGAGTTACTGGTGCGCGCGAAAATTCTTTTCGGAACGACGGGTAACTTCGGGATTGCCCGACGCAGAGTTGCCTGGTGTCACGATCCTAAAACCGCTGAAGGGAATTGAGCCCGAGCTGTTCGACAACTTGGCCAGCTTTTGTCGCCAAGATTATCCGAGATTTCAGGTGGTGTTTGCCGTGGCGGATCCTGCCGACCCGGCAATCGGCGTCGTCCGGGAGCTCAAGCGTTCGTTCCCCCAGGTGGACATCGAGTTGGTGGTCGATTCCAGAATTTACGGCCCGAACTACAAAGTGAGCAACCTACAAAATGGCTATCGAGTGGCGCGGTACGATTACCTAGTCATTGCTGACAGCGACATTCGCGTTCCGCCGCATTACTTGCGCACCATTGTGGCGGATCTTGTACGCCCAGAAGTGGGTGTGGTGACCTGCGCCTATAGAGCACGGCCCGTTGGCGGGTGGCCAGCAGCGGTCGAGGCGTTGTTTGTCAACACGGATTTCACTCCGAGCGTGTTCGTTGCCCGGGTGGTCGAGACCACGCGTTACGCTTTTGGCGCCACCATGGCGGTTCGACGGGAAGTCCTCGAGCGGATCGGGGGTTTCTTATCTCTCGCCCGCTATCTGGCAGACGACTTCTTCCTGGGTAACCTCGTAAGCCGTCTGGGTTTCAAGGTGGAGATCTCGCCCCTACTCGTGGACACGTACCTTGCCGTGCCCACCTGGAGGCGACTGGTTGAACACCAGCTCCGCTGGTCGCGTACTTATCGTAGCGTTCGTGGGGGCAGCTACTTCGCGTTAGTTTTGACTCACGGCTTTCTCTGGGCGCTCCTTAATCTAGGTTTGCACTGGGGTGATTGGCGAGCATGGATGGTCGCGGCGGGGTTGCTGGGTTTGCGTCTCACCGTAGCTGCTACGGTTGCGTCGCGCTTCCTGCAAGTGCCTTTACGCCCGGCGGACCTCTGCCTGATTCCGTTGAAAGATCTTTTGTTGAGCGTTTTGTGGGCGAGCGCTTTTTTCGGGAACACCGTGTCGTGGAGTGGTCACCGCTTTCGGGTGCTTGCACGGGGAGAGATGGCTCCAGTGACTGGAGGCTCTGAGGGGCTTCCGCTCGTTCAGAAAAGCGAGGCCCGCCCGAAGTTTGGCACGGGTGCGGAGTCCTGAGGCGAGTCCTGCTGCTGAAGCGACGCGTTTGACAAGGCGGCGGGAGGTGTGTTTTGAACGCCGCCTATGGGCGCTCAGTGGAGCCGATGGAGGTTGGTGCTCGCCATCCTTGCCCTGCTGGTAACCGCCTGTGGGGATGACGACGAAGGCTCAACCGAGGAAGCAGACAGAGTGATTGTGTTTGCTCCCGAAGGGAATCGCTTGCGCGCGTACGCGCCGCTACGCGGCGCCAGCCAGGTGGTGATTCCCAGTCACGCGGATGCTCCAGCAAGTGGGCGCGACATCAACGGCCAAATTTGTTTTCTCCCCGATGGTTCCGGGCGTTTCATCGCCGGGGAAGATACCAACCAGCCAAATCCCCCGCCGGGCTGGGGACTATTTCAGTTGCACGGCCGCCGGGTAGGAGGACTCTCGGCAACGCAGCTCACGCGCTATGTCCCCACGTATCAGCCCTCTACCGATACGCCCGACAACTATGGGTGCGGCTTTCTCCGTGACGGGCGGCTGTTGACCACCGACATCGGGAACAAGGCCGATGGTCCGTCAAACGGGCAACTCATCGTATGGTTCCCGCCGCTCGACGTACCGAATCCGCGCTACTGCAAGATTGACGTGAACATTGGCACGGCTGGGGGTATTTTCGTGGACCCACGCGACCGGGTGTTCGTGACCAGCGCCCGAGGAGAGGCGGGCGTCTATCTGTACGAGGGCCCATTCCCTACGAGTGCCGATGCCGCAGGGGGATGTGGAG
>BEIG01000084.1 GCA_002898795.1 bacterium HR30 | reverse complement strand
AGCGAACAAATGAGCGACCGGGTCTACCTCCACGTGAAGGACGGCGCAACGCCCGCTGGCTACGGCGCGGCCAAGGGCGGGCTCGAGTTCGCTCGGATGGGAAATGCGTTCTCCGTAACCTCCCATGGCCTGAGCCACCTGACACCAGTCTGTATCCACAAAGTCGGTTTCGATTGTCCGCGATCCATCGGGTCCCAGTGCGTGCTGGAGTTGCTCGCGAAAGGGTTGAAGGGCGATCATCTGGTTAATTTTCACCATCCCCCACTGGCGGTCGCTGCACACAAGGTAGAGCGGGCGAAGCCCGTATCGCACGGCGGTTTCGATTTCTTGAATGTTGTAGCCCATCGCCCCGTCGCCAATGATGCAATACACTGGCCGATCGGGGGCAGCGATGGCGGCACCGAGGGCTTGGCCGACTCCGGCGCCTAGGTGCCCAAAATGAGCGGTGGTGAGGAGGCTGTTGGGCCGTCGCAGTGTGGTGTAAAAATGGCCCCACACCGCTGTGTTCCCGCCATCCAAGACGGTGATCGCATCAGGCCCGAGCACCTTTTGGCAGGCCACGGGCACGTGAGCGGTCAGCATGGGGGCGCTACGGTTCTCGAGCGCCTGGTCGAGTTCTTGCCTCTGTTGCTGCTTGCGCGCCGCTAGGCGTTCGACCCGGAGGGCACGTTCTTTCAAAGCAGTACCGCTCAGCTTCGAGCGTAGGCGCTTTAGTAGTCCCGCTAGGGCCCGACGCGCGTCGGCCACGATCCCAAGGTCAACGGGACGTGTCCGCCCAATACGGGTTGGGTCGATGTCAATTTGGATCCATCGTTGGCGACCTCGCGGAGCCCAGTAGGGGGGCTTGCCCCACCAATCTGTTTCGCCCACTTCTGACCCAATGCAGAGGACTAGGTCGGCAGCATTCCTTAGCTCCGTACACGCTTCAATGTAGGTCATTGGCCACACCAGTGGGTTTTCTTCGGACACCACTCCCCGCGCGCTCCAGGAAGTGGTTAGGGGCGCATGAAGAACTTCCAGCAAATCAACCAGCTCGTTCCACGCCTGCGCGTAAATGACCCCCGCGCCAACGTGCACGAGTGGTAACTGTGCTTGCGCTAGCCACTCCGCTGCCGTGTCGAGCAAGTCCGGTGAGGCCTCGAGTGCTCCCCCGCTGCGGTAGGCCGAAGGCGGCCAAATAGGTGCATCGTCGCAAAACCCGTTGATGATGTTCTCGGGCACGTCAAGATGCACAACACCTGCCCGTCCTGTAAAGCACTGCCGCAAGGCTTCTCGCAGGAGTTCGGGCAAGCGGTCGGCTGAGGCCACAGTTTGCGACCACTTGGCCATACCACGGATTACAGCCACATGGTCGAAACACTGGTAGGTGCCACCGCGGTCGGGATAGGCGATGCCAGTGCGACGGCAACTGGTCAGCAGGAGTACCCGGTTTCCCTCAGCTTGCTCTACCGCCACTCCGGGTAACATGTTCGCCACGCCGGGGCCGTTGCTTGCAATGCAGACCCCGAGTCGCCCCGTAAGACGGGCATAGGCACCGGCCATGTGCGCGGCTACGGCCTCATGACGCGGGGAGTACATCCGCATCCCTTGCTCCACGCAGTGGGCAAAGAGGTGGGTGTAGGTGCCGTCTACAATACCAAAGAACACTTCGACCCCTTCTGCCCTGAGCATCCGGGCGATAAGGGACCCTCCCGTAACTTTCTGAGCCATGGCCGTTCGTTACCCAAGATGATTCGTGTGGCGCAAGTCCGATGAGGCTGGTTGCCTCGTTTCCGAAAGGTGAAAGGAGGTCTTCCCAGCATGGGTAAACTATGTGAAAACCCAAGCGCAGAGGCAGCAAGGTAGTTCCTAGTCCATGGGGGCACGCTTGATGCACGAAGGCCCCGGCGAGGAGGTAGTGGATGGCGCGCACAAGCCAACGAGCGTTCCTGCTATGTGCCGCTCTCTTCTGGGCTGGGAGGGTTTGGGCCCTCCCACGATACGGGCCCCTAGAGATTAGCGGCAACGCAAGCGCCCAGCAGCTCTTCCGCTCGCCGGACGTGGAAACGTGGGGTTTGGTCCAACAGCGGAACACGTTCAAGTTGCGCGTGGATTACAACCTGCTCGAGCGAGGCCGGTTGGCAGACCTTCTCGAAATTCCTGGCATCGAGCGTGCCAAACTGTTTCTCCTCTATCGCGGTGTGTACGACAGTGTGTACGACCTCACTCCTGGCTTCGAGCAGAACGACATCTATGGGCTCCCTATCGGGTTACGCTTGAGCGACTTGCCAGCGCGAACGCGCCAGGGGCTTCGCTTCGAAAACCGCTTGCGCGAAGCGTACCTCGATCTCAAACTCAGGCACTTGCCATTGAGCTTCCGTCTTGGTCGCCAACAGATCGTTTGGGGGGAAACTGATAATTTCCGCATGCTCGATCGCGTCAATCCCTTAGATTTGTCCTGGCACCTCCAGCAGGAGACGTGGGATGAGCTGCGCATTCCCCTTTGGATCATTAAGGGGCTGTGGGACATCGACCGCGTTGGGCCCCTGAACAATGCGTTTGTCGAATTTTACTGGAATCCCGGGGATTGGTACCCGGCAAAAAAAGCGTTTCTGCCTCGGCCGTGGAGTGCTCCGATCGTTAACCCCCTGACCGATTCTCGCTCGCCGCCGGATGGAGGTCGCGGCCTGTTTCAGATTCTGAGCCGCTTCTACCAGCGACCCATCACAAAGTTGTACCGCGGAACCCGCCTGTTTCAGCAGGGTGATTACGTGCGGGACCCTGGGGACAATAGCCAAGTGGGAGTGAGGTTCAGCGCCGTAACCGGTTCGGAGACGCCAATCCTGCCCGAGGGGCTCCAGTTTACCTTGAACTACTTTTACCAACGCTGGCCGGGGGACGACGGTACTAATGCTGCCTCGTTCCGCGCCGTTTTGGATCCACGCGAGGCCAGAGCCGCGGTTTTGCGCGGTGAGGCTCCGCTCGAATTCATTGCTCCGTACGTCCATGCTGTAGGCCTCTCGGCTAACTACGCGGAAGAGGAGTACACGCAAACGGTTTACCGAGTCGAAACCATTTACGAGTTCGGGGTGCCCTTTCTCGACGCTTCCAAGAGCTTTAGCCTCACCTCCCCGTTCGCGATTTTGGCCAACGACGTTTACGGAGTTAGCAAGCGCGACATGTGGAAGGGCATGATCGGGTTCGACCGCCCGACCTGGATTCGCCCCCTGAACCGTAAGGCGACATTCCTCATCCTTGGGCAGTTTTTCTGGCACTATTTGCTGGATAATCCCGACATTGCCTGTCGCGATCCGCAGGAGCGTCCTCCGTGCGCCCGTAGCGGGCAAGGGAAAGGCTTTCGCGGGCAGTTTTCCACCAGCGGTGTGGCCACGACCGGAAGCCCTGGGCAGCTTGCCTACATCGATAAGGTGCGTGACTGGGAGCTGCTTCTGACCCTTACGGCCACAACCTTTTACAAGGGTGGAAAGATCGTCCCGTTCGTCGTTTATTTGTTGGATCCGGTGAACAGCTACAACCAAGAGGTGATGCTGTTGCTCGACTACTTTATCACCAACCATGCGATTCTCAGCTTCTCGCAGAGGTTCTTCATCAACACGACAGACCATCCGGTCTTCGAGTCTTGGGGCGTTGGCGGCCTAAACCGAGGCCGCACGGAAACTGGGATCAAGTTCACACTTCAGTTTTAGTGGCACGAGGAGGCTCTCATGCGGGCTGGAATTGCTACGATCGTGCTTTGCACCGCGCTGACGGCGTTGGCGGACGTCGAGCCGGGCGATGTCATCACCAAGGAGAATGTGGCTAAGGCTGCTGATTTGATCGGTCCCGGCGTGCGTTGGTGCGTAGAACATGGAATGAAGCTTCACATCGTGGCGCCGCGCCGGGTGGAGTGGCCTCGCCGGTATCGTGAGGCGACGGAGAAATATTCCGCGCAAGTGCGGCTTTCTCCCGACCGTAACCGGTTGGAGAACTACGTTGCCGGGATGCCGTTTCCCAACATCGACGTCAACGATCCCGATGCGGCCATCAAGATCATGTGGAACTACCAGTACAAGCCCCTGATCACGGACGATGTACTGATGCGAGATTTCCAAGTGCCGAGCGGGCCCCTGACCTATACTGCTCCGATGGTACCCGACCGAGAGTTCACGATCGGCGATATGCGTCGCCTCTATTATAATGGCCGATTGTTCGTCGACCCGAAGCCGGAAATGCCGAACCCCGACGGAATCCGATACAAAGAGCTGTTGGCACCGGTAGTTGCGCCGTACGATATGAAGGGCGTGGGTGGACTGTATTTCCGTTACATCGATGCTTCGCGGCAGGACGACAGTTGGCTCTACGTCCCGGCGGTGCGTCGGGTGCGACGCATGTCCACAGCACAGCGAAGCGATGCATTGTTTGGGCAGGATGCCGACCAGGACTCCTTCTGGGGTTACAGCGGACACATTGCGTGGAGCGAATGGAAACTTCTGGGAGTGAAAGAAATGCTTGGGGTGCTGCACCGCGAGCACTTCAGGCCGCAGCGCTGCGAAGGGGGAGCCGATTTTGCTTTCTGCGACAACTGGGAGAAGCGCAAGGTGTACGTGATCGAAGGAATCACGAAACTTCCCCAATACGCTTATGGGAAAAGAGTACTGTACATCGATGCCGAAGCCTGGGTCGTCCTAGCCTCGGACATTTACGATAAACGCGGCGAGTTGTGGAAAGTTTGGATCGAGTACTTTTCCTTCCGCAAGCAGGCACCGGGTTCGGATCTCGTGTATGAGGACGAGATGGGGTTTACGTCGGCCACAATGATCGACACCCAGATGAATCACGCAACGGTGATTATGATTCCTGGCCCTGCATCCCCCGACCCGAATACTTGGTACTTCAATCAAGGGCCGAATGCCCGCTCTCCTTATGCACCCGGCAACATCGAGGAGGTGTTTACCATTTCGCACCTCATCAATGTGGCCCACTGAGTGGAGTCGGCTCAGAAGGAGTGCCCGCGAGATTCGTAAGGGGTTTTTCCCCGCGCAGCTTGCGCGGGTCGGTGGCCCAGACAAGGGAAAGGCCGCGCGGGACGGAACCGGCTTCAAAAGGGTAGTGCAGTAGCAGCCCCGGAGGCTGGTTGCCGCCAGTCGGCGCGGGGGATCGAGCACGAGTTGGCCACTGCGCTTCCTCGCGACCGTGAACCTAGCCGCCGTGAATGGCCCCGTCGCACTTGGCTGCGAGAATGAAGTCATTCTCCGTAAGGCCATCGACCACGTGCGTCCAAATCCGCAGCTCGACCTCACCCCACCGCAGGGTGATATCCGGGTGGTGGCCTTCTGCCTCGGCAACTCCCGCCACACGTTGGACCGCGGCCAAGGCCGAGGCAAAATCGGGGAACGGATATCGCTTGTACAAATGGTGCTCATCCACGATTTGCCATCCTGGAAGCTCGGCGAGGAATTCGCCGAACTCGTGGACTGGAACCTTGGGGGTCGTAGCGCGCACGGACGTGCAGTGTCGGTCTTTAAGCGCCATGGCCGCTTTCCCTCCTTTACAGGCGACCTACCTTAGCCTCGGCCCGCCTTGACGGAAGTAGATCACTGGCGAGGCCGCCGAGTGCTGGCCAGCGGGTATGAGGAGTGTGGGAATCACCTGGCACAAGACCGAGCGGCGTGATACGCGGCACAGTATGCCTGCAGCACGTCGATCTCGCCCTCCACGTCAACGCGATGTCGGCACGTTGATTCGTGACGCAATGGAACTCGAACGACAGACGATGGAGCTTTACTGCAAGTTCGAAAGTCTGTTCTCCGAGCCAGAAGAACTCCGTTCGTTTTGGTTCGATATGGCGCAACATGAATCGCGCCATTTCGGCGCTCTCGCGCTGGTGGCCGGTTTGCTGCGGGGCCGAAAAGATCGACCCCTAGGGCTAGAGCGAGAGTTGCACCCCGAGAGGTTGGAACACCTGCGGCGTTGCCTAAGGGCGGCTCATCGCGAGGCAACGCGTGGCCTGAGCCTTGCGCGGGCATTTGCCCTCGCCCTGGAAATCGAGGGTTCGGAGATCGAGGACTTGGTTTTGGAGCTCATCCAGGAGCTGCGCGGTGATGCCGAACGGGAGCGAGCGGTGCAACTGCTTCTGCACGATTTGGGAGACCTTGCTTACATGGTCGAGAAGTACACCCAGGACCCCGAGTTACTTGCCCGCGCCGACGCACTGCTTGAGAGCCAGGTGGAACGGCTTCGCAAAGACATTCGCAGCGCGGGCCAGCCCGCGGCTATTCGAGCGCTCGAAGGTCGGAGTTCTCGCTGACAAAGGGGAACGACTGTGATAGGGGCGAGCCCATGTGGCTCGGTTGGTTGGTGCGGCGTGGGTTGGTTCTCTGTGTCAGCGGGGCGGTTGCAGTCTCGAGGTCACAAGCATCTAGTTGGGCAGTAGTGGATTTGCGCACGGGTGCCCTTTTGCTCGGTGAGCGAGCAGAGGAGCTGCAACCAGCAGGTGCAGCGTACCAATTGCTCGTTCTTTTGTCGGCACTGGAGCAGGCCCAGCTCGGGATGTTGCCTCTCGATGTTCCGGTGAGCGTCGATGCTCACACGCTTAACGAATTAGGCTCACGCCCAGGGGAGCCGCTACGGCTCGCGGCGAACAAAACGTACCTTTTTTCGGACTTACTCAAAGCAGTTCTATTGTCCCGCAGTGACTTGGCCGCTGCCGTTGCCGCGGAGGCGATGTGGGGCTCGCGGGACAATGCGGTCGAAGCGTTGAACGAGCGGGCTCAGCGCTTGGGTCTTACGTCAACGCGGGTGACGGGTTTGACGTGCGAAGCTTCGGGCAACGTGACGACAGCTTATGAATTCGCTCGCCTAGTAGCCGTGCTGTGGCGGGAACACGAAGAGCTGCGTCAGTGGGGCACGCTGCGGGGCTTTCCCTTCGATGAAGGGCGCATTGTTGTGGCGAACAGCCACATGCCGCCAAGCGATGTGGGCGTTTGGGCTTTTTACGATCGTTTCCGGGATTCGCGCCGGCGGGCGCGGCTTTACCAGCGGCTCGGTGCGCTGGTAAGCGAGCAAGATGGGATGGCGCTGGTTGCCGTGAGGCTGGGAGTCGAAGACGTTGCTTTGGCCATGGAAAACCTCATCGGGAATCTCCAGCAAGTCCGCGCCGAATATGAGCCTGTTACGGTCGTTCGAGCTGGGGAGTTGCTCGGTGTTCGAGTTTTCGTGGAAGGGGGTGTGGAACCGTTCGTGGTACCGAGCGCTGCAGAGGAGGTGCGCATCCCTCGCCGTAAAGGGACAGATGGGCGGGTAGAAGTGCTATTCCAATTGCCGTCCGTGGTCACAGCGCCCGTAGCGAAAGGAGAGCGACTGGGTGAGTTGGTCGTGAGGTTCGACGACCGTGCGTGGGTTGTCGTTCCTGCCGTGAGCCCCAAAGCGATTGGAAGCCGCGGCGTGCGGGCGGCCGATGTCCAAAAAACGCGTTGAGTTGTGCAAGCGCGAAGGCGTTTGCGGAGGATCGTAAAAGCGCGGCCGGTCTAACGTTGTTCGACCATAGGGGCTTGGTTGGGTTGTCCGGGCCCCTCGTCACTTTCACGGTCCAATTCCAGAAGACTTTCAGCGAGCGAGGCGACGTCTTCGTCGGGGTCGTGGAGCGCCCGTTCAAGGTAAGGCCGAGCTGCAGGTCCGCCTAAGTCCGCTAGCGCTTCGAGCGCTTCGTAACGGTTGTCGGGCGAAGGGTCGTTCAGTGCGGCGCTTCCTAAAACTTCAATGGGAACCTCGCTTGTCATGTCTGCTAGGGACTGGATGGCCGCAAGTCGCACTTCTTCATCCTGATCCTTCAAAACCTCCGCCAAGATAGGAATTGCTTGGGGATCGTCGGAAGCCCCGAGCAACGTCACTGCAGCAAGGCGCCGGTCGGGATCTGGGTCCTCCAAAGCCATACGTTTGAGGGCGGGGATGTCGTCCGGGTCTGGTTCGTCGTGTTCCAACTGTTCCATGGCGCCGCCACCTGCTTCGCCCGCTGCCGAGGCACCAGCCTTGGGTTTCACCTTTGCGCTCGTGGTCGTGCCCGTCCCTCTTGCAGGTACCTTGAACTGGCCTCCCTCCGCTTGCCCAGCAGCACCAGCTTGCCTCCCACTTTGAAGGGAAGTACCACCAGCAGATTCGTGGGCAGCGCGCAACTCCTTCAATCGTTGTTCCGCGCGCGTGGCCGCAGAAGCCCGGTAATCCTCAGTTTGATCAGAAGCATCCGGACCTGCTGGAATCGAGGTATCCCTGGCCGAAGTCCAATACCAAAGGCCAAGCCCAACCACCCCGAACACCCCCAGCACGAGCACCCACGAGAGTACTGATGAATTTGCTTTGTTAGAGGGCGCTTGGCTCGGCACGGCCTTTTCCTTAGCAAGAGTAGGATAGGTAAAAAAGAGATTGCGATCTCACACCCGGGGGGGGTTCGGTCGATACGGCAATGAACAGACGTGTCCGCCAGCGAATTCATTCGTTTGTGCCGCTGGGGGGCGCTCTTGCAGCGGACGAGGCGAAGGGATTATCGGGCTCTAGAGCCGGTGCGAGGCAAAAATGGCCGTAGTGTTTTACGGGATGGCGGTTAGCGCCGTGTTGCGTGTGGCTTGGGCATGGTTCGGAGGCTGTGTGGCGTTGACGATGCGTGACACACCGTGTCCGACTCCTGTCGACCCTGTCCTCAGTGCGTTCCTGGTCGCGGAGTTGGCGCTTGCCCTCGTGTTTCTCGGCTGTGCGCGGAAACCCGAGTGGCACATGCCTGTGGTTTGGGTTGCCTTGATCGTTTTGGCTGGCCGCGCACTCGCCGACTTTTATGGGGCACTAACTTTCCCTGCCTCGGCGGCGATGGCCCACTTGTTCGATCTGGTGCTCGTCCTCGCCCTGTTGTCTGGGTGGCTCCGGGCGATTCCGGATACGTTGCGCGCAGCTAAAGAAGCTCGTGGCTCCTCGATCGAGTCACCCTGACGAGTCACCCTGAACGAAGCTGCCTTCTCATCGGCATCGCGGCAAGCTACTCGGACGCGGGATCGAAAAGCCCAGTGAGCCCGGTAGGACTGTGTGGCCCAATCATGAGCTGCTCGAGGACCCCCACACCCTCACTCGAGCTGGTCCGGATGTGAGCGAGTGACTGTACGTGAAAATACAGGGGCACAGCCGGATCGATCGTCGTCAAATCCCAGACCTCTCCCGCCACTACGTTATCACCCACGTATCGCCCATGGCCCCACTCGGGGTGGCCGTAACCGAGCCCGGCCATGTAAAAGTGCAGGATCGGCTCCAGGGTGATGTTCATTTGCTGCCCGTTGTCCCACGTGAACAGAAACTCACCCTTGCGGATTTGGCGGGTTCCGGGGCGGAGGTTGAGTTTATACTCCGCGCGGCCCTCGCGACTCGGCGGGCGCTCGTCCTGTGTGACCGGGTCGTGGATCAATGCCGCGTACTCGTGCCATCGCGTTCCGTCAGCGTATTCGCTTAGGGCGAAATGCACGCAAGCATCGGGAAGATGAAAGGGTCCCCACAACCAAAAAAACTGCCAGGGCAAAGTGGGCCTACCGCCTTCTGGCTCGCCCACCGGCCGCACTCCCCACGAGCGGTCTCGCGCGCCCAACGTGTTTTCCGGGTCGAGGTCAAAGCGAGTATTCTGCACCCGAAGCCAGCCGCTCCAGCGGCCGTGTTGCGTCATGCGCGTATAGTCCATCCACAGCCTGGTGCCAGCACGCTGTTGGAAGCGAGGCTCTTCGATCGGTGGGGTGCGGTGAAAAAAGCACAATTCACCTTGCAGTCCCCACGGGTTGTCGTCGACCCGAATTCGTAAAGCATGCAGCGGCTCCACGACTTCCACGTGCAACGGCCCGACGCTCAAGCTTCTTCGGTTGCCCGTGCACAGTCGGGATGCACGGACAATATGCTGGCGGTCCTGGAACACGACGTTGAACGCACCGTCGACCACGCTGCGATTTGGATAAAAGCCGAGTGCGACGGCGAAGAAGAACCTGCCCCCCACGTCATAGCCGTGGAAAAAATACCGGTCGTAAAAGTTACGGTCGCTGGTTGCAGGGAACGCAATCGGTTCGCTCGTTTGATGCACCGGGAATTCATCCCACTCCGTGATCATACTTGGTCCTCCACTGGCGCTATTTGACCTTAGGCAGTGGCACGCCGTTCCCGCCAGGTACAACGGGGGATGAGGCCGCCCAGTTTTCCCTGAAGCTTCACCATGTGGAACGTGTCTTGACACTCGAAGAACCTTGTCCCCATAGTGCGGCTTCCACATAGACGAGATTGAACGCGAACGGAACGAAAGGCTCGAAGCAGTGCTGCGCACGTGGTGGCATGGCTGGAACAGGGTTGTGCAGGCGATCTGGATCGTGAACGCCTTTTTTGGGAGCGCTGGCTCCGTGATGGGTGATACGACCTTGATATTCGAGCGGCTATCGAGCGAACCCTCGTTTCCTGGGGCGGCTCTTCAAACGCTAGCTGCAGGCGATGTAGATGATGACGGCAAACTGGATCTCGTGGTCGCGGATGCTGAAGGGGAACTGCTTGGGGTATTTTTCGGACTGGGCGATGGGACATTTCTTGAGCCTCCGTCTACTTATGAACTGTCGGATTATGCAGGGCTTCGGAATGTGAAACTGGGTGACCTCAATGGCGACAGGGCACTGGACATCGTGGCGGTGAGCGACAGCGCCAATGCAGTCATCGTGATGTTGAACCAAGGGGCAGGTGTTTTTGGTCCGCCTGCCGGTTTTAGTACTGGAGAAGCTCCACTTGCGGTGGCGGTGGATGACTGGAATGGAGACGGCCGACTCGATGTTGCCACCGCAAATAACTTGGAGGACTCAGTGAGTGTATTCTTGGGCGATGGCCGGGGTGGGTTGATGCTGCAACCAGATCCAGTTGTGGTTGGAGCAGGACCAGTGGCCATTGCTGCAGGCGATCTGAACGGTGATAGGCAACTCGACCTGGTCGTGGCTAGTACGACATCGGGGGAACTGAGCGTTGGCTCGGTTTCGATACTGGCAGGGCTCGGAACAGGCGCTTTTACTCCGTCGGCTGAAATTCAGGGTGAGTTCATCGATACGCCTGTGGGTGTGATCTTGGATGATTTTAACGGCGACGGAAGACTGGACTTGGCCGTAGTGAACCAGGACCTCGATGATGTTGCCATATTCCGGAACGATGGGGGTTTTACCTTCCAGCACGTGGGGAACTTTCCGGTAGCCGTGCAACTGAACGGCTGCGTTGGAGCTGACTTTAACCGAGATGCGCGAGTGGACATTGCCTGTGCTGGTGAATTCGACGATAAGGTAGCCGTGGTATTGGGCGCGGGCGACGGCTCATTCGGACCTCCCGTTTCGTTCGATGTCGGTCCGGCTCCTGGGGCGATTGCCTTAGGAGATTTTGATCGTGACGGGTGGTTCGACCTGGCTGTGACGAGTCAGGACTTGGAGACGGTGACGATACTGTTGAATCGGACCGGCGCTACACCCGGTACTCCGTCTCCGACGCCCACGCCTACCCCGACGCCACCTGCAACCTGTGTTGGGGACTGTGGCCGGGACGGAGAGGTCACCATCGACGAGCTAATTTTGATGGTGAATGTTGCGCTCGGCATCACTTCCGTGCAAAATTGCGCGCCGGGCGACGCCAACGGCGACGGCGAAATCACCATCGACGAAATTATTCAAGCGGTCAACCGGGCGCTGAGTGGTTGCCCGAGTGCTTGAGCTCAGGCTAGAGGAACGGCGAACATGGAGTGGAAATTCGTGGAACTTGCGAGTGGTGGGAAGCGGTGGGTGCCGGTGCTGATTGCGGCCTTGCTCACCTTGGGTTGGCCCGCGTTTGGTCAGACGGTGGCGCCGTGCCCGGATCCTGGTAGCTGTGCGCGACTTCGAGTGGGAAGTGCCAGCGGCAGCCCAGGGAGTGTGGTGACGGTGCCAGTGGAGTTTCAGCAAGGGCCGGCAGATTCGAGGCCAGGTGGAGTCGACGAGATTGCAGCGATCGCCTTTACGCTCGACATTGGGCCCAAC
This sequence comes from bacterium HR30, assembly GCA_002898795.1. Classification (GTDB taxonomy): domain Bacteria; phylum Desulfobacterota; class Binatia; order HRBIN30; family HRBIN30; genus HRBIN30. The sequence goes on along the minus strand of BEIG01000084.1, from coordinate 4,944 downwards.
TTGCGGGTTGCAGATTGCGCGGAAGGGGAAAACGGCTTGCCAGCGTCGGTTCGGCGCAACCCTGCCGTTTCGAACTTTCGGGTCGTTGTGGAAAATTACACTTGCGCGGGTGGTCGAACTCATTGCTTGTGTCCCGAAGGTGGTGCCACACCGGATCCCTTCATGAACATCGTGGTCTATGGTCCGGACCCCTTGCCAACTCCTGGGCCTAACCCCATTGAAATTCCCACTTTGCCAGCAGGGCCGCAGGAGCTGTTCACGATAGATTTGCGAGTGGGGGCCGGAGCGAATGGTCCGCAGCCCCTGCACGTGTACACAGAGACGCGCGACTCTACCCGACCGCAGTTCACTGCGTTTCTCTCGATCGGTGACCGGATTGCCGTGGACCAGACCTGCATCCCAGTGTCTGGCCAGCCTCCGTGCCAGTCCGCGAATCCGGTGAGTCAGATTGTCATCGAAGATGGTGTGGTCGAGGTCACCGGCGGCGCTTGCGTTGGTGACTGCGGTGGCGACGGAGAGGTGACCATCGACGAGTTGATAAGCATGGTGAACATTGCGCTCGGAACGAGGCCTGTCACTGAGTGCAGTGCCGGCGACGAGAATCGCGACGGGGAAATCACCATTGACGAGATCATCAAAGGAGTAAACAACGCACTCAACGGCTGTCGGCCGAGCTGAGGCCGCCGGTGGTGATTCAGGAAAAATTGGTGCGGGTCTAGACGAAGATAGGCATTTTGCGGTAGACGATGGGCGTTTTTTCAGCGCATCAGTTGGAGGGAGGAGTAAACATGCGGAGACGAATCGGGCTTGTCCATGTGTTGGGCTTTGGATCGCTGGCCCTTGCGTGGTTGGTTGTGGGGCCAGCGTGGGGGCAAACGTGTCCGGATCCGCGGCCGGCGCCTGCTGGTCCAGCAGTGTACATCGAGGATTTGAATGTGGAAGCTGCTGGGGATGCAGTGATTGCCGTGAAGCTAGCGGCCGGCGGGCAAGAGATTGCCGGGACGCAAAATGACATTGTGTTCCATACCAATGTCCGGGTGAAGGCGAACCAGGATGGAGATCCGGACTGCACGGTTAACCCAGCCATCGGGAAGGAGGCCACTAGTTTTGCCTTCCAACCGAGTCCTTGCAGCGGGGATCAGTGCACTGGCGTACGAGCGATTGTATTTTCCGTACGTAACCTGCGTGCGATTCCGGATGGGTCGGTGTTGTACACGTGCAACGTGACGGTGAGCGGCAGTGGTACGTTGGGCGTGGCCAACGCACGTGGGAGCACGCCTGGAGGGCAGGCGATCTCCGGCTTTAGTGGGCGTGAGGGCAATGTCTGCGTACGTGGAGCTCAGCCGCCCACGGCAACCCCGACTCCGACGAGCCCACCGGTGCCGACGAATACCCCGACGAACACCGTGGCGCCAACGGCAACTTTCACCGCGACACGTGCGGTTCCCACGAATACCCCGACGCCTCGTGCCACGGCTACGCCGAGCCCGACGCAAACTTCGGCAGTGGTTGAGGATGAGGATGGCTGCCATATCGCACCGAACCCATCCAAGGGTGTGTCTTGGTGGCTATTGGCACCGCTCGCCCTCGTCTTGCTCCGTCGTCGGATACGGCGCTAGGCGGCAAGCGTCCGGTTCAGGTAAAGCGGGGAGCTCGGTACGGGCTCCCCGCTTTTTTTCGGGGGACGACGCAGCCACGCCCTGTTTCCGCTGCGCTCGGAGTTGTGGCTACAAATGCAGGCCGAGAGTGAGACGCGTTTGTTTCTCGGACGCCGGGAATTGGTTCGTTAGTCCTGGCACGGTCGCTACGCGGGTGAGCATTGTGACTACGCTGAAGGAACCGGACCCAAGCATCTGAGGCTTGGCCCGCGTGTGAACCACTTGCCCCCAAGTTACGGACAACGGGAGTGGGGTCCCAACTAACCGGACAGCACTTCTCGGTCCACTGAGTTTGCTTGAATCGTTGTGACGGTTCTTCTAGCCACAGAGGCACATGAATGGCAGCGGGCACCGCGTAGTGATTACCGGGCTTGGGCTAGTCACGCCGCTGGGGTGCAGCGTGTCTGAGGTATGGTCCCGCCTTTGTGCGGGCGAATCCGGAATTCGCCGCATCACTCGGTTCGATGCGTCGGCACTGCCCGTGCAAATTGCGGGGGAGGTGCGGGAATTCGACCCCAGTGCGGTCGTTGACCGCCGCGAATTGAAACGGCTGGATCTGTTTTCCCAGTACGCGTTGGCGAGCGCCGCGCAGGCGCTTGCAGATGCTGGGGGAGAAGAAGCCTTGAAGGATCGTGACCGTACCGCGGTGATCATTGGGGTGGGTTTTGGCGGGATTGGTACGGTAGAGGAAGGGGTCCGCGAGTTTTACGAGACGGGGATGAAACGGGTCAGCGCATTTTTCATCCCTCGGTTGATTGCCAACATAGCCCCGGCTCACGTGGCGATGAAGTTTGGAATCCGGGGTGAGAATTTCGCGGTGATGAGCGCTTGCGCCTCTGGTGCTCATGCCATTGGTGAGGCATTTCGACGAATTCGTGCGGGGCTTCAGGAAGCAGCCTTGGCAGGGGGCGCCGAGGCGCCAATTACGCCTTTGACGGTAGCGGGGTTTGCCGCCATGCGCGCCCTTTCCACGCGCAACCAGGAACCGAGCCGCGCCAGTCGTCCGTTCGATCGGGATCGTGACGGCTTTGTGCTTGCGGAAGGAGCGGGCATGCTGTTTTTGGAGACGCTGGAACGGGCCCGTGCGCGAGGAGCCAGGATTTATGCGGAGATTGTTGGTTACGGTGCGAACGACGATGCTCATCACCTCACAGCACCAGCACCAGAAGGTCGGGGCGCGGCAGAGTGCATGCGGCTAGCGCTGGCCGATGCCGGAGTGGAACCTACGGAAGTTGGCTACATCAATGCACACGGGACCTCCACGCCGTTGAACGACGAGAGCGAGACCATGGCGATTAAGGCCGTGTTTGGCACGCACGCGTACCGACTGGCCGTCAGCTCCACGAAGTCGATGACAGGTCACACCCTTGGCGCGGCAGGTGCAATCGAGGCTGTGTTCACGGCGCTCTCGCTCCATCATGGGCTTTTACCCCCCACGATCAATTATGAAACACCTGATCCTCAGTGCGACTTGGATTACGTGCCCAACCAAGCCAGACCGGCAGACGTCGGAGTCGCCCTTTCGAATGCCTTTGGTTTCGGTGGCGCGAACTGCACGTTAGTGTTCCGCCGTTACGCCACGGTTGGAAATGGAGCGTAACCGTGGGCGGCAAATCCGACGCGGGATGAAGGAGGTCGTGGCAGTGTCACCTGACCACACGCCGCTGATCGAGCGCCGACTTTGGGTTGTGGTTGGCAAGGGAGGAGTCGGGAAAACTACGGTGAGCGTTCTATTTGGTTTATGGGCAGCGCAGCAGGGCAAACGAGTGCTCATTTGCGAGGTGGACGGTGCGGGTCGAGCTGCGTGGCTTCTTGGTGTGGAATCGGCTCCACTGGGCACAGCGAGGGTAGTGCGGGCCAATTTGGCCATCATGTCCGTGGAGGGCAGCGCTGCGTTGGCTGAATACTTGCGGCTGATCCTGCCGGTGCGTCGCGTGTTGGATGTCGTCTTTTCCAGCCGGATTTACCAGTACTTTGTTGCTGCGGCACCGGGGCTCAAGGAGCTCATGACGATCGGCAAGATTTGGTACGAGGCGGAAAAAATAGACCCCGAGACAGGGGAGCGTGCCTGGGACTTGGTGATCATGGATGCTCCGGCAACCGGACATAGCTTGCAGTATTTGGGCATGCCGAAAGCGGCGCGTGAGGTGTTCCAAACAGGGCTGGTCGGTAGAGAAAGCCAGCGTCTCATTGACTTGTTGTGCGATCCGGCTCGAACCGCGGTCCACATTGTTACCACGGCTGAGGAAATGCCGGTGAACGAGAGTATCGAAATGTATGAGCGCCTTCGGAACGACTTGCAGTTACCTCTTGGGTACCTGGTGGTGAACCGGTTGCACACAAGACGTTTCGACTCGCAGAAGCTTCGGCTCTTGAGAGAAGGTGCCGAGCGGTTGCCGCAGAAGGAACGGTGGATTGCCGAAGCCATCCTGGATCGTGCCATGGAGGAGGAGGGGTGGAGTGCGATTCATGAGGAGTATTTGGAGCGCCTACGGGCAAACTTGGATTTGCCCCGGGTAGAACTGCCCTTTGTGTTTGCCGAAGAGTTTAGCGCGCAGCACTTGGGGCACTTGGTCACCACGCTCTCCCGGCAACTGATGGCACTCGAACAAGCTGGCAAGCCTCATGGCTTCCGTTCTGCAAGAGATTCTTGAGTCTCACCGTATTCTTGTCTGTGCCGGCTCTGGCGGTGTTGGGAAGACCACTACCGCGGCCGCGGTGGCCTTGCGTGCGGCGCAGTTCGGCCGGCGCACTTTGGTGATGACCATTGATCCAGCGAAGCGCCTGGCCGACGCGTTGGGATTGCAAGCTTTGGGCGATGAACCTTCTGAAGTGGCTGTTCCGGGAGGGGGCAGTCTGGCCGCACTGATGCTCGATCAAAAAGGCGCGTGGGATCGGCTGGTCGAACGCCATGCGCCCAGTGCGGAAATTCGGGAAAAGATCCTGCGGAACCGTTTCTATCAGCACCTGTCGCAAAGCTTCGCAGGGTCGCAGGAGTACATGGCCATCGAGCAACTGAGAGTGCTGTACGAGAGCGGCCGGTATGACCTCGTCGTGGTGGATACCCCCCCGACCCGACACGCCCTCGATTTTTTGGAGGCACCACAGAGGCTCGCGGACTTCCTCGATCGCAGCGTCATTCGCTGGTTCGTGAAGCCGTACTTCTCTGCAAGTTGGGCGACAGTGCGGTTATTCAATCGCACGGTGGGCTTTTTGTTTCGACGTTTAGAGGAAGCAACCGGGATATCCGCGTTGGCAGAGGTGTCGGAGTTCTTTACGGCCATGG
>BEIG01000083.1 GCA_002898795.1 bacterium HR30 | reverse complement strand
ATCGTCGCTGCCAACGCTTTCCGTATTCCACCCACGCGTCAAACTGCTCGGGCTCTGGTCCTGGGTGATTCGCTTGCAACCAGGCGCGCAGCTCCCGCCGGAAGGCGCTTTCTCGTGGTGATTCGTTCAAGTCCATGCCGCTCAGCCTTGCCGACCAATCCCGTAAGAAGCAACAGAGAGCTCAAAAAGGAGCCTCAGCTTTTACGCTCCTCCGGCGCTGCCTCCGACTACCCCACAACACGCTCACGCTCACCAAGAAACAAAGACCTGGGTAAATCCACATCGCACGCGGAACTCCTACCTCCTCGGCAACCGTCGCCATCGCCCACGGAAACAGCATTTGCCCGAGACCCGCTCCGCTGAGCAACGCCCCGGTTACCCGCGCCACCTGTGTCGGGTACCAACGGGCAGCCAAGGCAAGGAGCCAGGGGAAAATGCCTGCCAGCGACACACCGAGCAACGTACCGAGCAGCATGAAGGTCATCGCTCCAGGTGCCATCAAAGCGCCGGCTCCCACGAAGGCGGCTCCAATGCCCAAAGCCGTCACAAAAGGCACGCCACTTTGGCCGGGCGCCCATCGCGCGAGCAACAAGCGCCCCAGGGTCAGGCCAGCCCAGTACAGGGAAAGTCCACGACCGGCAGAAGCTAGGGGTACATCGTGCGCTACAGCGAGGTACTTCGTGTACCAGCTCCCGAACCCAATTTCGGCACCGACATAAGCGCCCATCGCCACCACCAGGGCGAGCTTGGGCCACTGGCCAAGAACGTTCGTTCGAGGTTGCTCCGTCAGCGGTTTCGGCCGTGTCCCTGCCAAACTCGGGGCGAACGCCGCCCAGCATAGAGCCATGGCAAGGATCGGTACGCTGGCTAGAGCCCAAACCCATTCCCAACGGACCCCGGCTTCTACACCCAACGCTGCCAGGGCTGGCGTCAGAACCGAGGTCACCCCAAAGAACAAATGCGTCAAGTTGAGAATCCGGTTTGGTTCCGGTGTGTGCACGAGCAAAACCGTATTCGTGCCCACTTCGAGCGCTCCTATGCTCGCCCCACTGATGGCCATCGCGAGCAGCGCTCCGTGCCAGCCGGACACCCAACCCAACGCAGCCACGGCTGCACTCAGAAGCGAACCGGCGACGACCAGCGGCCCACGGCTGTCGAGCCGCGAAACAGCGTATGGGAGCAACAACACGGAGCAAAGGTGACCAAAAGGTTGCGCTGCCAAGAGCAAGCCAGCATCGGAAAGCCGCAAACCCAGCCGCTCGATTAGGACCGGCAGAAGAGCTCCAGGAAGAACCACCGCGATTCCGACAGCAGCAAAGGACATCGAACCCAAGACCACGAGTCGAGGGGTACTGGTTCGCTCCGTTTCCGCGGGATGCGCAAGCAACGCGGTACGCCCTTCCACCCTAGGTCCTCGCCCGCGGGTCGAAGCGGTCCCGCAAATAGTCCCCGAGAAAGTTAAACGCCATCACCGTGACAAAGATGAAGCCCCCGGGAATGAGAACCCACGGATGGCGGGCTAACACCTGGACGTTTCGCGCAGTCGCCAACAAGTTACCCCAACTGGCGGCCGGCTCCTGAATGCCGAGGCCAAGCAACGACAGCGCACTTTCCCCCAAAATGAAGCTGGGGATGCTCAACGTCGCTGCGGTAATGGTGTAACCGAACGTTCCCGGAACAATATGCCTGATGATCACGCGAGCGCGCGTGGCACCTAAGGCGCGGGCTGCCTGCACATACTCCCGCTCGCGCAACGAAGCCACCATGCCTCGAACGATGCGAGCAAACCCGGCCCATCGCACGAAACTCATCAGCACCACAATCAGCACGAACGTCGTCGCCGGATCGATGTTCGGTGGGATCACGGCTGCCAGGGCCAACAAGAAATAAAACGAAGGCAGCGACATCACCACTTCGACCAGCCGCATCAAAACATTGTCCACCCACCCGCCCCAGTACCCAGCAATCGCACCTACGAGCATCCCGATCGTAAAACTCAGCGCAACACCAATGACCCCGATGAACAAACTCACCCGCGCGCCGTACACGATGCGGGAAAACAAATCTCGACCGAGGCTATCCGTACCGAACAAAAAGTACCGTGGCTCGCCTGGAGGAGTGGTGAAGAGTCGGCCGCCCGAGAACAGAAGCACGGGCACACGCACCGAACGATCCTCTTCGTACCGGCGTGTCATCGGATCAACGAGACGTTGTGGATAGGTGTAAAAAACCCCCTCGTTCCAGCGCGATGGAGGATTGATTCGCAAACTCGACGGCGGGCAGTGCGGGAAGGCGCGCATTTGTTCTGTGTAATCGTACGGGGCCACCCACGGTGCGAAAATTGCCATGAGGTAAAAGGTGGCAAGGATTGCCACACTGCCTTGGACCACAACGCCAGCTTTTCTGGGCTGGCCGAGCCCAATGCTCGGGGTGATCGCCGGAGTCATCGTTCGCGGAACCTTCCCTATTCCGGCCACGAGCCCACGAAAGCGGCCTCACCCCTCGCGTTGCAGCCGGGTAAAGTCGATGCGCGGATCGACCACGGTAAGCAGCAAGTCGGCGAGGAGATTGCCGACGAGCAGCAAGATCGAACCGATTAAAATCGAACCCATCACGACGTAGGTGTCCAGCTTTTGCACGGCCTCGAGAATGAGTGTGCCCATGCCTTGCAAGTTCATCACTGCCTCCACCAACGCAGCCCCACCAAGCAACTCGCCCAGTTCGGCCCCTGCCAAGGTGACAAACGGATTCAAGGCGTTGCGCAAAATGTGGCGGCGAACCACCACCGACTCAGGCACTCCCTTGGCGCGGGCTGTTCGCACGAAGTCTGCTTCCTTGATCTCCAGGATGTTCGCCCGCATCAAGCGCATCAAACTTGCGAGACCAGCCGTGCCCAGAACCAAAGCTGGCAACACAAGATGGCGCGCGCGATCGACAATTTTCCCCCACCAGTCGAGCTCGTGGTAATTGACGGAAATCGTGCCTCCGACTGGAAACCAACCCGTTTGCAAGGCCAAGTACATCAAGAGAAACGCAAAGAAAAAGCTCGGTAACGACATCCAAAAAAAGGCGGCGAACGAAAGCCCGCGATCCAGCCACGAGTTTGGCCTCAACGCCACGAGCACTCCCATAGGAATTGCCAACCCCCACGCGAGAAGCATGCTGGTCACCGCCAAAATGATCGTGTTGCCGGCACGCATCGCGATGAGGTCGGCCACGTTGACCCGGTAGGCAACAGACATGCCCAAATCCAAATGCAGCACGCGCCATACCCATTTGCCGTACTGCACCAACAACGGATCCCCATATCCGAACTGTACTTCCAGTTGGCGCACGAGTTCAGGGGAAATGGCAGGATTCATCCGAAGTTGGGTAAAAAAGTTTCCCGGGGCGAGGCTCATGATCAAGAAGGAGAGAAACGTGATTCCGAACAGCAGCGGGATCATTTGCAACAGCCGTCGGATCAAGTAACCACCCATGGCGACTCTCCCTCCACGGAAACTCACGCTTGCGGGGCGCGTTGGTCACCGGAGGCACGGCAAACCACTGTCACTCCGCGAAGCGAATCAGCTCGGGCCGGTACAAGCCCCAAACGGTCGGGCGGAAGTTTTGCAAGGCATTGCGGTAAGCAACAAAACGCAAGTCCCGCACGGTCATGATAATCGGCAACTGCTCGTGCAGAATTTCTTGGATCCGCCAGTAGTACTGCCGGCGTTTTTGCGGGTCGAGCTCACGGGAGCCTTGATCCAACAACTGGTCGATTTCAGCCTCCCAAGCGGTCGCAGGCTCGGCTTGGTTCGGATGCCAAAAATGCAAATTGCCGCTCGAACGCAAGAAATTTGCACTGTTATTCGGCTCGATCGTGCCGGTAAAGCCGATCAAAATGGCGTCCCAATCGAAATTTGTACTGAGCTTCTCCACCAGCGTCTGAAAATCCAAGGGCCGATAGTGAACCTTGATGCCCAGCTTGGTCCAATCCTCCTTTAGGATGGAGCACATCTTCTCTCGCACTTGGTTGCCCGCGTTCGTAGTGAGCGAGAATTCGAGAACGTTGCCCCGGGCATCTTCGCGCCAGCCATCACCATCCCGATCACGGTAGCCGCCTTCTTCGAGAATCTTTCGTGCGAGGTCCAAGTCGTACTCGTAATCCTTCAGGTTGGGGTTGTGATACAGTTTGTTTTCGGGAGAGATCTCGGCAACGGCCGGCTTCCCGTACCCGTTGAGGCAATTTACGATCATCGATTGCTTGTCGATGGCGTGAGCAATCGCACGCAAGAAGTTGCGATCGGTGAACCAATCCAGGCGGGGGTCTTTTTTGCCATCGCGGATATAGTGCGCTGGGTTACGGTTGAACGCCACGAAGGTCGATCCGGGGTCGAGCCCCACTTCCTGCACTGTGATACGCAACGAATCCGACTTCTGCCGCAGCTCGGCGATCTCCTCGGGTCGCGGGTAGTGCACGTCAGTCTGGCCAGCCATGAACTTGAGGTAGGTGGTATCCTGATCGGGCACGATCAATTGCACGCGCCCGGGAAGATACGGCAGCGGTCCACCATGTTCGTCGCGCATCCAGTAGTCGTTATTCCGTTGTAGCTCGATAAACTGGGCCGGCACGAAGCGCGCCATACGATACGGGCCGGTGCCAATGAGTTTCTCCGGTGGCGTGTCGATGGCCCACTGCTGGGCAAATGTGCCGTTTTGCAGTGCGGGCTCGAGCACGTGTTTTGGAATTAAAGGAATCCCCACGGCACTGAGAAACGGCGCGAAGGGCCGCGGCAAGGTGAAGCGGACCGTAAAGTCGTCCACCGCCTCGACTTTGGGCGGCTGACCATCCACGAGCAGAACATGCCGGAAGCTGTTGGGGATCCGCTCGTCGAACACGACCCGAAACGTGAACAAGACATCCGCCGCAGTAAACGGTTGGCCGTCGAACCAACGCACGTTGCGACGCAAATAAAAAGTCCACCGCGTACCGGTGTCATCGACTTCCCAGCGTTCCGCCAGCAGCGGTTCCTGCTCCGTGGTCAGTGGGTTCGTACGCACCAACCCTTCGAACAAATCACCCGTTGCAGCGCCAGAGGCCGCATCGACGGAAAGGATCGGGTTGAAGGTTTTTGGATCACTGATGGTCGCCGTGGTCAAAAAACGAGGCCGTGCTTTTTGCGTGCTCGGGCTGTTCGAACTTTCGCGAGAGCACCCCGCAACGATGAGGAGGGCACCGATCCAGCAGATCAGGGTTCGCTTCACTCGCCGTCCTCCTGCTCGTCGAGGTCCACCAGACGCACACCAGCAGGCAGCCCCAGCGCGAAGACATCGTCGCCGAGAGGCGGGTTGACCTCGATTTCGCTCAACTGCAGTGTGACCGAACGGTGATAGCGAGGTACGTCGATGACGATGTGCTCCGCAGCCGGCGGTACCGTATCCTGGGTGTAATCGAGATAGCGTGCCCGCCACAGTACCGTTCCATCCACTGCACCACGCTCCTCGACTTCCACCGGAAGACCTCTAGCATCCAGCGCGACCACGATGGCACCCAGCCCGGCGCTTGTTTGGCGTACGCACACGTACGGCGTGTTTTCCTCCGGGCAGCGCGTGGGCTCAGCCCGGCCAGCCGCTGGCACGGCGAGCAGGAGCTCGACCAGCGTTTCCAGCGGCATCCACAGGCGGGTATAGCGCCAAACGTGTTCCGGCGTGGCCAACCCCTCGAATGCAGTGTTCTCCTCTGGCCAGTAAGCGGTCAAGCGGCGGTCTCGAGCAGCGAGTACGAACGCCGTGCCGAGCATCGTTGTCACTTCCACGCGAACGCGATCTGGCCTTGCTACGGCAATAGCTTGGCGGGAAGAGTACCGCTCGTGCGGATCCGTGTACCGCAACTTGGCCAAAGCCCGGAGACTCCGCAGGAACTTGCCTCGCTCGGCAAAGGCGGCCGCCACTTCGGATCGATCCACAGGGGCGACAGCCGGGGCGCTAACGCGCCTCGCGGGGCTACCGCAACCAGGCTGCACAACCACCGCGCTCAAGAGCATCACGCCCATCCAACGCAACGGAAACCTCACGGGCGAGCATCTCCCTGCTCTGTGGATTGTCCGGCCGTTTCCGGCTTTGCCCCCAAGGCCTCGATTTTTCCTTGCAGGCGCCGGATCTGGTCGCGATCCTTGGCGCGCTTGAACGCTTGCTGGAACAGGTTCAACGCTTCCTGCGTTCGGCCCACCTTGAGATACGCATCCGCCAGGTGCTCGGTGATCGTCGGGTCGTCACTGACCAGCTCCATCGCTCGTTCCAAGAGTTCGATGGCCTTGGCGTAATCGCCTCGCTGGTAATACACCCACGCCAAACTATCGATGTAATACCCATCGTTCGGTTCGATTCTGAGCGCGCGGCGAATGAGGTCCTCGGCCTCATCCAGGTTCACGCCCTGCTCCGCAAACGTGTAGCCCAAGTAGTTCAACGCCGGGGCATTGTCCGGGTTGAGTTCGATGGCTTTGCGCATGTGGCGGATGCAGGCATCCTTGTCCTTGGCCTCGTCGTAAAGTGCTCCGAGCGTGAAGTGGTAGCGATCGTTATTCGGCGCCTTTTCCACGAGCTGCTCCATGATTTCGATTGCCTTCCGCAGATGCCCCTTTTCCCGGTACAGGGACGCGAGAAAGGTGCGGTAATCATCGTTCTCCGGCCTGGCTTCTAGGGCCCGTTGCATGGCGGCAATGGCCTCATCGATGCGACCTTGCCGCTGGCGAATCGCAGCAATTTGGGTCTGTGCATCGGCGTAGAACTCTGCATCGCGAGGAATCTGGTCAAACTCCAACACCGCGCGATCGTAGTCCCGCAAGTCGGTAAACACAGCCCCGAGGTAATACCGCACGCGGTAGTTCTGCGGGTCAGCAGCCAGCACCAGAGAAAACTCGGTTACGGCCTTTTCTAAGTCGCCTTTCTCATAGTAGATGAGGCCGATTTTCGTTCGCGTATCCTGCGGATCCGTCTCGATCTTCTCGAGCTCTTTGAACTCGTTCAGCGCCTCGTCCAACCGGTTTTGCCCAACATAAAGACCGCCCAGCCGGCGTCGCACCACGGCGCTGTGTGGGTCAGTTTGCAGCATCCGCTGATAAATCTCGATGGCCTCCTGCGGTTTGTTCTGAAGTTGGTAAAGCTCGGCCAAGTCCAGCAGTAAGTTTTCTGTGCCAGGGCTCAGTCGCAGTGCTTCCTTGAACGCCCGTTCTGCAGCGGCAAAGTCCTGCTTAGCCGCGTAAACGCGACCGAGGTACGCGTAGGCAAGAAAAGAAGTAGGGTTGAGGCGAGTGAGCCGCTCGAGCACCTGGATCGCCTCGTCATAGCGCCCCTGCTTGGCGTGCAACGCACCCAGGAACAGATGCGCTTCTTGGTTCGTCGGCTCCTGAGCCAAAACAGCCTCGTACTCGCGCGTGGCGGCAGCTTCGTCGCCAACGGCCGAGGCCAACCCAGCCAGCAGCATCCGCGAGTGGGTGTCGTGCGAGTCCAGGTCCACGGCGGCTTGCAATTGCTCGCGAGCCTCGTTGAGACGCCCCAAGCGCACGTAAAGGAGCCCCAAACGGCGCCTCAAGAATGGCGAGGAAGGATCTGCGGCAGCGGCAGCGGCGAGTTCTGCAGCCGCACGCTCCAGTTCCCCTTGGTGCAACGCAAGCTGCGCCTTGAGAAAATGGCCCAAAGCCCGCGCCTCCGCCGGCACCTCGACCGATCGTTCGAGCTGTGAGGGTCCGAGTTCCAGAGACCATGGAAACGATTGCCACGGATCGACTCCCTTGCGAAAAGCTGTGCATCCAGCGACGATCGCCATGTTGGCAAGGAGGACAGCAAGGATCACGTGTGGCGATGAATCCCGAAGGTGCAGCGGCATATGAACGAGCACGCCTAGCACATTCTACCCGGCCCTTCTATGCAGCGGGTCTTCTATGCCCCTAGCGGTCGGCAGTCGGAGGCGAAAGGTATGAGTAGCGAGGAAATTTGGGGGCCGGAGCGCACTGGCGGGCAAGGACTCGACCCGGAGCAAGAAGAGTCCGGCAACCGCGCCTTGCTGGCGTTATTGGACGACCCAGAAGTTCGCGATCAAGTAGATCTGGTGCTGACCTGCCGCGGAGATACGTACGAGGTTTGGTCGCGACGTGGGCTCCTGCGCTTCCAACGCTGGCGCTCCGATGGAAGGCAGACCTTCCGCATCGTGGAACAACTCGGTGAGAACCCGCTCGAGCGCACGAACCCCGACGCCGTCGCCAGCCTGGAGGAGGAGTGCCGCGCTGCCGAGCGCTCTGGCTATCCGACTCCCGATCCGAACTTTGCTTTTATCGAGCCATCGGAGCTCTCTTATCCGTTCGCTCTCGAGCGCATCGCGCAATTGTTCGATAGCCCTTACACCGGAGACTTGGTCATCAGCCCCAAGTGCTACGCCTTCGGCCTCCAACTCGGACAGCACGGAGCGCTTGACGTGTTGCAGTCACGCGCCCCACTGGCGTTCATCGGGCCGGGGGTTTTGCCTGGTCACTACGCTGTACCGGCCCGGCACGTCGACATCGCACCGACTATTTGCCACATCATGGGCTTCCCCCTGATCGACGGACGCGACTGGAGCGGGCTGCGAGCCTCGGAACGCGGGGTGAAGCCAGACGTGTACCTCGAACGGCAGGATGGCCGGGTACTACAAGAAATTCTCGATCCGTCCGCGAGCCGTAAGCCCGAGCGCGTATACTTGATCGTGTTCGATGGCTTGAGCCACTCCGAACTGGTCCATCTGTGGGCCAGCCGCGATCCCGCCGTACGGAACTTGCGGCGTTTGCTGGACTCGAGCGCATGGTTTTCGTTTGGTTCGGTGGTCAACTTCCCCAGCATTACATGGCCAAGCCACAGCACGATCCTAACGGGGGCGTGGTGCGGACACCATGACATTGTGAATCCTACCTACTACGACCGTGCCCGCCGCGAGCCGCTGGCCCCGCAAGCTCAGGGCATGCTCACGGAAGGCTTTCTGGGCTCTGCCGTCGAACCTCTCTACGAAGCATTTCGGCGGGTGCTAGGGACCAACATCCTCACCGTAAGCATTCACGAGCCGCAAAGCCGCGGTGCACACCACGCGGCTCTGGAACAGCGAGTGCTCGGACCGCGCGATCGCTTGCGGGCTTACACCGCCGAGTTCGTCGAACATATCGACCCCCGCTACCAAGCCGATGGAAAAGAGAGTGTCTACCGCGAGGCCGTTCTCGACGCGCGCGGCCTCGCTCAACTGTTGGCTTTACTGGACGACCCCGCTCTACCTCCGCCAGCGTTTGTCGCCCACGAGTTCGCCCTCACGGACGGGGCCGGGCACGAATACGGACCCCACGGGACTGGTTTGCGGGCAGCAGTTGCCGAAACTGACCGCCGCCTCGGCGTCGTGTTGGACGTGCTCGAGCGGAAAGGCCTCCTCCGTTCGACGCTCTTCGTCGTTACGGCGGACCACGGCATGGCGCCACAGCGGGTCGAACTTCGCGCCAACCCCGCGCGTCATCCCGAACGCATCGGTATGCGCACGATCACTGGGGAGCCGATGATTTGGCTCAAGGATCTCGCCATACGCGTAGAGCGGGCGCCAGACGGGCGCACAGCACGGGTGTTCGTCTTCGACAACGACCCTGACCCCAGCGGAGAGCTGCGGCCTGTGGAGGGAGCGGAGGTGCGGGTCACCGCCGGAGCCGACCGGCTCATCGCCGAGCTTCAAACCAACGCAGCCGGTTTGGCTGGTTTTGCCATTCCCCCAGACCGAACGGCCAACGAAATCGGCCTCGTTGTGCGACACCCCGACTATAACCCGCGGCACCTGTTGTTGAGCGGCCGCTCGTTGGCTCCCTCCGTGCGCCAACGGTTGTTCGGCACGAGCGAGTAACAGCCGCAGCCTTGGTCCCACCCCGCATCGCGCGGCAGGCGCTAGCCCGTCGGCTTCTCCCCTAGACCTGGCCGCGGGTTAATTCCCGCCGTACGTATCGTCGGCCTGCTCGATCATGCGTTCGAGCAGCTTTTGCTGCGCTGCCTGGTACGCCAATTGTCGCATGACCTCTTGCGCCTGATGGACCAGAGGTAATGCGGCCAGGTAGCCAATCAGTTGTGCGGGAGAGAGTTTGTCTAAGGAAGCCTCCATGTGCTGCATGACTTCCTCGGGAATCTCTAACACTCCCATTTGAGCGAAAAGATCAATTGCTTGCGCGGCTCGCTCGGCAAAATCTTTGCGAGCTTCCTGCTTCTCCTCTTCCGAAATTTCGACACGGAGCTTCGCCGCCGCTCGGTCGAAGAGCCGGTCGAAGGCCCGCAAGACGATTTCGTGATGCTTGTGCTTCGAGTTCTGCATGATAACGTGCGCTTAAAACTAAGCACTGGGCTTTCCGGCGCAAGCCCCACAAGCCGTAGTTGCTTTTCTTTGCGCGTCGGTACAAAGGTAGAGGCACGCCAGCACGTAGAAAAGGAGACCTCGGGGCCCGACCCACCCGCGAACCCAGATTTCAGGCAAAGTGGAGGACCTTCCGCAGATGACCACGCTTAAGCAACTGTTCAGTGACACTGCTCGAACCTCGAAGCCCCGGGAGCAAGGGCTAACCCACGTGCTCGACAAGGGGCTTTCGGTCGCTGAAATCCACAGCGTGATGGAAGTTGCAGCCGACTTCATCGACATTGTGAAGCTCGGGTGGGCCACCGCGGTCGTTGTCGGCAATCTGGAAAAAAAACTCGAGGTGTATCGTTCTTACGGTGTACCGGTTTGCTGCGGCGGTAGCTTGTTCGAGCTTGCAGTCATGCGCAACCGGGTGGACGACTACATCCAGTTTCTCAAAGGCAATGGATTCTCTCTCGTGGAAGTTTCCGACGGAGTCATCTCCCTTCCCGCGAAGCAGAAGCTACATTGGATCGAAAAATTAGCCCGTGATTTCCGCGTGCTCTCCGAAGTCGGGAGCAAGGACCGTGAAGTCATCGTGGCCCCCTACCGCTGGGTGAACCAAATCAAGGCAGAGTTGGAGGCTGGCGCTTGGAAAGTGGTCACTGAAGGACGAGAAAGTGGCACCGTCGGACTTTACCGCGACTCCGGAGAAATCCGCATGGGGCTGGTCGAAGAGATCGAAGCCAATGTGGACATCGGCCGGGTCATTTTCGAAGCCCCGCAAAAGTCTCAGCAGGTCTGGTTCGTGAAACGCTTCGGGGGGAACGTCAACCTGGGCAACATCCCCCCGAGTGAAGTTATCTCCCTCGAAACGATCCGTCAGGGCTTACGTGCAGACACGATGGTTTAGCTTCGACACTCCGGTCCCCCAGGACCGCCAGGCACCTGCGATCATCCTCGACCCAGAAACTGGGGGAATTGGGATCATTCATTCGCTCGGTCCTTTGGGGATCCCCCTGATTAGCGTCGAGCGACGCTGGCCCCCGCGGCTCGGGCATCTTTCGCGGTTCGTGGAGCGAACGGTCTTTCTCCCCGACGGCGGAGAAGGCACGCTGGCCCAAGCATTACTGGCCCTGGGCCCACAATTGCCAGACCGTGGCGTGCTGTTCCCGAGTACCGATGAGCAACTCGAGCAGTTGATGGAACACTACGATGCGCTGACGCGCTTTTACGCCGTGCCGACCAACCCGCGCCTTGGCCCAGTTTTGTTTCAAAAGAGCTGGCAGTACGCGTTGGCCGAACAATTGGGGGTGCCCACGCCGCCTCACGTTCACTTCCGAGGAGGCGAGGTCCCTGACTTCAAGGGACTGCGTTTCCCCTTGATCATCAAGCCCGTCGCACGCGTAGCTCGTGAAGGTGCTCCCGCATTTCGGTTACGAGTCGTAGAGCATCTCGAGGCCTTGCACCGCTGCCTCGAGGAAATTGGACAGCAGCATGCCGGACGCTTGTTCCAACTCGCGGAAAATATTCCCGGCGACTCGTCAACCCTCGTTACCGTGGGCTCGTACAGTAACCGCGAGGGCAAGGTGCTGGTCAGCTACACCGGACGAAAACTCACGCAGTGGCCGTTTACGCACGGGAGCGCCAGCATTGCAGAGAGCACAGACTTACCACGAGAGGTGATCGATTACGCCCGCGCCTTGCTCGAGCAGGCAGCCATTCACGGAATCACTCAGGTGGAATTTAAATACGATGCGCGCGATCGCACTTACCGACTGATCGAAATCAATGGCCGAACCTGGTCGTGGATCAAACTAGCCACGGAATCCGGTATTAACTTGCCCCTGATCCAATACGCCGACCTCGCTTGGCCAGAGGCACTGCCGCACCTGCTCAACTCAGCCCAACGCAACGACTGTTTCTTTGTGTTCGACTACCACGTGGCTCTGAACCGTAACGCCGACGAGAAACAACTTCTCCAATCGCTCAGCCAATCGAAGCGGAGGGTGGAGGCCATGTGGTACCCAGGGGAATGGAAGCTCTGGGCTGCCCATCGCGTGCTGGCTGCGGCAAAAGTCTTGCGCGAGCGATTCAGGCAGTGGCGACAACCAAAAGCGCTCGAACCCGAGGCAGCGGTAGGCGGAACGGTCAAGTGCTCGTGAGCCAGTCATCGTCCCCACGGAACTACCGGGCTGTTTTGTTCGATGCTTTCCGCACCTTAATCGAGGTGGGTGTCCATGCACCCATGATGCGCGTGGACGAGCCAACTTGGCGTTCGGCAATGAGCCGAGTGTTCGCAGCGCTCGTACCGGAGCATCCCGACTTCGGCACGGAACGTTTGTTGGATAGCTTCGAGGCTGTCACCCGCGAGCTCGCGGCGACCCGCCGCCAGTCGCAGCGGGAGGTGCCCCTCGCCTACCGATACGAGCTGACCTTCCGCCGCCTCGGCTGGTCCGAAAGGGACATTCGCACCCTTGCCGACCGCGCTGTGCAAGTGCACAGAGCCGCCATCGCGACGCACTGTCGGGTCAGCCCGGAAGCCAGCCGAATCGTTCACTACTGCCGTAGTCTTGGGATGCGTGTCGGCGTGGTTTCCAACTTTGACGACGCAGCGAGCGTAAACGCCGTGCTGGAAAAGGACCATTTGCATCAGCAGCTCGACATCGTGGTCGTATCAGCCGATGTGGGTTGGCGTAAGCCGCACCCCGCAATCTTCCAGCGTGCACTCGCCGGCCTTGGTGTAATGCCAAAGGAGAGTTTGTTCGTTGGCGACAGTTTCGAGGAGGACGTCCGCGGTCCTCGAAGCATCGGCATGGATGCTGCCTGGCTTGTGCCGGGTGAACCTCCGGAGGAACAACGACTCGAGGCCACGTTCTGTCTCAGCCAGTTATCCGACCTGCTTCCCGTGCTTCGCTAAGGCTGTTCGGACGGGCAGAGGGTTCGACCAGGTCCCGGAGTGCCTCGCCGCGGCAATAACGAGCAAGATTTTCGGCAAAGTGTTCGATGCATCGCGGTAGGCGCGACGCCAACGTGATGGCCACGTGCGGCGTCAGGAGCACGTTGGGTAACGACCATAGCGGACTCGACGCCGGCAAAGGTTCCTCCACGAAGACGTCGAGCCCCGCTCCGGCAATGAGCCCGTCTCGCAGTGCTGCAATCAGCGCATCCTCCTCGAGCACGAACCCTCGGGACACATTGATGAGGAACGCCGATCGTTTCATGCACTGGAGTTCGCGGGCACCGATCAAGCCACGGTTTGCTTCGGCGCCGGTCACACTCACGACAACCACATCCGCAACCGACAACATCTCCCGCAACTCGCTGCGATCGTACAGCCGATCGACAAGTCCGGGGGGCGGAGTTTGCCGCCGTGGGCGTGTAGCCACCACCACCATACCAAACGCTCGTGCCAGTCGCGCCACCGCTGTGCCAATGTTCCCCAAGCCGACAATTGCCAAAGTGCGACCACGAAGCTCTGTTACCGGGCCAGGCAGCCAACGGCAATTGCGTTGCGCTTCAACGAAGAAAGGAAGGCGACGGCTTAAACCTAAAAGCAACGCAAACGCGTGTTCTGCTACTTCGGGCGCAAACAGCCCTCCGACCGTGGTTACCGCGATCGAGGGGTTTTCCAGAACCCCAGTAAAGCGCAGTTGATCGAACCCCGTTGCCGGAGTCTCCACCCAACGGAGGCGAGGCGCTAGTGCCGTCGCATCTGTGGGTAGGCTGAACCCGAAGACCACCTCCGCCTTGGCTAGCGCTTGCGCAAGCTCGGCAGGGATTGGTACTGCACGTCCGGTCTTCAACCCCCGGCGCCGCGCCGCAATCTCCTCCCACGGTAAGTCGAAGCGTGCCAACGCGAGCTGTACCGGAAGCTCGGCAGTGAGAGCGCGCAACAAGCCCTCGTGTTCCTCGCAATTGAGCGCCAAGACGTTGACCATGCCGTCAGCTTTTCTTGCGCCCGACCAGCACCAATTGCTCTCCCTCACGCTTCATCGACCCGTCCACGTAGTGAAGCAGCATGATCCACGGCGACTGCTTCGCGAATACCGTCTCGAAGCTGCCATCGAGCAGTGCCCTCACTTGTTCCCGCGTAAAGGCGTGGGGGTGAGAGAGGTCACGTTCACGTACCGAAGGAAAAATTTCCACGGTAAGCACCAGATACCCAGCCGCACGAAGCACGCGGTCGATTTCTTTCACCACTCGTGGGGGGTCGGTTGTGTGGTCCAACACATTCGAGCAAAACACGACATCGAAGTACCCATCCGGAAACGGGATCGCTTCACCGAAGCCCCGTCGCACTTCAATGCCGCTCGGATAGCGATAAATTCGCTTGTATTCCTCGGCCAGTGGATCGATACCGAAGCGCCGTCCTGGGAGGAAATGCAACACGGTACTAATTCCACATCCCACATCGAGGATGCGCGTGTCGTCTCCAGGTTGAACAATCCGCAGAATCTCGTCGAAGTACCGGTACTCGCGCCAGTACTGGCGTACTTTTTCGACATTCGCCTGGAACACCGGTGCCCAACGATTTTGCCACCCAAGCTCTGAATAGTACTTGTTCGAAATCCATGGTACCCAACGGTTCAACCGCAGCGCCCGCGCGATCCTTTTGAGCGGATGGGAGGATGGCACCGCGGCTAAGCGCCCCAACAGGTACAAACGGGCCCGGCCAACAGAGGAACTCATGGTCGCAAACGCTACCCCGGCCTGCACCCGATTTCAACGCTCCCCCAACGCGGTTGGCCATGGCAATAGTGAGCTCCAGCTCGAGATTGTCTCGCAAGGCGCAACTTTCTGGCTCGGAAAACCACGTTGACTTGCTACTTCGTTGGCCCATAAACTCACGCTCGATGAAAGCGCAGCGCTGGGTTCCCTTCCTGAGCGGAGCTGGGGTGATGGTCTTGCTCGCCGGGCTCTCTCCCGCGCAGACCTATTACAAGTGGACCGACGAGCGTGGGGTCGTGCACCTCTCGGACCAACCACCGGCTGGCCGGGAAAAGGTAGAAGAGCGGGTTCTCCCTGCGCGGCCCAGTACGAAGGAGCCCGCCGAAGCGCGTGTCCAAGAAGCTCCGCCAGTCGTAGAGACAGCGGCTCCGCAGGTGGTGATCGCGAAACAAGAGGTCGAACGCCTGGGCCCGAATGCTGTGCGCGTGCAAGGGGAGCTCGAGAACACGGGCGGTGGAGAAGCTCGGGGCGTTACCGTGGTGGTGAAAGCTAAAGATGTGGGGCAAGGGAACCCGTGCCTCGAGCGGTCCGTCACCCCAGCACAGGATGTGCTTCCGGCAAAAGGAAAGACGACGTTCGAGGCCGAGATTACCGATCCCTGCCTTTACGGCGAAGCCCCGGTCGAACTGTCTGTGGGCTGGGAGTGATCCGAGCAAGCTGCCGCTGGTTCCGGAAGCGCGACGACGAGTGAAACGGCCTCGTCGCGCGGGCAATGGAAAAGATGGGCATTGAGTTTCGTTGCGACGCCGGCAAGCTCGTCTGGGTGCGCAATCCGTTTACCGGTGATGTTACCTATTTCACGCACGTACATCGCAAAAAAAGCGGCTTTCTCGAACAAGCGCAGCGGCAGCTCCTTGCCGAACGTCATCTCGATCGCGAACGCTACGAGGCGGCTCTGCGGGCCGAACTGGAGCAGTCGCTGCGCGCATGCCCCTTCTGCCCAGGTAACGAGGAGCGCTCGCCCGACGAAGTTTACCGGCTCACAAGTGCCGAGGTGTTCGGCAGAACGACGCCCGATCCATGGCTGATCCGCGCCGTGCGCAATCTCGTGCCGCGCATTCCTGAATGCTGCACCGGAGGGCAAAACGAGTCGTACGTTGTGGTGGAAGACCCGCGGCACTTCGCCGATGGCGCCCAGGGCCACGAGGACTTGCTGTATTCTGCCATGCTGCCAGTGGAGCAATTCGAGGCGCTACTGGTGGTCGATCGCAAGGTGGCGGAGCTGGCTCTCCGCAATCCATCCGTGCAGAAGGTTTTAATTCGCAAGAACCAAGGACGCGAATCAGGGGCCTCGCAGCCCCACGTGCACAACCAAGTGATTGGGAGCGACCGCAACTTCCCCGCAATCGAGCGCGAATGCGCGGTAACGGCTCGCGAGCCCGGGATTTGGGAGGAGATCGTGCAGTTTGCCCGGCACTTCGGTTTCCTGCTCAGCGAGGACGCCACTTGTGTCGCGTACTTCTGCCCCTTTGGCACTTTTCCACGGAGCTACGACATAGTCTGCCTGCACCACTGGGAGTCGCTCACCGAACTCCCCGAACCAACGTGGAGGCACTTCGCTCGCACCCTACACCGGGTGCTACAAATTCTGGGCCCGGTGCCGCTCGACTACGAGATCCACGATGGGCCAGGCGTTCCCTTGCACGCCCACGTCAACTCGCGCCACTACCCGTATTCGAACATCGGCGGAACGCTCAACTTGCCATCGCTGTTGCTGGAAGCAACTCCACCTTGGGCGCTGCCTTTGTCTTCCGCGTAGGAAGTTTCGATGATTTCCAGCCCGGCATTCCCGCGCCCTGGCCAGTCAGAAGGATGCCGAGGAAAGGCCGTACTCGCAGGGGTCGTTTCAACTGCACCCGTGTTGACAAAACTTTGTGCCTCGCATA
>BEIG01000082.1 GCA_002898795.1 bacterium HR30 | reverse complement strand
TCCACACCGCGAGCGAGCGCTTCGATTCGTTGTGGGTCGAGGCGGAGCCGATCGAGTAAGGCGGCAGACAGTCCTTGCCTGCGGCCTTCCTCGACATCTCGGGCGTTTGCCTCGAGAATGCACTGCTGCTGCTCGCGGAGTTCTTGGGCCAAGCGGTCGAGGCAAGCGTTTTTCGTGTTCGTGTCGACCGTCGCCAGCCGACGCGCAGCCCGGCGTGCTTTTTGGCATAGCTCCGTCACGGCAGCTTTTACGTCCATACTTGGCCCATATCGAAAGGCAAAGGTTTCGCCAACTGTAGCCAAGCCTGCCAGGGGCATGTTCGCACATCGGCCACGCAAGATCGGTGGGAAGGAATCCCTCGTGCGGTCGCGAGCAGCAGGTCACGCGCATTTGTTCCCTTTAGCGATTTGGGGCGCCGACGAGTGGGTGCCTCCAGAGCGACAACGCCGCGGAGCAGAGTCCTGGCCTAGCGCCACGCAGCGTTACGAAAGCCCGGGGTGATGCCGTGATTTTCCCAACGAAAGCCGGGGGGTAGCACGGCGCTTGTTCCGCATTGCGCGTGGTGCAAAGTCAACGAGGTGGAGCTTCGCGTTATCCGAGGCCGGGTACTGGCCAGACGCACGGCGGCCCGATAGCAGGCACGGTCCGGCAAAACGCGACCGCTCCCCTGTGTCCTTGCCAATTCGGCGTGCCACTCACGGCCGACGGTCGCGGGCCGACCAATACAGCGCCGCTGGCAGCTCAGGCCGACTCCGGTCAGGAGTGCCCTCACGGTAGTACCCGCGCCCCAGCCGCACGGGCAAACGCAGAGCGTCCTTACGTGCGGGCGATGAGGTTCGCTGCGAAAGTGTTTCGTGTTCCGGCGGCGGGAGTTAGCGGAAAAGCCTGTGTTTACGGAATTTCCGTCGAAAGAATCAGGGTCGCCGCTGAACTCCAAGTACCACCCGTGCCATGGCAAAGGGCTACCTTGGCATCGGGTACTTGGCGAGGACCGCACTCGCCTCGCAGTTGGCGCACCGCTTCCACGATCGCGAACATCCCGTACATGCCCGTATGCGTGTAAGAAAGGCCGCCGCCATTGGTATTCATCGGAAAGTCGCCACCAGGGGCGGTGCGTTGACCGGAAACGAAAGGTCCGCCCTCACCGGGCTTACAAAAGCCCAATGCTTCCAAAGCCAAGATGGGCACGATCGTAAAAGCGTCGTAAAGCTCGCACACGTCGATGTCTTCATGTTTGATGCCAGCCATGCTGAAAGCGCGGGCCCCGGAGACGATGGCTGCGTCCCACCGGTCGAAATTCGGCATTTGGCTAACCATTTGATGGGAGACGGCCTCGCCCGTGCCGAGGACGTAAACGGGCTTCTTCGGCAAGTCTTTGGCTCGTTCTGCTGAAGTGACGACGATTGCCCCACCTCCATCGGTTACGAGGCAGCAGTCCAGCAGATTGAATGGCCAGGAAATAAGCCGCGAAGACAACACGTCATCGATGGTAATCGGATCGCGCAGGAAGGCTCGCGGGTTCAACGCTGCCCATTTGCGCGTTGCTACCGCTACTTCCGCCATTTGCTCTTTGGTCGTGCCGTACACGTGCATATGCCGCGTTGCCACGAGACCATAACCAGTTGTCGGGCCCGCGTGGCCATAGATCAATTCAAACTGGGCGTTATTCGAGTCGTCTCCCCAGCGCGTTGCTGGCATGCCCACACGCGAGTAACCGCTTTCTCCATGGGTGATAAGGGCCACCTCGAACAAGCCCGCCACAATTCCTGCCATGGCGTGCTCCACATGAGCCATGAAGGAGCAGCCACCCATTTGTGTGCTATCTACGTAACGCGGGCGAATTCCGAGGTACTCGGGCACCTCGTTGGCCATGTTCCGCCCTGCAGTGAAGACCGCATCGACATCTTCCTTGCGAAGACCAGCATCCGCTAGCGCATTGTGCGCCGCCTCCATGTGCAGCGCCAGCGCGGACTTGTTCGGGAGCCGACCAACCCAGTCTGACTCCCCAGCGCCAACGATCGCAACCGACCCTCTCAGCCGCGTACGTCCGTCTCGCATCACGGAACGGGCCTGAACTTCGGTAAGGCGAAATTTTCGTCGATGTCTTCGAATACGACCTCGACCGGCATGTCGCACCGCAGTGCCTTAGGATCGGGCTCTACGCCAACGATGTTCGTCATCAAGCGCGGGCCTTCTTCCAGTTCGACGATGCCAATGATGTACGGCGTGTCGGAGGGGAAGTGGCGTGGAGGGCGGTGGTTGATCACGAACGTGTGCAACCGGCCACGCCCACTGCACGTGACCCACGCGACGTTGCGCGAGAGGCAGTAGGGGCACATGGGCCTTGGGTAAAAGTAGTGGGCTCCACAGTCATGACATTGCTGGATTTGCAACTCACGTCGCTTCGCTGCCTCCCAAAATGGGTGGGTTTCTGGTGTTGGCCGCAGTGTTAGAGTGCGATTTTCCGAGCCTCGTGTTTGCATGCGGGCGAGGGTTATAGGTAGCGACTCCAAAAGAATCAACGCGGGGGATTGCTGTCCTCGGGGTGGGACACGGGCGAACAAACGCATTGAATAGATTTTTCCGAGTTTGCTAGGTTGGGCGGCGGCGGAGGAGGCCAGCATGAATACAGTGGCTCCGACGGCAAGAGCGGCGGTGGTGCTGGGTGTGTGGCGGAGTGGGGTTGTGAGCCTTGCGCTGGTCACGATGGCTGCGCTGTTACCGGGGCCCGCAATGGGGGTGCTGCCGTATCCGCCGGAGCTCCGCCCCCAGGTGGAATTTTGGAAGAAGGTGTTCGCTCACTACAGTCGCAACCAAGTGGTAATCCACGATTCCTGGCAGCTCGACCGTGTTTATACCGTGCTCGATTTCTCTGCTGACGCCGCGGATTTGGACAACGATGTTCTGCCCGCCTACGTTGAGATTCGCGTGAATCAAGAGAAGGAACGGATCCGCTCGCTACTGCTGAATCTGCACCAGAACGGTGGCCAAGCCGCCGGATGGAGTGCGGAGGAACAGCGGCTGGCGGCATTGTTCCGTCACGACCGCGATCCAGACAAGTTCTTGCGTGCGGCTGACCCGAAACGGATCCGCGCACAGCGTGGATTGCGGGAAAAGTTTCTCGAAGGGTTGCGGGTGGCTGGTCGGTATCTACCGGCCATGGAGGCCATCTTTCGTGCGGAAGGCCTGCCCGTGGAGCTAACGCGGCTGCCTCTGGTAGAATCTTGCTTCAACGTTCGCGCTTACTCGAAGGCTGGTGCCGCGGGTATTTGGCAGTTCATGCCATCTACAGGTCGGTTGTTCTTGCGCATCGACGATGCGGTAGACGAACGGCGCGACCCGATTGAGTCGACGAAGGCCGCAGCGAAATTTCTGAAACGAAACTACGAAAAGCTGGGAACGTGGCCGCTGGCCGTGACGGCCTATAATCACGGGCCGGCGGGGGTGGCGCGAGCAGTAGAGGCTGTAGGTTCGCGCGATCTGGTCGAGATTATTCGGCGATACAACGGGCCGAGGTTTGGCTTCGCCTCGCGCAATTTTTATGCGGAACTCCTGGCCGCCATCGAAATCGATCGCGAGCCCGAGCGCTACTTTGGCCGTCTGGAGCGGTTGCCACCTTGGGATACCGAAGTGGTGGAGCTCCCCCAAAGTGCTCCGTTTCCAGCGTTGGCCTCGATGGCCGGCTTAAGCAGCGCAGAACTGGCTGAACTCAATCCGGCGCTTATGCCTAGAGTGCTGGCTGGGCAGACGTTAGTGCCGAAGGACTTCCGGCTGCGGCTCCCGCGTGCAAAGCGTCGCGCTTTTGAGGAGCGGTATGCTGTGTGGCGCGCGGGTAGGTCGCAACAGCTCCAGCTCGCACGCCAGAGTGCTGAGGGGCGGAGGCCTTCCTACCGTCAGAGCCGCACGGCCCGTGCGTCAGCAGGTGCTAAGGCGAAGCGCAAGCATCGGGTGCAGCCTGGGCAAACTTTGACCATGATTGCTCGGATGTATGGGCTCAAGGTGAATGAGCTCGAGCGCGAAAACCGGTTACGACGTGGTGCCCGATTGCGCGCCGGGCAAGTTTTGGTCATTCCCGAAGGGTGAGCCCCGTTAATTCGTCG
The DNA here is from genome assembly GCA_002898795.1 of bacterium HR30. GTDB lineage: Bacteria > Desulfobacterota > Binatia > HRBIN30 > HRBIN30 > HRBIN30. The sequence continues at coordinate 13,193 of BEIG01000082.1, read as the reverse complement.
GTCGGCGTCGTTGTGGCCGGGGGGCAGAACAATCCTCAGAGATGAAAGGGGATCGCGTCGCCGGTGTTGGATGAGTAACACGGGGCGAGAGAGCGCCACCTTTGTGTCGCCGCGCGCTGCTGCTGCGAGGGCGACTCCGGCCCTGAAGCAAGGTCGCGAGAATGGCACCTCGGTTGCTCGCCACGGGCCCACGTGGGACCGCTGGTCATGGAGGAGAACCGTACGGTGGCGCCGGAAGCAACGGGCGTGGTGCAGCCACATCCACTGCTCACGAAAAAGCGCACCATCCTATTACTGCGGATGGTGGTGTCGATCGCCACGGCCTATCTGATCCTGTTCGGGCCGCAGGCGACGAGCCCTTGGGCGCTTGGCTACATTGCCGTGCTTTTGGCTACCAATCTGATACTGGGCTGGGTTCCTGCCGCTCGCTTTCACGAGCCAGGCTTTTCTGCCGGCTTGTTGCTTGCCGATACCTTCATCGTTTTAGCTGGCTTGTATCTGACGGTCGGTTGTTTCTCCCAGGACTTTCTCGTGATTTACTTTTTCACCATTTTCCTCACCGCTGCCACACAGGGGGTGGCGCAAATTGCGCTTGCGGCGGCGGTGGTCAGTGGCCTCTACGCGTATTGGCTCTGGTTTACGTCGGGTGGCCAACTGGGTAGCGGAGAGTGGCTGCGCTTACCGTTCTTTTTTACCGTCGCGGTGTTTTATGCGTACGTGACCGAGGAAACGAAGCTCGAGCGCTGGCGGCGGGATCAAAGCGAGCGGGAGGCAGCGCGCCTGCGAGCTTTACTTGGATTGTTGAGTCCGGAAGTTGCTCGAAGCACCACAAGAGCTTGGATCGAGCTCGCGCGGCAAGCACTGCAATGGGCCTTCCCGAGAGTGCGTTGCGAATGGATCGAACCCGAGAGAGTGCCCCCAGGGGCGGAAGTGTTGTTCGCACCCAAGGCGGAGGGCAGCGTCCTGGCTGTTTGGCGAGACGATAGCGAGCCCTTGGAGCCGGTGGAACGCGAGTTTTGCCGAGTGGCTCGCGCCCTCGGGACGGAGCTCGAGGAACGGCAGGATGCTTTACAGGGCGAACTGAGTAAAATGCGCCGCGACTTGCTCGGGTTGGTGTCGCACGAGCTTCGAACGCCGCTGCATGCCATCTTGGGCTATGCAGAAATCCTGCAGGCGGAGCCAGGTTACAGCCGCTCCCCGGAAGGCGGGGAGATGCTGGCACGCCTGCGCGCGAACGCCGAGCACCTGAACGAGATCATTGCCGATCTCTTGTTGCTGGCGGAAGTACGAGCGGGAATGGCGCAGGTGCGGGCTCGGCGCTTTGAGGTTCGCGACTTGCTGGAAGACTTGCACGCATTGCTCAAGCCACAACTTGTGGAGAAGAAAGTCAAGTTGCACGTTCAAATCGATGAGTCCGTTCCGAAGCTGGTGACGGATCGCGAAAAAGTAGCGCGCCTCCTCCGGTGCCTCCTGAGCAATGCCGTGAAGTTTTCCGCAGAGGGTTTGGTTCACGTGGAGGTCAAGAGAGCGGAGGGCGACCGGGTGGAAATTTGTGTCCGCGACAACGGTCCGGGGATTCCGCCCCAAGAGCAGGATCGCTTGTTCGAGCCCTTTTGGCTCCGTGAATCTCCGCTCAATCGCCGCACCAGTGGGTTAGGGATCGGGCTGGCGCTGGCGAAAGACTTGGCGGTGCGGCTTGGCGGCGAAATTCATTGCACGAGCCATCCGGGACGTGGGACCACCCTTACGGTGCGCCTACCTATACGGTTCGAAGAGGAAAGCGAAGCCCAGTGGCAAGAACTGGTGAGCCCGTTGGTGTGGAGGACGGTGTCGCGGATTGCCCACTAGCCGGCGGTCGCCCTCGCTCTGGAAATCGCACGGGAGCGGCAACGAAAAACCGAATTTGCCGTTAGGAATTGGCGGCCGGAGGGGGCTGGAGTGGGAGAGCTCATGGCAGGCCGCGCTTCTGGGCGGGAAAGCGTAACCGCGGGCCCGGCGACACACTTTGCCGCCACGGGGATTGCGACATCCTTGGACTCGGGGTTTGCCGCTGTTCGATGCGATTGCATCTGTTTAGCGAGGCGGTGTATGCCGCTAGTTGATGTCGGCGAAGCCAGTTCGCGAGGGGTTGTTCGTCACGGATCCGGAAACCGGAACGGCCTCCCTGCTCGGAAGTCGGTGTGCCGGGTGCTCGCAGGTGGCATTTCCTGCAAGTGAGTTTTGTCCGTACTGTGGAAGTGAGCACACTCAAGTGATGCTGCTTCCGCAGGAGGGCACGATCGAGCTGTGCACCGTGGTGCGCAAATCGTCCCCCAATTACCGAGGGCCTACCCCGTACGGTCTTGCGGTCGTTCGTCTGACGCCGGACCTCGTCATCATAGCTAAGGTGGACACGCAGCAAGTGCTGGCGCCCGGCACTGCAGTACGTTGCATGGTGCAAGCGGTGGGCGAAGACGACGACGGAAACGTTTTGCTGGCACCTTGTTTTCGCCCGTTGCATCTTCAATCCGAGATGGAGCGGATTCGAGTAGCCGGGTCGTGATCGATATGCCGGTTTACATCGCTGGTGTAGGGCTGCACCGATTCGGGCGATTCCCCAATCGCTCGCTGAGCAGCCTGGGCGCGCACGCACTGCGTGCCGCCCTGGAGGACGCCGGGCTTTCGGTCGCTTCCATACAGGCACTTTACTGCGGTACGGCCTATGGGGGTGTTGCAGCGGGTCACAAAGCGCTTGGCGCACTGGGGGCGACGAGCATTCCCGTGATCAACGTTGAGGCTGGCTGTGCGAGTGGTGCGGCGGCACTGTTGCTGGGTGTACTGGCTTTGCGTGCGCAGGCTTACGAGTGCGTCGCCGTGCTAGGCATGGAGAAAATGCCCAAGGGCATGATTCGCTCCACCTTTTTCGAGCCGTGGCAAGAGCAAGCCGGACTGGCCGTGACACCAGCCTACTTTGCGCTCCGTGCCCAACAACTGCTGCGCGAGGAAAGCCTGGACGTGCGCGACTTGGCCGAAGTGGTGGTGAAAAATCGCGGGAACGGGGCTTTGAACCCATACGCCATGTTCCAAAGTTCTGTAACGGCGGAAGACGTACTGGCCTCGCCGGAGGTGTGCGAGCCGCTGCGTTTGTGGATGCTTTGCTCCCCCAACGAAGGTGCGGCGTGTGTGATTTTGGCCCGGAAGCCGCCACCGACACGGCCAAAGGTGCGCGTGGCGGCCACTGCTCTGCGGTCGCACCGCTTTGGCAACGTGCTCGGGGAACACACACCTCTGTGCGGTACGGTTGGCCGGATTCCCCCCTCGGCATCGGAGCTGGCAGCGAGCGAGGCATACGAACGTGCAGGCCTCGGACCGCAGGATCTCGATCTCGTCGAGTGCCAGGACACGGATGCTGCCCGAGAACTGCTGGCATGTCGCGAGTTGGGACTATATCGGCCCGGTGAGTGCGCAAGAGCATTACGCGAGGGTTGGTTCGCACCACGGGGAAAACTTCCAGTCAACTTGAGTGGAGGCCTGCTATCGAAAGGCGAACCTCTGGGGGCTTCGGCACTGGGGCAAGTGGTTTACCTGTGCTGGCAGTTGCAGGGGCGGGCGCCTGGGGTGAGCCTGGATCGCTGCCGGGTGGCACTCGCTCACACGGTAGGGCGCGGCGCGAATGCCTCGGTGACAATTCTGCAGGCCGAGTAACTCGCGGCTGAAGGAATAGCACAAGGCCCTTTTGGCCTTTGGGAGCCTGCTTGAGCGCGGTCAGGAAACCGTGGTAGGAGTCAATCAATTGATTGAACGCCCCTGGCCGAGGAGGGTTCAGCCATGAGGATGGAGGATATGGTCCTAATCAGCGTGGACGACCACGTCGTGGAACCGCCGAACTTGTTCGATCAGCACCTGCCGCTTCAGTGGAAGGCGAAGGCACCGCGAGTGGTGCGGAAGAAAGATGGCAGTGATGTCTGGGTCTTTGGAGGGGAGCAATACCCGAACGTCGCGCTGAATGCTGTCGTCGGCCGGCCCCCGGAAGAATACGGCATGGAACCAACGTCTTTTGAGCAACTGCGGCCCGGCACGTACAATGTCCACGAGCGCATCCGCGACATGAACGCCAACGGGGTTCTCGCCTCACTGTGTTTCCCTTCGTTCCCCGGCCTCTTTGGTGAGAAGTTCGCCAAGCATCCTGATCGGGAGACGGCCCTGGTCATGCTCAAGGCGTATAACGACTGGCATGTTGACGAGTGGTGCGGCTCGTACCCCGGTCGGTTCATTCCGCTGGGGCTGCTTCCATGTTGGGATCCTCATCTCATGGCAGAGGAAGTGCGGCGACTGGCTCGCAAGGGCTGCCACGCCGTGTCTTTTACAGAAAGCCCCGAGGCACATGGCTGGCCGAGCGTGCACAACGAGTACTGGAAGCCTTTTTGGGAGGCCTGTGTCGACGAGGGCACGGTGATTTGCATCCATATTGGATCGGGGGCAGGGATGAAATTCTCAGCCATGGATGCTCCCGTGGACACCATGATCACGCTGCAGCCGATTGCCTCGGTGGACTGTGCGGTCAACTTGCTCTGGTCCCCCGTGCTGCGCGACTACCCGGAAATTCGCTTTGCGTTGTCGGAGAGTGGGATTGGATGGATGCCGTATTTTCTGGAGCGGGTGGATTACGTGCACGACCGGCATCACGCCTGGACGCATCAAGACTTCGGTGGACGAAAACCGAGTGAGGTTTGGCGAGAGCACTGTATCTCTTGCTTCATTCATGACCCGGTGGGCATTCGCAACCGCGACATCATTGGAGTTCACACGATCACGTGGGAGTGCGACTATCCCCACTCCGATAGCACCTGGCCGAATTCTCCCGAGCGGCTTTGGGAATGTTTGCAGGATGTTCCCCAGGAGGACGTCGACAAAATCACGCACGAAAACGCCATGCGCTTTTTCCGCTTCGATCCGTTTGCGCACCGTCCTCGTGAGCGCTGTACCGTGGGCGCCTTGCGGGCGGAAGCCAAGGATGTCGACCTGACGGTGCGTTCTCAGGGCGGCAAGCCACCCACAACGGAAAAGCGCCCGGTAACGACGCAAGACGTGTTGCAACAGCTTGCCACCGTGTACGCATCGGTTCCCGACGATACGGTGAGTGCTTGAGCCCCTAGGTCTTTTCAGCACGGGCGGCGTGTGGGCCCGACCACCACCAGTTACGCCCTCAGGTGGGTTGGGGCGAAGGCTGATGCGCCTGCCTCCCGGGCGAGGGCGGCAGACGTTGCATTTTGTTTTGGCGACGTGGATGTGGCTGCGTCCTGAGGAGGACGCGCAGCGAGCTATCGCGATGGCGGGTGCAAAACGTGGCCCGGCGAGCTTCCAGGAAACCGTTATGGCGAGGGCGGGTTTAAGGAGGGGAAGGTGGCTGAAAAAGCTACCCTACAAGGAGCAGTGCGCATCGGTCACACATCGATGTCGTCTACCTGGCGCGCTCGCTCCATGATGAAACGGAAGCGCGGTTCGACGTCGCGTCCCAGCAACGTTTGGATCGTTTGATCGGTACGTTCTTCGTCCACGACTTCCACCCGCAGTAACACGCGTTTCCGCGGATCGAGCGTGGTTTCCTTCAACGTTGCGGGGTTCATTTCTCCGAGCCCTTTGAAGCGTTGAACCACGGCGGGGCGCCCGTTGGCTTTGGCCAGGATGCGGTCTTTTTCTTCGTCGTTGTATGCCCAGTGAATCTCCTTGCCGAGCTCGATTTTGTACAGTGGCGGCTGCGCAATGTAAGCGTGCCCCCTTCGAATGAGCTCGGGCAACTGGCGGTAGAGAAACGTGAGGAGAAGGGTACAAATGTGGTGGCCGTCTGAGTCAGCATCCATGAGTAAGCAGACCTTGTGGTAACGCAGCTTGTCGGGGTCGAAATCCTTGCCGACTCCGCAGCCTAGTGCGGAAATGATGTCGTTTAATTCTTTGTTGGAGAAGAGTTTCGTTGCCGAGGCCTGTTCGGCATTGAGAACCTTCCCTCTGAGAGGAAGGATCGCTTGAAACTCACGATCGCGCGCTTGTTTGGCCGAGCCCCCTGCGGAGTCACCCTCGACGATAAACAGCTCGCTCACCCGCGGATCCGTCGAGCTGCAGTCGGCCAACTTGCCGGGCAAATTCAAGCGGTGCGATACAGAAGTTTTCCTCTGCACGGTTTCCGCCGCTGCTCGTGAGGCGAGGCGCGCACGAGCCGCTAGGATCACCCGTTGGGCAATTGCCCGCGCCTGCGAGGGATTCTGGAGCAGATAATTTTCGAGCGAGGTGCGTACAAAGTTATCGATCGGAGCAGTGACTTCAGGGTTGTTGAGCCGGTCCTTCGTTTGCCCTTGAAACTGCGGGTGCTGTAAATAGATGCTCAAGACCGCAATGAGGCCCTCACGGGTGTCCTCGCTGGCAATGCTGATTCCCTTGGGAGTGAGGTTCTGTACGGTGAGATAGTTTCGCACCGCCTTGCTGAGGCCGGCCTTAAAGCCGGTTTCGTGGGTACCTCCTGCGGGCGTGGGAACTCCGTTCACATACGACTGCACGCGCTCGGTGGTGGCGGTGGTCCAGCCGAGCGCGCACTCGACGATGAGGCCGTCGCGCCGCTCAAGATAAATGGGCTCGCCCAAGGTTTCCGCGCCACTCTGCTGCAGCAACTTTTCCACGTATTCGGCAATGCCGCGATCGTGCTGGAAGACTTCGCGCGTCCCAGCACTGCGATCTTCGAACACGAGTTTGAGGCCACGGTGCAAGAAAGATCGAGCCTCGAGCCTTTCGCGAATCCAGGCAGGGTCGAACTTCGGGTTGGGGAAAATGTCCGGGTCTGGGGTGAAGGTAATTGACGTGCCCGTTCCCCGTGCGGGGCCGCGTTGTTGCAGTTTGCTTTTCGGCACCCCGCGGGAAAATTCCTGCTCCCAGTGGTAGCCGTCGCGTTTGACTCGAGCGATGAGCCGGGAGGACAGCGCGGTAACCACCGAGGCGCCCACGCCGTGCAAGCCTCCGGAGTGGTAATAATTTTGGTTCTCGAACTTGCCCCCGGCGTGTAGGGTGGTGAGGATCAATTCTAGCGCGGGACGCTTGTACTTCGGGTGTTCATCCACCGGGATACCACGTCCGTTGTCGGTCACGGTTACGGTAGTGCCGTCCTCATGCAGCGTCACCGTAATCTCGTCACAGTGACCGTTGATGGCTTCGTCCACGGCGTTGTCGAGAATTTCCCACAGCAAGTGATGAAGCCCCGAGCGGTCCACGCCGCCGATGTACATCCCGGGCCGCTTTCGCACGGGTTCGAGGCCTTCGAGAACCGTGATGTCTTTGGCCGTGTATTTCCGCGTCATGACTTTTTCGAGTCTCCGCCGTTCTGGAGGAAAGATAGGGTTAGCGGGCGAGCACCGGGTGCCGCGTGGGACGAAGCAACTTCCTCGTCACGTGGAATCAAACCTACGGGTTTGAAACGCTTCAGGGTAGGCCGGCCACGCTGCCCACGATGCCCGAGCTCGCTCATTTGGAGCCGGCGCCGTTCGCCATGCTCGTCGAGTGCGATGGGCGGAGTTTCCGCAGCGTGACACACGGCGCCTACCACGCGGTCGCCGTGGCCGACGCGAATCGCCCATACACCGCGACCCGCCCCGCCCAACTCCGGCAGTTCCTCGACACGAAAAGAGAGCACATAACCCCCTGCTGTAACCAAAGTGCAAACTTCACCCACGGCCGGAACAACAGCGGCAATTTCGTCGCCTTCCTTAGGTCGCGCATATCGCCGGCCGTTCTTGGTGGTTTCACTCAGGTCCGGTCTGATGCGCGCCCCCAATCCAGCCGCGCTTACCGCCAGCCACAGGGGAGGAGAAGATTCGACTTGGTTACCGTTTTCGCCTGGGGCTAACGTTGCAGCAATCACCCGCTCCCCGTCGCCAAACTTGAGAAGCGACTGTACGGGCTCGCCATAGCCGGTTGTCGCTGGCACCTGCAGGACCTTCATGACGTAGAGGGTGCCTCGGTTGGTAAAGAGAGCCAGGTGATCTTTCGTGCTGCCACGGAGTACCCATTGAACCTGGTCACCTTCGCGCACGCGGGTCGACCCCGGATCCTTCAACTCGCCGACCCGTTTCATCCATCCGTCGCGCGTGAGGACCACAACGGCGTCCTCGTGAACCACGTACGCCTCGGCGTCGTACACCAGCTCGGCACCCGCCCGGAGCTGAGTGCGCCTCGGGTCGCCGTAGCGACGGGCCACCTCCAGCAGCTCCTCTTCCACGATTTTCCAGCGCGCTTGCGGCCGTGCCAGTAGCCGCTCGATTTCTGCCGCCCGAGCCGCCTTCTCCTTTTGTTCCTCGCGAATGCGCCCGACCTCCAAGCGCGAAAGTTGGTACAAACGGGTGTCGAGGATCGCGTCGGCCTGCTCCGCGTCGAGTCGGAAGGCATTCATCAATGCTTGGCGGGCTTCGTCGCGGGAGGAGGCGTTGCGGATTATACGCAGAGCCCGGTCGAGATCGTTGAACAGCTTCAAAAAGCCGGCAAGGATGTGCAACCGGGCTCGGAGCTGTTTGAGTTCGTGCTCGAGCCTCCTGGTGACGACCAAGAAGCGAAAGTCCAGAAAGTGCCGGCAAAGGTCCTTTAGGGTCAGCCGCTGCGGTTGTCCGATTCCGGGCGTTGCCGTGGGAACCAGTGCGGTAAAATTCGCGTGATAGGTAATTTGCAGGCTGGTGTGTTTGAACAAGTAGGCCATGACCGCTTCGGGGGAGGCGTCACTTTTCAGTTCGACGACGATCCGTACCTGGTCGGTCGATTCGTCGCGGACATCGGTGGCCAGAGGAAGCTTGCGGCTGGCAATATGCTCGGCAATTTCTTCGACAATTTTGGCTTTGTTCGTGGTGTAAGGGATCGAGGTGATCACGACGCGGCGGCGTCGCCCCGTGAGTTCTGTGGTGAATTGACCGCGGAGGCGGATTGGTCCCTGACCGCTTTCGTAAATTTGCCGCAGCTCGCTGCGGCTGTTGAGAATTTCTCCGCCGGTGGGGAAATCCGGCGCTTTGATGAATCGGCACAGGTCCTTGGTGTCGAGCTTTGGGTCGCGAATGAGAGCAACCAGCGCGTCGACAACTTCCTTGAGGTTATGCGGCGGAATGTTCGTGGCCATTCCCACCGCGATTCCGGTGCTGCCGTTGATCAGGAGCTGCGGAATGGCAGCTGGTAACACCACCGGCTCGCGTAAGGTTGAATCGTAATTGTCTCGAAATTCAACCGTGTCCTCCCTGACGTCGCGCAAAAGTTCTTCAGCAATCGGGGCAAGGCGGGCTTCCGTGTAGCGCATGGCGGCCGGACTATCGCCATCCAGGGAGCCAAAATTTCCTTCGCCGTGCACGAGCGGGTAGCGCATGGTGAAGGGCTGAGCCATGCGCACCATGGCTTCGTAGGCGGCAAGGTCGCCGTGAGGGTGGTACTTCCCAAGTACCTCGCCGACTACGGCAGCAGATTTTCTGGGCCGTGCGCCGGCTGTAAGCCGAAGATTTTGGAACATCGCGTAGAGGATGCGCCGCTGAACCGGTTTGAGTCCGTCGCGCACGTCAGGCAACGCACGCGAGGTCACCACGCTCAACGCGTACGCGAGATAACGCTCTTCCACGGCCCGGCCCAAGTCGATGACCGGGATGGGATGCTGCTCTGGTTCCTTCACAAAGATCACCCTCCTGGTCAGGCCACCCTCGGCCTCGCTCCGCAACGACCTCCACCAAACAAGCGTTCCCTACTATAGGCGACGTGGACAAAAGGGAAAAGAGGAGGCAGGATCGGTTCTCTGCTCCACCAAGATTGCGGCAACGCACGTTCGGCCACCGGACCGAGTGGTTGCGTAGGCGAGCAATCGGGTGATTGGATGTAGCGAAACCTTGACCGCGAGTTGGTCGTCTCGCGCAGGAGCGAGTATGAGCTCGCCCCAGAGGTGAAAGAGCTACTTGGATTCTTCCCCTTGGAGCCGGCGCAGGGTTGCCAAGGCGCGGTCGATGTGGATGTCGATCCCAAACTCGCTGTGAATGACCTCTTGGATCACTCCATCTTTGTCGATGACGAAGGTGACCCGCTTGGTTGGAAGCCAGCCACCGAGCCGGGCTACGCCGTATTTTTGGGCGATGCGGGCGTCGGCGTCGCTGACTAGCGGAAAGGTCAGCCGGTACTTTTCGGCAAAGGCCGCATGCCGCTCGACCGGGTCTAGGCTCACGCCCACGATTTCCCCGTCGAGGCGGGCAACCTCCGCGCGGTGGTCGCGGAAGGAACAGGCTTCCTTCGTGCATCCTGGGGTGAAGTCGCGCGGGAAAAAGTACAAAACGACGTGGCGTCGACCAAGGTAGTCACGGAGACGGAAGTTCCTTCCGTCGCCCGTGAGCGCCTCAAAGTCCGGAGCGCGGTCGCCCTTCTTCAGCATTGCGAGTGTCTATGGCACATTCGACGCGTTGAAACCAGTTGGGAAGATTTCTGTTGACAGCGCACTGCCACCGGTCAGAATAACCATCAAATGAAGCGGCTTTTGCAAGTGGTCGCGTGCTTAGTCTTCATTGGCCCTTGGCTGGCACCGGCCTCGGAAGGCGAGGTTGTGCAAGTGACCAACACTCCGAGCGGCCGGGCCGTGGGCGGCGCATCGGTGGATGCGAGCGGGCGCTGGATCGTGTTCTCCTCTACAGCCGACGTGGCTGGCCTGAACCCTACGCCGGTGAACAACGTTTTTGTGTACGACGTCCAGGAAAATCAGTTTTCGCGAATCACCAGCGAGGGCGGCAATGATCCGGTGATTTCTGGAGACGGCCGTTATGTGGCCTTTTCTTCCGATGCCAATTACACAGGCCGAAACGAAGATGGGAGCGAGGAAATTTTCCGTTACGACCGAGTTCGCCGGCGATTTTACCAGGTCACTCGCGATCGCCTGGGAGACGGTTCGAGCGTGTTGCCCTCGATTGATTTCAAAGGGAAGCGGATCGCTTTTGAGACCACGAGCAATTTACGCGGCCGCAACGCGGACTTCAGTAACGAAGTGTACTTCTTCAACCGCTCGGGCAATATGCCTCTGAGCCGGGATCCTGAGGGAGAAGGGGAAAGCTACACTCCGGCCGTTGCGGGCGACGGATCGCTCGTGGCGTTCGTTTCCACGAGCAATCTCACCGGACGGAACGAGGATTTCAGCCAGGAGTTGATGATTTACGACGTCAAAGAAAGGGTGTTGTACCAAGCCACGAACGACGTCGAAGGCTTTGGGGAGAGCAGCGCTCCGGCAGTGAGTGGCAACGGGCGCTTTGTCGTATTCGTTTCCTCGAGCAACCTGGGCGGAGGCGACAATCCGGACAATGTTTCGGCGGTGTGGATACGGCGGAAAAGCGGTTACTCCAGTTTGGTGACTACGAAAATGGACGGACCGTTTGACGCCGAGCAGCCGACCATTGACTGGGACGGGGAGTGGATTGGGTTTGTTGCTCGCGAGGATCTGGTTGGTTTAAACCCCGACCGGTCTGCAGAAATCTTCCTCTACAACCGACAGCGGAAAACGTTTACTCAGGTGACGTCGCATCCGCCAGGATGCAACATCGTTGGGCCAAAGCTGACAGCCACGGGTGGCCGCGTTGTCTACCGATCGAACTGCGATCCGTTGGGGCTGAACCCCGATCGCGGCTACGAGGTCTTTTGGGCTACCAATCCCGCCAAGCATTTGGTCATCCAAGGCCGGGGTAATATCGAACTCGTTGTTTTCGACCCCAGTGGCCGGTTGGCGAATCGGCTCACCACGACCATTCCGTTGGCCCGATACGAGGTCGGGGACTTCGACAGTAACGGGGTGCAAGACGTTCGTGTCACCATTCCCGAAGCGATGGAGGGCCGCTATCGCATCCAAGTTCTGGCTGGAACCGGAGCTGATCCCGGCGAGGCTGCAGAAGTCGAGGCCAGCTTATCTGGAGTCGTTGTGCGGCTGGCTGAGGGAACTGTAGGGAGTCTCAACGGCTTGGAGGCGAGCGTAACGAACCAAAGTTTCACTCGGCGGAGTTCCACTTTGGTTCCGGTCGCTGGCACCTCTAGCAAGGCGACGTTGGGGGCGAGGATTCCGTACCCGATGGCCAGCTCGGGACCAATTGAAATTCGTTGGTCTGACGGCCGCAGGGAGCAAAGTTTTCCTTGCGGTCAGATCGAGTTGCTCGATGGCCGCGGCCGCTTTTTCGGAACGGTGGACGGCTTCTCCGTGGCCTTGCGACTCATTGCCCGGGCGGAAGGTGCTGTCTCGCTACGGTTTACTGCACGCGGAGGTGACTTGAGTGAATTTGCCGGCACCGACCACCTGGGGATGACCGTTGCGGTACGCTTGGGTCCCGATGCTCACGTATACAACTGGCGCTTTACCAGAAGCCCGCAAACGGGCAAGCTGACTCTTCGCTGAATGCTTGGGGAGTGCCACCCAGCGGTGGGGTTGCTCCAGCGCGGAAACCGTGGGAGCGTGGAACTATGTCGGAATTTTCTCACCGCTACCTCGATGCAAACGGGATTCGCATCCACGCTGTAGAAGCCGGACAAGGGTTTCCGGTGCTTCTGTGCCATGGATTCCCCGAGATCTGGTACTCTTGGCGCCATCAGTTGCGAGCCCTGGCCAGGGCTGGTTACCGTGCGATCGCTCCGGATCAACGTGGCTACGGCGAGACGAGCGCGCCTTCCGAAGTGGGGAAGTATTCGATCCATCATTTGGTCGGAGACCTTACAAGCTTGCTTGACGCGCTCGAGATCGAGAAAGCCGTGATCGTAGGCCATGACTGGGGTGGCCTGGTGACCTGGCAAATGGCCCTGTTGGCGCCGCACCGCGTAGCCGGCGTGGTCGGGGTGAACACCCCGTTCTTTCCGCGACTGCCGGTGTCGCCACTGTCTGTCATGCGGCAGATGGCCCAAGGGCGCTTCCACTATATCTTGTATTTTCAGGAACCGGGCGTGGCCGATGCAGAATTGGGGCGCGATGTGCGAAGAAGCTTGCGTGCGTTCTATCAAGAAACCCGACGCGAGAATGCGGAACGCGTTCGGGATCATCCGCCTGGGGTATTCGGCCCCCGCGAAGGAGGTTTGTTGGATCGGCTGGGAGATGCGCCGCTTCCGCGGTACATGTCCGCGGAGGATTTCGAGGTGTTCGCCCAGGCCTTCGAGAAAACTGGTTTCACCGGTGGACTCAACTGGTACCGCAACATGGAGTTCAA
>BEIG01000081.1 GCA_002898795.1 bacterium HR30 | reverse complement strand
GTCCTCACTGCTGTGGCCATTGGCCTTTATGCTACTATGGTCGCTGCGGAGTACTTCAGGTGGCTTCCGCACCGTGTGGCCTACTCCCGCCCGCCCGACCGCCAACTGGCCACGGTTCTCATGGTGGGCATTTACCTGGCCGTGTTTGGCTGGCTCGTAGCTTATGTCGTGCGGCTGATGCAGCGGGCTCGGGCCCTTGCCCAAGAGGTGCGTGCGGACGCCGTTCGCAGCCTGGCGCACGACCTCAAGAACGCCCTGTTCGCAATCTCGGGTTACGCCGACATGATCACCGCGGAAAGCCAGCCAACCAGCAGAGCACACGCGCAGCGCATCGGCTTCTTGGCCTCGGAAACAGCAGCACTGCTGACGAACATGATCGATGCCACCAGCGCCGAAGCCCGGCCGCTGATTGTCCGAGAGGAAACCGTTGCCCCGGCAGAATTGCTGAGAAAGGTACAACGTTGGTTTGACGGAGCTGCCAGCGACCTTGGCGTGACCATCACGGTGAGCGCGACGGATGCACCCAAGTTTTGCCTGGCCGATGGCGCGTTACTCGAACGCGCGCTGAACAATCTGGTGAACAACGCACTGCGACACACGAGTACTGGAGGGCACATCGAGCTCGGGTGCCGAGCGGAAGATGAGTCGATCGTGTGGTGGGTAAGAGACACTGGGCAAGGAATCCATCCGGATCTGTTGCGGCGAATTTTCGTACCCTTTGTCAGTGGCGTCTCGTCTCCTACTGCCGGCCAGCACTCTGGGCTTGGCCTATACATTGTCCAAAGGATCGCCGAAGCGCACGGTGGCGAGGCCAGTGTGGAATCCGTCCTCGGCCGCGGTAGCTGCTTTACCATCCGCTTTCCGCCGCGCTTACCGCAGACTTCTCTACCCTGACGTGGTCAAGGACGTCGCAGCCTGGGGCGTCCGTTCTTCGCCTTCAAGTTGGACCGCGTGTTCGGTTCTCCCGCGTTGGTGGGTCGCAAATACGGAACCCTTGGGGTGTCGCTGGCTGGGTTGACGGCCTAGCTCGGGTTTTGGCTAGCAGTTATGAGCGAGGAGCATGATGCAACTGGAGCTCATTCCTTGCGCCAGCGAAACCCGATGGGAGCAGTGCTTAACGGAGTTTCCTGGAGCTACCGTGTTTCACCGGCTGCCGTGGTTACAACTGGTCGCCAAACTCAGTGAAAGCGAGCTCCGACTCTACGAGCTGAGCAATGGAGCGCAAAGCGTCGGCTTGTTTCCCCTGTTTTTTTTTCGCCGGGGCCCGGTCAAACTCGCAGCATCTCCACCGCCCCTGGCAGCTACTCCCTACTTGGGGCCGGTCACGGCCCCTGAACTCATCCCTGCTGCGTTGGAGGCAGCAGCAACCGAGGCAAAACGACAACGTGCCGCTTACGCGGAGTTTCGTATTGGCAAGACCTTGGAGTTCCGCGAGGACCAAGCCTATCGCTTCGAAACCGAGCCGCGGAGCACGTTCGTACTGGACCTTCGTGACGGTCCTGAGGCACTATGGCAGCACTCTCTAGACCCTTCATGTCGCCGAGCCATTCGCAAGGCGCAAAAAAGTGGTGTCGAGATTGAGGAGGTAGGCTTGGAAGACGTTATCGAGCCCTACTACGCGATGGCCGAGGAGGTTTTCTCCAAGTACCACAGGCCTCCACCGCTCACGTTCGACCAGTACCGGGAAATCGCGGCAACCCTTAAGGGGGCCAGCCTTGCCAAGGTCTTTGTCGCTCGGCACGAGGGAAAGCTTTTGTCGGCGGGGATTTTTCCCTTCGACCAGCACCAGGTGTACTACCTCGACGGCGTGAGCAGCGAGAGCGGTCTTTCGCTGCGGCCGAACAACCTCCTGCACTGGGAAGTCATTTGCTGGGCAATTCGCAGCGGGATTGGCCAGTACGACATGGTAGGCGCTGGGGTGGCAGGTGTGGCGCGCTTCAAGCGTAGTTTCGGACCTGCGGAGGTACCCTACACGTACTGCTATTGCGCGTTGGCTCCGTGGGCGGCAGTCGCGAGGCGTGCTTACGCCCTTTTGGCCCCGACGGGGCGGGTCGTTCGATACTTTCTTCGAACGAAGCGGAGGGATTGCTGATGGCAGCACCGACGAAGGCGGCACAATCAACGAGCACGCAAGACTTACAGGGGGCGACCGAAGAACTGCGCCCCCACCAAGTCCATGCTATTTCCGTTGCCGAGCTTTTAATTTTACTCGACACCGACGTACACCAGGGACTCGCCGAGGAAGAAGCCGAGCGCAGGCTTGCCCGGTTTGGTCGGAACGTTTTACCGCCACCACGCAAGCTGCCTCCTTGGCAACGCTTTCTTTTGCAATTCCACAACCCGCTGATTTACGTGCTCCTCGTTGCCGGGCTGGTTACCCTTCTGCTGGGCGAGTTTCCCGACGCCACGGTCATTTTTGGGGTCGTGTTCGTCAATGCCGTGGTTGGCTTCATCCAGGAATCCCGTGCCGAACAGGCGCTCGAGGCCCTGCTTCAGTACCTGCAGAACGAAGCCACGGTGATCCGATCGCGACTCAAACGGCGGCTGCCAGCCGCGGAGCTTGTTCCGGGAGATGTCGTGCTGCTGGAACCCGGGGACAAAGTGCCCGCCGACATTCGCCTGGTTCATACCCATGAGCTGCGCGTGGATGAATCGCTGCTTACGGGAGAATCGGTTCCCGTCTTGAAACATGCAGCAGTGATCGACGCGACCTCGAGCTTGGCCGACCGTAGCAACATGGCGTTTTGCGGCACTCTGGTAACCTCTGGCCGAGGTACCGGCATCGTTGTGGCCACGGGCGGGGCCACCGAACTCGGGCGAATCCATCAGCTCGTTGCAACCACCGAAGGCATGGACACTCCGCTCATCCGGAAAATCCGCAGCTTCAGCCGCGTGCTCACGGTGGCGATTCTGGCTTTGGCAGGACTTACGTTTGCCGTTGGCCTTTGGCGCGGGCAGCCTATTGGGGAAGTTTTTCTAGCGGCAGTGGCTTTGGCTGTCGCGGCGATTCCCGAGGGACTGCCCGCCGCAATCACGGTCACACTGGCTCTTGGCGTGAGTCGGATGGCTCGACGCCATGCGATTATTCGTAGGATGCCGGCAGTCGAAGCTCTCGGAAGCACCACGGTCATTTGTTCGGACAAGACCGGCACACTGACAGAAAACCAAATGACGGTATCGGCCATTTGGGCTGGCACGGAAAGGTTCGAGGTGACGGGCACAGGGTACGTGCCCGAGGGCTCCATTGTCAGCGAGGCTGGTGCGCCGCTCCTCACGTTACCCAACGCCTTGATCGAGTGCCTCCGGGCAGGGGTGCTGTGCAACGACAGCCGCCTCGAGAAAAAAGGCAATAAATGGACCATCGTGGGAGATCCCACCGAGGCCGCGTTGATCGTGGCTGCCCGAAAAGCCGGCTTTGACACCGACGGGCTCAGCCAAACATTTCTCCGTGTCGGATCTCTTCCGTTCGAGTCGCAGCGTCAGTTCATGGCCACGATGCATCGGACACCGACCGGCGGTAGCGTCCTCTACGTGAAGGGCGCCGTGGAAAAAGTCCTCGAACTCTCACGGACCATGTTAGATGCGGAGGGCAACGAGATTCCACTCGATCGAGAGCGCGTGTTACAGGCTGTGGAACGACTAGCAGCAGAAGGCTTACGCGTTCTTGCCTTTGCCCGACGCCTGTGGCCCGAGGCGCTGCACTCGTTCGAACCCCACCAGGTGGGTGGACTTGTATTTCTCGGCTTACAAGGGATGTTCGACCCGCCACGGGCGGAAGCGGCGAGCGCCGTACGATCCTGTTTGCAGGCGGGAATTGCGGTAAAAATGGTCACGGGTGACCATGCGGTAACCGCGGCCGCAATTGCCCGACGGCTGCTGCTAACCGGTGCACCAGATGTAGAACCGAAAGTTGTCACCGGTGCGGAGTTAGCCAGGTGCAGCGAGTCCGACTTACCACAACTGGTGGACGACGCTCACGTGTTTGCGCGCGTCACGCCGGAGCAAAAACTACACCTGGTTCGGGCACTGCAGGCACGGCGTCACGTGGTGGCTGTGACCGGCGATGGTGTCAATGACGCACCGGCGCTCAAACAAGCCGATATCGGAGTGGCCATGGGCAGTGGCACCGAGGTGGCCAAGGAAGCAGCCGCGATGGTCCTGACCGACGACAACTTCCGCTCCATTGTCGCAGCGGTGGAAGAAGGTCGGGGGGTGTTCGACAACCTGACCAAGTTTATTGTGTGGACCCTACCTACGAACTTGGGGGAAGGTCTGGTGCTTTTAGCTGCGTTGGCAGCGGGAACCCTACTTCCCATTCTGCCGGTGCAGGTACTGTGGATCAACATGGCCACAGCCATTTGCCTCGGGATGATGCTCGCCTTCGAGCCGAAGGAACGAGACATCATGCTTCGGCCTCCTCGCGACCCCGAGGCTCCCATCCTCACGCCACTTTTGATTTTGCGCATGCTGCTTGTATCCGGGATCATGCTGGGCGGAGCCTTTGGCATCTTTATTTGGGAGCAAAGGATGGGAAGCAGCGTAGCCGAGGCGCGAACGGCAGCGGTGAATGTCTTTGTGCTCGTAGAGCTTTTTTATCTCTACAACTGCCGCTCTTTGAAGAACTCACCCATGAGCCAAGGGTTGTTTTCCAATCCGTGGGTCAATTGGGGCGTACTGATCATGATCGTCTTGCAGATCGCATTTACATACGTCCCCCACATGCAGTACTTTTTCCATTCCGCGCCGATTTCTCTCGAAGCTTGGTCGCGCGCTGCTTTCATCGGTTTGCTCGCGGCCGTGGTTGTCGAACTGGAAAAGGGGCTACGCAGGTGGCTTGGCCGCTAGTTGGAATACGGCCCGCTAAGCAGTCCGCTCGATTTTGGGGGCGACCGGCTCCGCGCTCCTTCTCCTAGGCTGTCGCCACGCGAAGCTTAATTCTCTCGAGGAAGCCCGCCTGGGTTAATCGGATGAGCGTGCAAGGGGATTGGCAAATGGGTAGTGTTTGCCGATCCATCGTTATTTTCCGGAACACGAACACAACCATGTTTTCTTGGAAGCAGAACCATCGTGGCGGCGAACCCGCAAGGATCAGTGCGCACCGGGCGGATCTGAATGAGAATCAGAGCGCCCCTTCCCTCGTATACAAGGACGAGTTTCCACAAACGGGAGAAGAGAAGCGCCGCTATATTCCTTTGGGCATCATAACGCTGGCTTTGCTCGTGGCTGCGCTTTACTTTTGTTGCTTAGGGCGCTCCCCTCTGTTCGATCCTGACGAAGGACGGCATGCGGAGGTAGCCCGCGAAGCACTCGTCACGGGCAATTGGGTCACTCCCACTCTCAACTTCGAGCCGTATCACCACAAACCCATGCCGTTTTACTGGCTGGTGGCGGCGGGCTTGAGCGGCTTCCGCACCGCGCCGGAGTTCGGGGCGCGGCTGCCTTCTGCCCTCGCGGCAGGCGCCGCGGTGCTGGGCACTGCGTGGTGGGCAAGCCGATTCTGGGGTCCGCTGGTGGGCTTCTGGACCGGCGTCATCCTTGCCACGGCCAGCGGCTTCGTGGCTGTCGGGCGCGCAGTGCTCGTGGATATGAGCTTTACTTGGTGGGTAACGGCCAGTCACCTACTTCTTGGCTGGTTTGCCCTTTCGGCCGGCGGAGCAGTGAGGTGGTATCTCCCATGGATTTGCGTTGGGTTAGCCATGTTGCTGAAGGGCCCGGCTGCGCTCCTGCTGTTGCTGGGCTCAGCGCTTTTCTACTCCGCGCTGGCCGGGCAGTGGGCGTGGTTACGGCAGCTCAAACCCCTACGTGGCCTCGTACTTGCCACGGCTGTTGCTTCTATCTGGTACCTTTGGGCTGCGGTTGTGGCACCGGAGTACGTGCGGGAATTTCTTTGGCTTCACAACGTGGAACGCTTTGTGACCGGCAGACCAGGACACCCGCAAAACTTCTTGTACTACCTGTACGTCATGCCCGCAGTGTTTCTGCCGTGGACCCTTTGGTGGCCGCTGGCCGCGCGGCCTGTGTTCCAGGATCTGGTGCAGCGAAAGCCGGCTTCGCTCTTTTGTGCCGCTTGGGCGCTTTGCGTGGTCGGATTTTTCACCTTGAGCAAGGGTAAACTCCCGACGTACGTCCTGCCTGCTTTCCCGCCCTTGGCCGCGCTAACGGCTGCAGGCCTAGTCGCCTTCTTTCGCAGCGAACATTTCCCCGGGTGGGCAGTGCGGTGGGTGACCGGCATGCATGGAACTCTGGCCGTAGCCGCCGCTGCAACCCTGGTGTTAGGATGGCCAATCTTACAACTTGTTCATGAACCCGAGCTGGCGGCGGCTGTTGCTTGTGTTGCGGCCGTGGCTTCGGCAGTGCTCGCGGCATCGTACTGGTGGTGCCGCGGACAATGCCTCCCCGTAGCACGTGTCGCTTTCGTGGCGGTGGCCTTCGGGGCTGCGCAACTGACTTTTTATGCAATGGCTGCCCCACTGCTGAGCGCGCGCTACAGCTTGCACGATGCGGCCCAGGCTCTGCATCAGTTGGCGCCGGACACAGCTCTTTTCACTTACGACGCCGGAATCAATTCCTTGCTGTTTTACAGCGGGCGCGCCGTAAAGAAGCTCGAGACTTCGGAGCAAGCTGCCGGGGTGCTGGCCCGAGAGGAGCCGACGGTCCTATTAACCAAGCGGGCTCATCTCGATGAGGTCCTCTGTGCAACGGGGAAACCGGTGACAATGATTTGGTCTGGTGAGCGGGACAAGCTTTTGCTGGCCAACCGAGCGAGTATCGTTGGTGACCAAAACGGGTGGAAGGTTCTCTCAGGTTGCGCCCGAAGCGCGAACAAAGCAGCTTTTGCGCCGTAGGGGTTGCGTGCCGCCGCCGGCAAGCTAGAAAGTAGACCACTTAGGTCTGCATTCGCGCTACAGGAACAAGATCGTGGTTCGAATTAGTCGCTTAACTGATTATGCAATTGTGCTCTTGGTGCGGATCGGAGCGGAACCCAACCGGTTGCACCGTGCCGGCGAGCTGAGCGCTAGCACGAAGCTGCCGCTGCCAACGGTGTCGAAGCTACTTCGCATGCTGACGCGCAAGGGCCTTTTGCGTTCGCAGCGTGGGGTTCATGGGGGCTACCAACTCACGAAGAAGCCTGAAGAGTTGAGGCTTGCGCAGGTGATCGTGCTGCTCGAGGGGCCTCTGGGGCTTACCGTCTGCACCCACGAAGGGCAGGCTCCACAATGCCGTCACCAGTTGCTTTGCCCAGTGCAAGGGCACTGGCAGCATATCAACCGAGCGTTTGTCGCCGCGCTGCAAAACATCACACTGGCAGATATGGTTACTAGTGCGGGAGGGCAGGTGGTGGAAACCAATGCCGCAGGGAGCTGCTCCGGCGCCGGGGCTGGTCTGCGGTGCTAGCCACAGGATGACCTCCAGGAGGACAAGATGCCAACAAGCACAGCCAAGATTGAGGAACTCGTAAGTCGCGAGTACCAACACGGTTTCTACACCCCCATCGAGGAAGAAACCCTACCGCCCGGGCTCAACGAGGACATCGTTCGCCTGATCTCGGCCAAGAAAAACGAGCCGGCATGGCTGACCGAATGGCGCCTCAAGGCCTACCGCCACTGGCTTACGATGAAAGAACCCACGTGGCAAAACGTGCGCTACCAACCGATCGACTACAACGCCATCCACTACTACTCCGCCCCGAAAATGAAAAGCCGACCCAAAAGCCTAGACGAAGTGGACCCGGAGCTCCTGCGCACGTACGAAAAGCTCGGGATTCCGCTGCGCGAACAGGAACTCCTCGCTGGGGTTGCCGTGGACGCAGTGTTCGATTCTGTCTCCGTAGCCACGACGTTCAAAGAAAAGCTGGCCGAGCACGGCGTGATCTTTTGCTCGTTCTCCGAGGCAGTGCAAAATTATCCCGACCTCGTGCGTCAGTATCTTGGAACGGTCGTTCCTTACAATGACAATTTCTTTGCCGCGTTGAACTCAGCCGTCTTTAGCGACGGTTCCTTTTGCTACGTACCGAAGGGCGTTCGATGCCCCATGGAGCTTTCAACTTATTTCCGCATCAACGCGGCGAAAACCGGCCAATTCGAGCGCACGTTGATCATCGCCGACGAAGGTGCATACGTGTCTTACCTTGAAGGGTGCACCGCCCCCATGCGCGACGAAAACCAACTGCACGCGGCGGTGGTGGAACTCGTGGCCTTGGAAGGTGCGGAGATTAAGTACTCCACCGTCCAAAACTGGTATCCGGGAGATAAGGAAGGACGAGGCGGGATTTACAACTTCGTCACGAAACGGGGCATTTGCCTCGGACGAGGTTCCAAAATTTCTTGGACCCAGATCGAAACGGGTTCGGCCATTACTTGGAAATACCCGAGTGTGATCCTGCGCGGAGATGACTCGGTCGGCGAATTTTATTCCGTGGCGCTGACGAACCACTACCAGCAAGCCGACACGGGAACCAAGATGATTCACCTCGGGCGCAACACACGTTCCACGATCTTGTCCAAAGCCATTTCCGCTGGCCACGGGCAAAATAGCTATCGAGGTTTGGTCAAGGTCATGCGTGGCGCGGAACACGCGCGCAACTACACGCAGTGTGATTCGCTGCTCATCGGAGATCGCTGTGGCGCGCACACGTTTCCGTACATGGAAGTGCGTAATTCTACGGCCATCGTAGAGCACGAAGCGACCACCTCCAAAATCAGCGAAGAGCAACTGTTCTACTGTCAAAGCCGCGGCATTTTGTTGGAAGATGCGGTTTCCATGATTGTCAGTGGTTTTTGCCGCCAAGTCTTCCAGGAACTGCCCATGGAATTTGCCGTGGAAGCGCACAAGTTGATGGGCGTGAGCTTAGAAGGAGCCATTGGGTGAGTATGAGCAAGCAACCTCTGTTGGAAATTCGCAACCTACACGTGTCCGTAGACGGTACGCCGATCCTGCGGGGCATCGACCTGTTGATCCATCGCGGCGAGGTGCACGCCATCATGGGCCCGAACGGTTCGGGCAAGTCGACTCTTTGCTACGTGTTGGCAGGGCGGGAAGGCTACACGGTCACCAAAGGGCAGGTATTGTACGAAGGCAGAAACCTCCTCGAGATGAGTCCGGAAGAGCGAGCACACGCCGGGCTGTTTCTCGCTTTTCAGTATCCCGTGGAGATCCCGGGAGTAGGAAACATGTACTTTTTACGCACGGCACTGAACGCCATTCGCAAACACCGCGGGCTCGAACCCATCGATGCCATGGATTTCCTGCAACTGGTGCGAGAGAAAGCAAAACTCGTTGGAATCGACGAAAGGTTACTGAAGCGATCCGTTAATGAAGGTTTCTCCGGGGGCGAGAAGAAGAGGAACGAAGTGTTACAAATGGCGATCCTCGAGCCAACCCTGGCCATCCTGGATGAAACGGATTCTGGCCTCGACATCGACGCACTACGCATCGTCGCCGACGGCGTGAATGCCCTGCGCAACGAGCAACACGCTGTGTTGGCCATCACCCATTACCAACGGCTGCTCGAGTATTTGGTACCCGACTACGTTCATGTTTTGGTTGGGGGCCAAATCGTGCGCTCTGGCGGTCCCGAGCTTGCCGCAGAATTGGAACGACGCGGCTACGCCGACCTCGAACCGCAAGCGACGGCCACACTGCAATGAGTACCCGAGCCTCGGCTGCAACCGCTCGCGCGCTCTCGCGCGACTCTGGCTTCGTGCCCCCGTTGCACGGATTCGCCAGTTACGAATCCGCTGCCGCTCAGTTTGCTGCCAGCGGGCCCGCGTGGTTGCGGCAGTTGCGTGCGGCAGGACTGGAAACGTTTCGCCAACTCGGGTTTCCAACCACACGCATCGAAGACTGGAAATACAGCGATACCACGCCCATCGTTCGTGAGCTTTTTCAGCCACCATTGCCATCGCCCGAAACGCAGGTGGATCTCGGGCTTTGGAAACCATGGCTCTACTCGGAGTGTGCCAGGCTTGTGTTTATCCAGGGCCGGCTGGTTGCGAGCGAAGTCGCCGCACTGGCTCAGCCGGATCAGGTAACCCTACTGTCTCTCCAAGATGCGCTGGCGAAAGAGGAAAGCTACGTACGCCGTGTTCTCGGGGCTTGCGCACCCCTGAACGAGCGGAGCTTCACCGCGCTCAACCTGGCTTTGCTGCACGACGGCGCCTGGGTTCGCGTGGTCCCTGGAACTCGGCTCACCACTCCCATTCAGCTCCTGTTCGTCGGGGGCTCGGTGGAACGGCCTTCCATCCTTTGCCCGCGAAACCTGATCGTGTTGGGCGACGTGGCAGAGGCCACCGTGATCGAGTGTTGGATTGGTCAGAGCGGCGCGTCCTTTTTCACGAATGAAGTTACCGAGGTTGTTCTCGGCGAAGAGGCACATCTGACCCACCTGCGAATCGTCGAGGAACGAGGGGCAATGCTGCACCTCGGGCTGACGACGGTTCAGCAGTCACGCGGTAGCACCTACCGCTCTCAAGTGGTCACGTTTCCCGGGCAGTGGACCCGGGTGGAAGTGCTGACGCGTCTGGAAGCCCAAGGGGCCACGGCATTTCTCGATGGGCTGTTCGTCGCCAACGACAACAGCTTTGTCGACCATCACACAGCGGTTGATCACGTTCACGGTGGTACGACCAGCCGCCAGTTGTACAAAGGGGTTCTCGATGGCGCCGCTCACGGCGTGTTCAACGGCAAGGTGTTCGTGCGACCTGGGGCGCTGAAGAGCGATGCGCAGCAGATGAACAAAAACCTTCTTCTCTCCGACAACGCCGAGATCGACACCAAACCCCAACTAGAAATCTTTGCCGACGACGTGAAGTGCAGCCACGGAGCCACGATTGGCCGACTGGACGACAACGCCCTTTTTTACCTCCGCGCCCGCGGCGTGCCCGCCGATGAAGCGCGCCGTTTGCTCATCTACGGTTTCGCGAACGAAATTGTGGAAAGGGTGCCGTTGGAAATCGCCGAACGAAGTTTGCGAGCCATCTTGCAGCGACGGCTCGCTGGGGCTCCCCAGGAGGACTGAAAATGACACCGCTGGTGTCCTCACCGGAGCAATACCGGAAGGCGGACTTCGACGTTTACCGCGTGCGCGAGGACTTCCCGATTCTTCACCGCGAGGTTTATGGGAAGCCACTGATCTATCTGGACAACGCCGCCACCACACAGAAGCCACGGGCGGTGATCGAGGCAATCCGCCGATACTACGAGGAAACAAACGCCAACATTCACCGCGGTCTCCATTTCCTGTCGGAACGAGCCACGGAGCAGTACGAAGCGGTGCGGCGCAAAATACAAGAGTTTCTCGGAGCCAGTGAGAGTTGCGAAGTTGTGTTCACCCGGGGAACGACCGAGTCCATCAATTTGGTCGCGTCAAGCCTCGGGCGACTGTTGCTGCAACCGGGAGACGAGGTTGTGCTCACCACCATGGAGCACCACTCGAACATCGTCCCTTGGCAACTGATTTGTTCCGCCACCGGTGCAAAAATTCGGGTTGTCCCTATCAACGACTGCGGGGAGCTTTGCCTCGAGGATTTCGAACGTCTGTTGAACCCCCGGACCAAGATCGTTGCCTTGACCCATGTGTCGAACGCCTTGGGGACCGTAAACCCGGTGCACCAAGTTGTCCAAATGGCAAAAACGGTCAACGCCACGGTGGTCGTCGATGGCGCCCAGGCGGTGTCGCACCTGCCGGTGGATGTCCGCCAACTTGGCTGCGACTTTTACGCCTTCTCCGGGCACAAACTGTTCGGTCCAACGGGAATTGGCGTTCTTTGGGGTCGAGCGGAGCTACTGGAAGCAATGCCACCCTACCAAGGCGGAGGCGAGATGATCCGCACAGTGACCTTTGAAGAATCCACGTGGGCTAAAATCCCCCACAAATTCGAAGCCGGAACGCCTCCGATTGCAGAGGTGATTGGCCTTGGTGCGGCTGTGGACTACGTGTTGCAAGTCGGATACGCCGCCATTGGCGAACACGAGGCGGCACTGCTCGAACGGGCCACTCGGGCGCTGGCCACGATCCCGGGGCTGCGCATCATCGGCAACGCTCGGGAGAAGGCTGCGGTGGTTTCCTTCGTGCTCGAAGGGGTGCATCCGCACGACATCGGCACGATCTTGGATCGCGACGGGATCGCGATTCGCGCCGGTCACCACTGCGCGCAGCCTCTCATGCAACGCTTCGGCGTTGCTGCCACGGCACGGGCGTCATTTGCCTTTTACAACACGTTTTCCGAGGTCGATGCGCTCGCCGCCGGCGTGGAGAAGGTGATCGAGGTATTTTCATGAAGGTGGAGCCGGAGTTACGGGAGCTGTATCAAGAAATGATCGTCGACCATGGCCGGCGTCCGCGAAACTTTGGTCGGATCGAGCCAGCATCGTGCCGAGCCGAGGGGTTCAACCCTCTCTGTGGTGACCGGGTGACGGTTTACCTCCGATGCAAAGATGGCCGAGTGCGAGATGCTTCCTTCGAAGGGCAGGGTTGCGCCATTTCTGTGGCCTCGGCTTCGATGATGACCGAAGCCGTCAAGGGAAAGAGCCGAGAAGAAGTGGAACGCATGTTCGATGCGTTTCACCGCCTGCTCACAGAAGAGAACGCAACACCGGCACCGGAGCTGGGCAAGCTCAAGGTTTTTGCCGGAGTTCGGGAATTTCCTTCGCGTGTCAAGTGCGCCGTGCTCGCTTGGCACACGCTCAAAGCTGCCCTTTCCGGCACCGAGGAAACCGTGTCCACGGAGTAAGATCCGAGGGTGACCACGATGTGGAATAGCAACGAACTGATTTCGTTACGCCGAGAGGTTGAAGCGGTACAGATTCCTAGCGGTGCACCGCTGACTCTACCCCAGGGAACGGAGGTGCGCATTACCCAATCTCTGGGGGGAACCTACACCGTGTTGACCCCGTGGGGACTTGCTCGTATCGAAGGGAAGGATGCCGATGCCCTGGGGCTCGAAGCTGAGCCCGCTTCTCCAACCGCTCCGACCGCTCCGCCCCGCACTGCGGCGGAGGTCGAGAACGCAGTGTGGGAGCAACTGCGCACGTGTTACGACCCGGAAATTCCAGTCAACATCGTCGATCTCGGGCTTGTTTACTCGTGTCAGGTGCAGCCACTGGAGGCTGGCACTTACCGGGTGGAGATCCGCTTTACGTTGACGGCCCCAGGTTGCGGCATGGGAGACTGGTTAGCCCACGACATCCGGCGCAAAGTGGAAAGCATTCCAGGTGTGAAAGAGGCTGACGTTCAGGTGGTTTTCGATCCACCGTGGCATCACGACATGATGTCGGAGGCCGCCAAGCTCGAGCTTGGATGGTTTTGAGCGCCGGCCGTGTGGACACCGCTTTGCTTTTCGGGGCCCACGACGTTTCCCAAGCGATCCCAAACGGGTCAGGCCGCGTGGCGAAGCTGTTGAAGAGCTTCCAACACCAATTTGAGCTTCTCGGGTGAGTAGGGCTTTGCCAACGTTGGTTGGCTCCCCACCCGCATGCGCGAATCCCTGGCGATGGGGCGCCATAGCCCTCCGCTAACGAACACCACCCGACGAGCGAGTTCCGGGCGGTGCTCCGAGAGCCAACGGTACACTTCGGGGCCACTCAAATCCGGAAGCCGAACGTCGAGAAATACAGCGTCCCAATCCTCCTTCGCGCAGCGGCGAATTGCCTCTTGCCCCGTAACCGCTTTTGCCACCCACAAGCCTTCCTGCTCCAGCAACGTTGCCAACGCGTTGGCAACGACCTCGTCATCGTCCACAACCAGGGCGTGCTGCTGCGGTGGTGGATCGGCGGTGGCCGGCTGCTGCCGTTCCTCCGCCTCTGCCCCAGGCAACTCGAGGCGAAACGTGGCACCAAAACCAGGCCGGCTACGGACCGTAAGCTGGCCTCCGTGCTCACGCGCAATCGCGTAACTGATCGACAGGCCAAGGCCGGTGCCAGATTTTTTCGTGGTGAAAAACGGATCGAAGATCCGCGGCATAATCTCCGGGGCGATGCCGTGTCCGTTATCCTCGACTTCGATTGCACCAACGGAGCCCGCAGCGCTTACGCGAACAACGATGCGGCCACCGCCCGCTTCCGGCAACGCCTGCAGCGCATTGGTCAGCAAGTTCATCAGCACCTGCTGGATTTGTGCTGCATCGGCCTTGACTTCGAAGCCGCGAGACAAGTCTTCCAGTTCGAACGCGACTCGGCGTTGCTTGCACTGCGGAGCGAACAGATCGGCGATCGCTACGGCAAGATCGGCCAAACGCACCCGCGCCAGTTTTGGCGGCGTGGGGCGCGCAAAGCCCAACATATCCGCCACCAATGCGGCCATGCGTTGGGCCTGCCCTTCGATCCGCTGCAGTACTGCCTCGAACGCCGCGCCATCACCCCCTCCCTTGGCCAACGCAGCCTGACCAAGAATTGCGGCAATTGCATTGTTCAGCTCGTGTGCCAGACCAGCAGCAAGCTCGCCTGCCGCAGCCAAGCGATTTGCCCGAGCCAGTTGCTCCTGCATCTCCTTTTCCGCGCGAATGTCTTCCAGAATCGCGACAATTCCTTCTATGCCTCCTTGCGGGTCGACAATGCTATTGGCATGGAGGCGCACCGGAACCAAGGAACCATCGCAGTGGCGCACCAGGATTTCCCCCCGCCAGTGATGGTGCGTGCGGATCGATTCGTAAACCGAATCCCACCCTTCCGAAGGCGGCTCCGCAAAGTCCGTAGCTGGATTGCGTGCGACCGCCTCCCACGCATAGCCAAACAACCGGCAAAACGCCGGATTGACAAAGCGAATGCGAGCCCCGCGATCGAGGATCAATACTCCCTCTTCCGTGCTCTCGACCGCGCGGAGTAAACGGTAACTCTGCTCCACCAACCGGGCACGCTCCAACGCAAGCGCGAGCTGGGTCGCCAAGCCATCGGCCAACCGGATGTCGTACTGGGTAAAGGGGCGCTCCGCCGTGCGGACAAATTGCAGGACACCATGAAAGTGGCTGTCTACCTTGATCGGCGCCACTAGAGCAGGCTGCCGCGGGATCGAGCCCAGAAAACCAATGGGTGCTCCCACGATCACGCAGTGGCCTAAGCTTCGCACCCACTCGAGGTCCGGTGCCTGGTCACCCCCTAGCCTCTCCCGCACGAGCGGCTGCCCACCGTCCTCGCCTTGGCCGCTAACTGCAACGTGCCGATAGTCGTGCGACTCCTCGCTCCACAGCAAAGCGCTCGCGAGCTCCGCCCGCAGCAGTTCGCGCCCGACGGCCAGAGCGGTGTTCAACAGATTTTGGGGATCCGCAAGGTGCGCCAAGGCATTACTCACGCGCAGCAGCGCGTTCGTCGTACCGAGAGCATGGCGTTCCCGCTCGGCTGCCCACCGTGCACGCTGCGCTTCAGCCCGGTGTCTCCTCTCGCGCCGAGATAGGTCGCTCCAAACCCACACCAGCAAACCGAGCGCGGCGGTAAAAACCAGAAAGTAACCGAACTGCAGTTCCAACCGTAGGGAGGGCGACAGGGGCAGGACAAACGCCTCGACACCCAACAGACCAGCCACAGCCAAGAATGCCAACAACGACACGCCCAGTAAGGTTGCCGCTAGCACACCCACGGCCGCACCGAAAACGAGGCCGTACGCAGCAACTTTGACGCACGCAAGCAACAACACCGGACTGGCGACGCCGCCACTGGCGGCGGCAACCCAGAGCAGCGCTGCAAGGCTCGTTACAACGTCCGCCAACACGATCGCGGGCCCGAACTCCCCACCCCGGTAGCGGACGTAGGCAAGTGCATTCAAACCAAAGTAAAGCCAGAGCACCGCCTGCCCGACACCGAAAAACAATGGATACTGCGATGCCAAGTGTTGTGCTACCTGCGCGAGCACAAGCCAAGCCGCTAAGCCAGCAACGATACTGAGCCAAAACAACGCTATGGCGCTGTCGCGGACGCGCTCTCGGGATTCGGCTTCGAGCAACGTAAACCCTGGCAATGGCCGTTTTTGGGGCATTCGCCATTTACAATTACGCCCGCCTCCGACCCCGACGCAAGCGATGAAATGCGAGGCCCCCGGGCCGTTGGGGCACCCACGACGTTTCTCCTATGGCGGCGGCAACGTGGCTGCATGGATGCGGTTCATGGACCTTTCCCGACGATGTGGGTAGCCACAAGGTCAGCGCGGCCGTAACACCCAAACTTCATTAGCCCGTTCTTAACTGCGGCCCGAAAACACCGCGGTCGAGGCCGCAATCCGCAAAACCTCACGCTCCCTGCCCTTAGTTGAAACGAATCCAGCACCAGGGTACGGCCAACGCCACATCAATCAGGAGGATATGCGCCATGGTTGAATGGAGCGAGCAACATCGAATGATCCAGGAGATGATGCGGCGTTTTATCGAAGCCGAAGTTCTGCCGAATCTGAAAGAGCTCGAACACGGGGATTTGCCGCCCTACGGCATCATGCGCAAATTGGTACAACAATTCGGCATCGCCGAGGCCGCGCGGGCTCGGTACGAGGCGCAAAAGGCAAAGGCCTTGCGTGGGGAAAGCGCGGCTGAGCAGGAGCAGGCCGAAAAGGGTGGGCCGCAAGCCGCAGACGCATTGGCCATGCAAATTATTCCGATCATCGAGCTGAGCAAATACTGCCCGGGGCTGGTCACGGCGATGGGAGTCAGCATGGGTCTGACTGCCGGCGCTATCATGAGCAAGGGCACGTGGGCGCAAAAGGACCGTTGGGGCCTGCCTCTACTCACCCTGGAGAAAATTGGGGCGTGGGCCATCACGGAGCCCGGCTCGGGGTCGGATGCCTTCGGTGGCATGAAATCCACCGCGCGTCGCGACGGCGATACTTACGTCCTCAACGGGCAAAAGACTTTTATCACCAATGGCCCTTATGCAGATACCATCGTTTTCATTTGCAAGCTCGACGATGGTGTGACTCCTCCACGCGACCGGAAAATTGTTGCGTTTATCCTCGACCGTGGGATGGAGGGTTTGGCGCAATCCAAACCGCTAAAAAAAATGGGGATGCACTCCTCGCCTACGGGTGAGCTGTTCCTCGACAACGTCCGTGCAGGCAAAGAGCGCTTACTGGGAGAAAGCGAAGATGCTTACGGCGGTAAATCGGGGGCGAAGGCCACGTTCGGCGCGGAACGATCCGGAGTTGTGGCGATGGCGTACGGGATCGTAGAGCGTTGTATTCAACTGTGCACGGAGTACGCGCGGACCCGCGTTCAATTCGGGCGGCCCATCGGCGAATTTCAACTGATCCAGCTCAAGCTCGCCAAGATGTACGTTGCCCGCATGAATATCCGCAACATGCTCTTTCGGCAAATCGAGCTAGCGGCACAGGGCAAATCTCTAAGCTTTGCAGAAGCATCGGCGAACAAGCTTTACGCGGCCCAGGCAACCATGGAGGTCACCCTCGAAGCCGTACAGCTCTTCGGAGGCAACGGGTATATGGCGGAGTACG
>BEIG01000080.1 GCA_002898795.1 bacterium HR30 | reverse complement strand
GTCGTCATTTTGCGTTCGTAAAAGAAACCGCACTCCCCGCAAAAGCTCCGGGCTAAGGTCGTTCTCCCCGGCAAGTAGTCCCAGGATTGCCCAGGCCGTCTGCGACGCAGTGGATTCTCCATGCCCAGCTAACGATTCGTCATCGTACGAGGCCAAAGTTTCACCCCACCCGCCGTCGGGGTTTTGGTGATGTTTGAGCCAAGCCACAGCGCGTCGCACGTGGGGAGCACGCAGGTCGTCGCCGATGGCCCTGAGCCCCGCAAGGACCGACCACGTGCCGTAGATAAAATTGGCGCCCCAGCGTCCCCACCAAGCACCGTTGGGCCGCTGGGTTCGAAGTAAAAAACGGTGGGCTTTTCGCGCCCGCGTACTTTGGAGGTCGTACCCATAAGAACCCATGAGTTCGAGCAGCCGGCCTGTAAGGTCTTCGGTGGGTGGGTCGATCATTGCTTCCATATCCGCAAACGGAATTTGGTTGAGAAACTCGGCGTCATTGTTGGTGTCGAACGCAGCCCAACCACCGTTGCGGCTTTGCATTCCCAAGGCCCAT
Source organism: bacterium HR30 (assembly GCA_002898795.1). Taxonomy (GTDB): domain Bacteria; phylum Desulfobacterota; class Binatia; order HRBIN30; family HRBIN30; genus HRBIN30. The sequence goes on along the minus strand of BEIG01000080.1, from coordinate 17,663 downwards.
TCCAGGCCGTACGCGATGGCTCGTTGTTTGGCGCGGGGGTCTTTCGTGGCAATTCGCTGAAGTTGCATGAGGATAACTGCCGTATCGTCCACGTCGGGGTACCAGTCGTTGGCGAACTCGAAGGCCCAACCTCCTGGGTCGAGGTTGGGGTTGTACACGCTCCAGTCTCCCCGGCGGAAAATTTGATTTTGGATGAGCCAGGTTGCCGCGCGATTGAGGGCGGGATGGTCGGGTTGCAAGCCGGAGTCCAGAAGCGCTTTTGCGGCTAGCGCCGTATCCCAGGTAGGGGATACACAGGGCTGCATCATGAGAGCATCGCCGTCGGCAACGAGGAAGTCTTCGACCGCTTGGATGCCTTTTTCGATGACAGGATGGTCGTCTGGGTAACCAAGTGCTTTCAGCGCCATGACGCAGTTCAGCATAGGCGGTTGGATGCCGCCCCAACCCCCATTGCGGTCTTGGCGCTCCAGAATCCATTGTTCCGCTCGCTTCAAGGCACGGGCTCGAAACGGATTCCACCGCGCGTGACGACCGAGGAATTTTAGGGTGGAATCGAGGGCGAGGAAAAAGTTCCGCCAACTGAGAAGGTTTTTACTTCGAGGGAAGGCAACCGTTTGCGGCGATGGCGGATCGAGCCACAACTCTCCCAATCCGAGCTCGGGACTCAACGGAATGTTCGGTTGGAGGGCCATGAGGATCGTCAAGGGCACCACGGTTTCTCGGGCCCAGCTCGAGAGTGCGTAGATGTTGATGGGAAACCACGGTGGGAGAAGAATTAACTCCACGGGCATCGAGGGGAGCCCGTACCAAGGAAACTGCCCAAAATAGGCGAGAAAACAGCGAGTGAACACGCCGGCCCGAGCAAGCCCCCCCTGAGCGCGAATAAATTCTTCGGCTTTTTTCAGGCGTTGGTCAGCTGGTGAAAAGCCGCATAGCTTGAGGGCAAAGTACGCTTCGATGGTCAAACTCGGGTGCCCTGGACCGCCAGGATACAGCGACCACGAACCGTCGTCGTTTTGCGTGCCGAGCATGTGGTCGACAATCCGCGCTTCCTGGCGCGCCGCTTGTCGCCGCAGGAAGCGGTTGAAGAAGATGTATTCGGCGTCCATTGTGACGTTGGCTTCCAAGGGAAAGTGCCAATACCCGCCGGCGTGCTGTACCCGAAGCAGGTAACGCTGCGTCCGGCGAATGGCTTCGTCCAAGCCGTGTTCGATTTCGCCGGTCGTATCGAGAGAAACACTATGGGGTGGGATTACCGTGTGTTGCATGTCGTTCATCCGAACCTCCTCGGCGAGGGGGCCAATCTACCGGCCAACAGGTCCAACCCCCTCGAGTGAAGTACTGTAGAAGGCGCTCGCGGTTTTCCGGGCACAAACACACAATGGCACCGCCCCCTCCACCACCGGTGAGCTTCGCCCCCCAGGCCCCGTGGCTCCGAGCTTCCTCCACCAGATCGTCCAGTTCCGGAGTGGAAACGCCCAGCCAGGACAAGATGGAGTGGTTTTCGTTCATGCTTCGGGCGAGCACGTGCCAGTTGCCCTCTGCGAGTGCGCGCGTGGCATCATCCACGAGCGTTCCAATGCGAGCGAAGGCTGCCTCGACGGCTTGGGGATCTTGTGTGTGCCGCCGCCGTACCTGTTCGACAACCGTGCGGGTTGATCGCGGTTGCCGACCGAGCACGATCAAGAGAGGAATAGGGCTTCTGGACTCGAGGAAAGTCGGTGGGCCACAGCGCACGAAACGGAGCAGAGCGGCGTGGGCCACGGTGCTGTTGTCGATTCCTGAAGGTTGACCGTGAAACCGGCACTCGAGAACGTAGGCGGAGTCGCTCACCTCGCGGTCGGTCAGCGAGAGTTGGTGATACGCCGCCAGCGCACGGATCAGCGCGACGCTAAGCGCAGCGGAGCTGCCGAGGCCCATCGCAGGCGGCAAGGTGGAGGAAATACTGACCTCAAGGTGGTCGACGCGGCACCCCAAGACTCGGCCGGCAGTGTGTAAAAGCTCGTCCAGCGTCACTGGATTGCTAGTGTTCGATGGCTCCGGGACAGTTTGCGGAGGCTGGGGGCCATGGGTGGAAAAGACCTTTACGGTGATGCCCCGATTGACCGGCAAGGCAATGGCAGGCCACCCGTAAACTACGGCATGCTCGCCAAGCAAAATCACTTTGCCGGGTGCGTGCCCGGTGCCGGTCTGCAGTTGGTGCAAAGCGACCTCCTTCAGGCAGCGTCCTTCCGCGAAGCGACAATTTCCCGGGCCTTGCTCAGTTTGATCTCTCCGCTGGCGATGAGCTCCTCGACGACTTGATCGACGATGTCCTCGGTTGCGCCAGCAGCCAAAGCGAGTCCCCGTGCGTGCAAAGCCATGTGGCCGCGCTGGATGCCGTCGGTAGCCAGCGCACGCACTGCAGCGAAGTTCTGTGCCAACCCAACGGCTGCCATGACTGCTGCCAGGTCGCGTGCGGAGCGTGCCCTCAGTAACCGCAGGCCAAAATTTGCTCGCGGGTTGCATTCCAGGTTCCCGCCAACAATGCCTACGGCAAGCGGCAGCTCGATCGAGCCGATTAAGGCCCCATTGTGCACCCGCCACTCGCTCAGCGGGCGGTACTGTCCGTCGCGAGCTGCATAGGCGTGCGCACCTGCTTCGATACCCCGCCAATCCTGCCCGGTGGCCAACGCAACGGCATCGATGCCGTTCATAATCCCTTTGTTGTGGGTGGCGGCGCGGTAAGGGTCGGCATAAGCAAAGGCCCACGCCTCTTCGATCCGACGGGCGACTTGCTCGCCCGTAAATTGCTCCGTGGCCAGAACAGGGAACGGAATGCGTGCAGTAGCACGTGCCAAACGCTGGTCGGCGAGATTCGACAAAATCTTCAGGCGCGCCTCTCCGCCGCTGATCTCTTCCAACAAAGGAGCGACCGCTTCGGCGATTCCGTTGATGGCGTTGGCGCCCATGGCGTCGCCGACATCCACGAGAATGTGCACCACCAGCATGGGGCCACACGGAGTTTCGGGCAACGGGCGAAGCTCGATTTTCCTTGCGCCGCCTCCTCGCTTCAGCATGTTCGGATGGACCGAATTGGCAAGCGCTATAATGCGTCCCGTATTTTTCAGGATCCTTTGGCTGGCGCCTTCGAGATCTTCGATGCTGACAAGTTGGATTTGTCCGATCATGATCGAGGGATCGGCTTCGGCAAAGAACCCGCCAGCTTCTCGCACCAGGCGTGCGGCAAAGCTGGCCGCGGCAACGACCGAGGGTTCCTCGATCGCCATGGGCACCAATCGCTCGCGGCCATTAATCAAGAAATTGAGCCCGACGCCGAGCGGCAAACCGAGAACACCAATGGCGTTCTCGATCATATGGTCCGCGACCTCGAAGGGCAGAGGCGTTGGATTCAGCAGTTCTGCGACTTCAGTTTCGTCGAGACCCCCCATGCGAGCAAGGGTGACCAGCCGATCTTTCCGGGGCAGCCGGTAAAAACCCTCGATGCGCGAACTGATGCTATTGCTCTGCACGAGTTCAGTTCCTCCTTTCCCTTTGAGTGAGTGCTTCGAGCCAGCCTTGCAGGCGCGGGCCCACGACCAGCGGCTGCTTTCGCAGTTCCTCCAAGGAAGCAGATCCCGTGAGCAAAAGTGCCGTTCTCAGGGCACTCTCGCACTGTGACAAGAAGGCGTCCGCTTCAGCGACCCCGCCCGCGGTGTACGCCTTGAGCACGGGCAAAGCCATGCCGCACAGTTCCGCCCCGAGCGCGAGCGCTTTGGCGGCGTCCAACCCGTTGCGCAGGCCGCCACTGGCAATGCGAGGAATCGATGTGCCCCGCAAGGCGAGTAGGGCTGCCGCTGTCGGGATACCCCACGAGGCGAACTGAGCGCCTAATCTGGCGGCCTCTCCTACATTGCGTAAACCTTCGATGCGGACCCATGACGTGCCGCCCGCACCGGAAATGTCGATGTATCGTGCGCCCAGGTCGTACAGTCTCCGTGCGATGGTCGGAGAGATCCCGCAACCCGTTTCCTTGACAATGACTGGAACTCCGAGCTCTGAAACCAGACGCTGAATCGTGGCATACCCGTGGCGGAAGTCGCGATCGCCTTCGGGCTGAATGAGTTCTTGTGCGGGGTTCAAATGGACACACAAGGCATCTGCCCCCACGGCTTCAACCAGTTCTCGCAACGCGCTGGAGGGAGTTTGTGCGGCTTGGGTGATTCCGATGTTGGCGAGAATGACCGTGCTTGGGGCGAATTTGCGGACCTGGTAGGTCCAGGCTAGGTCCCGGTTGCGGTGCATGGCCCGCTGACTTCCGAGGCCGAACGCAATCCGCCGCTGTTCTGCAATCGAGGCCAGGTCGCGATTGATGGCATAGGCCTCGGGGGCCCCGCCGGTCATGCCCGTAATGAGAAAGGGAGCAGCCAACGTCTTCCCGAGAAACTCCGTGGTCAGAGTGATCTCCTCCAGGGCCAGCTCCGGCAAGGCGTTGTGCACGAAATCGATTTCTTCCAGCAAAGTGGTTTTTCCGGGGTGCTCCACTTCTGCCTTCTCGCACAGCTCGAGGTGGGCGCGTTTGCGCTGCTCGACGGGATCGACTGCAGGGTGAGAAGTCTTTTTAACCCTGCTCACATCGCACCCCCTGAGTTTCGGGTTTGAGATCCAAGGGCAGAAATCCCGACGCATCCCAGGCTCGAAGAAGCTGTTGTTTTTTCGTCTCGGAGCAAACAGCGATGGCGCAGTCGCCACCGCCCGCCCCTGAGGGTTTCGCGGTAACGCCCTGCCCGTGGGCTACCGCGAGCAAGGTCTTCAGGTTCGGGGTGAGGTAGGGGAGGCCCAGTTTCTCGGCAAATGTCGGCAGAACTTGCGCACCTTGGGACCATCTGCCCTCCACTTCACGGGAGGCTTGCAGCGCTGAGGCTAAAGCAGCCACGGCTTGCGTGCTGCATTGGAGAAACCGGGCATGGATCGCGGGTTTCGTCCGCTTGGCGCGTTCGTATGCTTCGATAAGGGCGGTGGTCGACGCTGCGTGGCCGGAGTAGCAGGCCAAGAGGCACATGCCTTGAGGCCACTCGAGTGGGGTAACCGGCTGCTCGCTTGTTGCCGGCTCAAAAAGAATGACTCCACCAAAAACACTTGCGGCGATGTCTCCTCCGCTACCCATGCCTTTCTGGACAAGGCGATGGGCCGCACGCGCTCGCTGGTACACGAGTTCGCGCAGCTCCTCAGCGGCCCCCGGGCCGTAGCACCATTCGATGAGCGCGGCGACGATTGCGCTCACCAGCGCGGCGCTGCCACCAAGTCCGAGTTTCTGCGTCGGTCCAAGGAATTGGGAGAACCGAATCTCAAATTCGACACCGGGGGGAAGACGCAAGCGTTCCTCCGACGAAAGGGCCGAGATGCATGCGGCCACGAAATCGACCACGCCGCGGTTTTGGTCTGGGGTGCACTCGCTGTAGCCGAGACGGACACAAATCCCCAACTGCGGCGCCTTGACGTCGATCCCTTGGCCAAAGGGGTTCCGTTTGGCGCGGACGCGCACCCCCGGTTCTACGGCTGCAATGATTGCTGGGCAGCCATCCGGCACGGCATACTCACCAAGCAGGAAAAGCTTTCCAGGAGCGCGAACTTGAAGCGTTTCCATTACGTGCACCCCTCGACCAGGTGCGCGCCGGTTCCGGGATGACAAACGAACACCTCTTGTACTCCCTGGGTTGCAGCCAACGCGGCCTGTACCGTTGCCTGGTCCTGTGCGTGGCATAACACCTTGACTTGCGGCCCGGCGTCGATGGTAAAGTACGCAGGGACGCCCTCGGCGCGGAGCTGCCAAACGGTCTCGAGTACCGCCAGCGTTGCTGGTCGCCAGTACACAAGTGGTGGGTCGCCGGTAAACGCTACCGCGTGCATTTTAAGGCAATTCCGCTCTGCCACGGTACCAAGGCGTTCAAGATCCCCGGCGCGAATTGCCTCGCGCGCTGCTTGTAAATCCTCTTCTTGAGACGAAACCCATGCTGGGAAGAACGGCGAGGCTTCTGACCGCCCCATGCCTAATCGAGAACCCGTTGGCTTTGGCCGTGTGTCGGTGACCGCCACAGCCACCCGCACCGGCCAATCCCGGGGACTAACCAAGGGAACCGCAAATGAGTCGGTGCCGTCGGACCGTTCTCCACGCTTCCACTCGACGAAACCGCCCCAAAGAGAGCGACAAGCAGAGCCTGAACCCTGACGGGCTAGCGTACCCAGGTGCTCTTTCGAGAGGTCGAGATCATAGAAGGCCGCTAGGGCGACCGTGAGCGCTGCAAACGTGGAAGCCGATGAGGCTAGACCCGCTGCTACGGGGAAGTTGCTGGTTGCCCGGATGGCCAGGGGTTCTTTTTTGTCCGCAAGCCTGCGGAAGAGGTCGAGAAACCTTCGTAGGTCTTCAAGGGGGGGGCCTTCGACGAGTCGGCCGTTGGACCAATATTCGTCTTGGCTCCCCGAAGTTGGCTGAACCGTCACCTCCGTGTGGAGCGCCCCAAGGGTGAGAGAAATGCTGCCGACGCTAGGCAAGTTCAAAGGCCAGTTGCGTTTGCCCCAGTACTTGACGAGGGCGACGTTAGGGTGAGCCCGAGCCCGCACGATGCGGTCGCGCGTCTTTTCAGCCGCCTTCCGAGGTACCGCTACCGCCCGATGCACGCGCCTTAAGCTCCTCTGCCAAACCGCCAGTTATAAACCGAACTCTATAAACCACCAAGTATAAACCTATCGGTCAGCACTTACCCCTAGCCGTAAGAGGAATCAAGGTCCCTCGCCGGCGGAAGTCAGAGAGGCGTGGGCGAAGGGACGACCGGATGGTGGGCTTGGAGTCGGAAGGTTCTGTAGTTCGCCAGCTCAGCAAGCCAAGTGGTCGCTGCCTCGCTATTATTAAGGTTCCTAAAGGTGGCGGCTTGAAAGGGGGCTCACTGCTGGGGCGGCTTAAGGCGGGTAGCTTTGGGGTGGCAAGCGGTGAAGTTCTGAGGTTGTCAGGGGCAGGGTCATGACGGAATTGGGTTGGACTTCAGACGAGGCAAGGAGTGCCTGGTTGGTGTTACGCCGTGCCAGAATTCGAGGGCTGAACCTTCACCGCCGCGGTTGTGCGCAAGGGGTAGAGATGACGGGTTCCGGCCGTTCCGTCGAGGTTTACCCCCGGCGACTTCTGGAAACCGTCCACAGTTCCCGCGCGTACAAAGGCGCGCCGGTGCGGTGCAGCGCTCCTCGTTTCTGCAAGCGCCGATAGCACTTGGAGTCGAAAGAGGCAGTGAAACTCAGCGTAGGTGGTATCGCACGGGCATCAAGGCCAAAACATTTGGATGGGAGTTGCGTTGCGTTGGCGGAAGCGGGATTGGGGGTGTGGGTTGCCAGCGCTCGAGCAGCGACTGCCAAAAGGGGCGTGGGCGGGGGTAGTGGGCAATGGGTACTGGGTCCTGCGGGTCAAAGCCACCCAGAAGCTTGGCAGCATCCAGCGCCTGTTCCAACCCGCCCAACCCATCCACAAGCCCACGTTCGAGAGCAGCCTTGCCGCCCCATACACGGCCGCGGGCGGAGGTTTTGACTTCTTCCCACTCGAGTTCACGTGCGCTTCGAACGATTTCCAAGAAACGCTGATAAAAACTTTGTGCGTGCTGTTCGAGCAGGGTCCGCTCTTGTGGCGTGAGTGGAAGAACGTCCGAGGTGAGCCCAGGGTGCTTCCCTCGCACGACGCGGTCTTTATCGATTCCGAGCCATTCGTAGAGCCCTCGCAGGACGAACTTTCCACTCAGTACGCCGATGGATCCGACCATACTCGCCGCTTCTGCGAGAAGGGGCTTGCCCACGAGCGCCACGTAGTAACCGCCCGAGGCCGCAACATCGCCGCAAGAAGTCACTACCGGCTTGCGTTCCGCTACGCGAGAAAGTGCGTGCCAGAGGCGGTCAGAGATAAATGCCGAGCCCCCAGGGCTGACCACCCGTACGACGACTGCTCGCACACTGGCGGTCTCTTTGATCTGTTCGAGGTCGCGCAGCAGCGACGCCCCACGTGGGTGCGGAGTAGCGCCGTCGAACAGTGGCCCCGAGACGTGAACCAAGGCAATGTGCTGCCCGCGGTAACCCCACCAAAGGCGTTGCAGTTCGAGTGCTCGCCGATGACAGTAGGCGTGGAAGTCGATGGCCTGGGTGTGTGGCAAGTTCAATTGTTCGAGAACCTTGGCCTCGGCTGTGGCAGGATCCTCGAGCGCATCCACGAGTTTGCGCTCGGCGGCAGTTGGTGCGTCGTACGGTCCTCCTTCGATAATTTCCGTGGCGTATTCCGCGTCCCACCCGCGCCCAGTGGCTACAGCCTCGGCCGCTGCGCGGAGGACGGCGTCGACCAGAGCTTCCGTGGCCTCGCGGTGTGCCGGGGACATTTCGGTGGCCGTGAACACCTCCGCAGCACTTTTGTACTCACCCACCTGCACAATTTCGGGTTGTATTCCAAGTTTCGCGAGTGCGCGCGCGAAAAACCACACCTCCGCGGTCAGTCCCATGAGCGCGAGTGAGCCCGCGGGAGAGAGGAAGATCTCATCCGCGGCGCTGGCTAGCACATACTCAGGCGTGCTGGCCTGCCCGAGTGCCACGTACACGCGTTTACCCGCTGTTCGCAGGGCCAAGAGGCTTCGATGGAGCTCTTGAGTTTGCGCCCACCCTAACACGGCCTGATCGCAGTGAACGAACACCGCCCGGATACGGTCGTCGTCGCGCGCCCAACGTAAGGTGATGACCAACTCGGCGAACGTCCGGGGGTGGCGCATGCTCCAAATCCCTGCCGGCGATGTTTCGCTGAGTTCTCCCCGCAGTGTGACGCGCAAAAGGGCAAATGGGCGCTTTTTTCCTAAAACCCAGCGCAGCGCTTCCGCAAGATAATGGAACGCCAGCCGGACTCCCAACCACAGCCGCCAAAACATGGCGGCCGTTTAGCAAATGTTTGGCGCCGTCACGACAAAAAATTGCTCGATAGCGTGCCCGCCATTACAGCGTGGACTTGCACAGCCCGGAGAAACCGCAGCTCGTCATCATACAGCGTTGGCTCCTTCCGGAAAAAATGGTGTAGCGTGCCCCGCGAACAATCACCGAGCGGTGCTGGGTCGGCGGAGCGAAGGCCTGTTCACCGTGCCGCCTCGCCCATGCGCTTGGCCAGTTGGGCCTCTTTCCACGCAAACAACCCCTTACGTACGTACTCAGGGTTGAGCTCTAACTGCTCGCATGCGTTTTCAAAAGAAAAGGGCCACGTTCGGTCAGTCGACGAAATCCACTGTTCGGCTTCCAAGAAAAGCTGGCGTTTTTTCCGCTCGCGCGCGAACAGGTTTTTCTGGAAGCACTCGACTGCATCCTGCAGCATCGCGGCCAGCAGGCGTCGCTCTGGCTCGTGCTCCACGCGCCGTTTCAAGGCTGCGAAAAATTGCGAGGGCAGCAGCGCGTTTGGCTGTAACAGGTACGTGAAACTCTCGTGTTGGCTGTGTGCTTGCGGCATCGAATTGCCTCCTCTGACTCGAAACGCTCCCTTTCAACCAGAGCCTTCGACAAGGCCCATAGAGTTTCTCGCACCGGTTGAGTTCCGCCCCCCTGTGAGGGCGAACGCTGGCTGGGAAACAGTCCCAGCCGGGGCTTGGCCGTTCGTGGAATGCCGACGAACGAGATGATTGCCAAAAACGTGCGGTACGACGATTCGCCCATCCATACGAACCCCGAAGGGCACTCAAACCGCGAACGATGCCCCGCAGCCGCAGGTACGCTTCACGTTCGGATTGCGTAAGGTGAAACCCGCATTGATCAAACCGTCGTTGTAATCGAGCTCGGTTCCGTTGAGATAAAGGAAGCTCTTCCGATCCACGATCACCCGCGCGTTTTCGTTGCCAAATACCTTGTCGCCGTTGCGTTCCGTGTCGAGGTCCATCTTGTACTGCAACCCAGAACAACCGCCGCCGACAACCTTTATCCGCAGACCCAGCGCGGGATTGCCGGCCTCGCGTACGAGCTCTTCGATCCGCTCTGCGGCGCGTTGCGAAATCGTGATAGCCATACTGCTCGCTCCTCGGTTGGTCAGGGAAGCTCCATTTCCACCAGTGACCCTTAGTGTTCCCTCCTGCATGCCCGCAAGGGCTCTCAGGGGCATGGGTTAGTCAACGGCCTGCGACACCTAAGAACCGCGGGACTTGGTTCGGCTCCGTGCGGCGTAAGCTGGCGAGAGCGCACGTAGCCGCTTGACCTCTGCCACCACGCGGTCAATGGCGTAGTCCACTTCCTCCTCGGTGTTGAACCGCCCGAGCCCGAATCGAATCGATGACTGAGCGGTGTCTTCGTCAACTCCGATTGCGCGCAACACGTGGGACGTTTCCAAGGTGGCCGAAGTGCAGGCGGCGCCAGAGGAGACCGCCACGTCCGTCAGGGCCATTAGAAGCGACTCGCCTTCAACGTCCAAGAAGCTCACATTGAGATTACCCGGCAGCCGGCGGGTGGGATGGCCGTGCAATACGACATCGTCCAACTCCCGGATCAAGCCTTCGTAAAGTCGGTCCCGCAACGCCTGCAAACGCAGCGCTTCGCTCTCTCTTTCTTCGCTGGCAATCTTGCACGCCTCTCCGAGACCAACAATTCCTGGCACGTTCAAAGTGCCGGAGCGCAACCCCCGTTCGTGCCCGCCTCCATGAATCTGCGGTACCAACCGCACCCGTTGCTTCTTGCTGCGCACGTACAGGGCACCGGCGCCTTTCGGCCCATAAATTTTGTGGGCACTCAAGGAGAGAAGATCGATCCCCAGCGCCTCGACGTCGACGGCAATCTTTCCCACGCTCTGCGTTGCATCGGTATGAAACAGCACCCCTGCGCCTTTGACGATGCGCGCGATTTCCGCAAGCTCGTGAATCGTACCAATCTCATTATTGGCATGCATCACGGAAACCAGCACGGTGCGCGGCGTAAGTGCACGTCGCACGTCGTCGGGATCGATACTCCCGTATCGATCGACCCGCAAATACGTCACCTCGGCTTTACCAGTGCGTTCCAAATACCGGCAAACGTCTAAGACCGATTTGTGCTCCGTGGCCACCGTTACGATGTGGTTTCCACGCTCGGCGTAGAACTCGAGTGCGCCTTTCAGCGCCAAGTTGTTTGCTTCGGTAGCTCCGCTGGTGAAAACAATTTCACTCGGTTGAGCATTGAGGAGTCTTGCTACCTGGGCCCGTGCTTGCTCGACGGCGTCGGCGGCTTCCCACCCGTACGCATGATGGCGGCTAGCAGCATTGCCGAACTTTTCTGTGAAGTACGGGAGCATGGCTTCCAGAACGCGTCGATCCACGGGGGTGGTTGCGTGGTGATCCAGGTAGACACGACGTCGTACTTGCATGATCGCCTCCATGTTTTCCGGTGCCTTCGAGTCGCCCTCCCGAGCGCGTTCCACACACCTTAGCGCCGGAGCGCACTCTCCGACAAAGGCCGCTGGTGACGGTCAGCTTCGCTCGTCAAGCCTGGGCAGTAAGCGCCGTAAGTAACGTGCCGTGTACGACCCTTCGACCCGAGCGACTTCTTCCGGTATCCCCTGGGCCACGATCCGCCCGCCGGCTTCTCCACCTTCAGGCCCAAGGTCGATGACATAATCAGCGACTTTGACGACCTCGAGATTGTGTTCGATGATCACCACCGTGTTTCCTGCGTCCGCAAGGCGATGCAACACCTCGATGAGGCGCCGCACGTCTTCGAAGTGCAAACCGGTGGTGGGTTCATCCAGGATGTACAGCGTTTTTCCCGTGCTTCTGCGGGCGAGCTCCTTAGCCAGTTTGAGGCGTTGGGCTTCTCCACCGGACAAAGTCGGTGCGGGCTGGCCTAAACCAAGATAGCCGAGGCCGACCTCGAACAAGACCCGCAACTTGTGCTGGATGTGCGGTACCGCAGCGAAGAAATCAAGCGCCTCGGCCACGGTTAAGTTCAGAACATCAGCGACATTTTTTCCTTTGTATCGGACTTCCAGTGTCTCGCGCTCGTAACGCTTACCCCTGCACACGTCACAGGTCACGAACACATCGGGCAAAAAATGCATCGAAACGCGCAGGAGCCCCTCGCCTCGGCAAGCCTCGCACCGCCCCCCGGCGACGTTAAAGGAGAAGCGTCCGGCACCGAACCCGCGGGCGCGGGCGTCTGGGAGTTGCGCGAACCACTCGCGGATGTCGTCGAAAACCCCAGTGTACGTAGCTGGATTGGAGCGGGGCGTCTTCCCGATCGGCGTTTGGTCGATTTGAATCACTTTGTCCAAGAATTGCCATCCGGAGAGCTCACGGAACGGACCTTCTGGCTGGCGCCCCTCGTTCAGGCGGGCTGCCAGAGCGGGATACAACGTATCCAACACGAGCGAGCTCTTGCCGGCGCCCGATACCCCGGTGAAGCAGGTGATCGTGCCGAGGGGAATGGTGACATCGATGCTTTTGAGATTGTGGAGCTTGGCCCCGAGTAAGCGAAGGTAGTTGCCGCTGCCTGGCCGCCTACGTTCGGGAACGGGGATCGTGCGCCTGTGCGACAGGTATTGACCGGTTAGTGATTCGGGATGGGAGCGAATTTCCTCCGGTGTGCCAACGGCAACAATTCGCCCCCCTTGCGTTCCCGCTCCAGGGCCCATGTCGATCACATAGTCGGCAGCAGCAATCGTGTCGGGATCGTGCTCGACGACGATCACAGTGTTGCCGAGATCCCGGAGACGGTGCAGCATGGCCAGTAGCCGCTCGTTGTCCCGCTGGTGCAAGCCGATGGAAGGCTCGTCCAGAATGTAGAGCACACCGCTTAGCCCTGCCCCAAGCTGACCGGCCAAGCGGATCCTTTGGGCTTCCCCTCCCGAAAGAGTGTCGGCCTTGCGCGACAGCGAGAGATAGCCCACCCCAACCTCGACGAGGAATCGCAGACGAGCCAAGAGTTCGGCCAAAATTGGCTTGGCCACAGATCGCTCGAATTCCCCAAGCTCGAGCCGGGCCAAAAAGCTGCAGCACTCGGGGATGGACAGGGCGCAGAGTTCGGCAATCGTTCGGCCTCCCAGCCGCACGGCAAGGGCCTCGGGACGGAGGCGCTGACCTTGGCAAGCAGGGCACTCTTGCGCTCGTTGGTACTTTTCGAGAAGCAAATGTTGGCGCTTGTTGCCCGAACGAGAGAGCCGGCGCTCGAGCATGGGGATGAGCCCGGCATAGCGAAGCGAGGCAGAGCCACCTTTGCCCTCGGCATCATCGGCGGACGAGCTCGACGTCCTCGCTCCGTAAAGAATCACTTGTCTTGCCTGCTCCGGCAACCGCTCCCACGGCGTGGCCAAGGAAAAATCGAGGATGCGTGCGAGCTGCTGCAGCAGCGTGCCCAGTCGGGTGCGGGGGTCGATACGACCCCAGAGGCTCACGGCGCCGTCTAAGACGGATAAGGTAGGATCGGGAACCAGAAGCTCCGGATCGAATCGCTTTACTTCGCCCAAGCCCTTGCATTCGGGGCAGGCCCCATGAGGGCTATTGAAAGAAAAGAGCCTCGGCGTCACCTCGGGCAGAGAAAAACCGCAGTGCGGGCAGGCCGGGCGCTGGCTAAAGGCCCAGGATTTAACGGCCGTGGGCGCAGAGTCTTCAACTGCTTCCACGTATGCCCGGCCGTTGCCCCAACGAAACGCTAACTCGATGGAATCTGCCAATCGCGAGCGCACTCCGTCGCGGATCACCACCCGGTCGACCACCACGTCGATCTTATGTGGCTTGTCGTGTCCTAGGGGAGGCAAGCGATCCAAGTCGTAAGTCATTCCGTCGACTCGCACCCGCACAAACCCTGCCTTGCGAAGTTGGGCAAACGCTTGCTTGTAGTCTGGTGTCTGAGTGGCTCCGACGGGGGCCAGAACTTGCAGCTTCGTGCCCATGGGTTGATGCATCAGCTCGTCCACGACTTCCTGAACAGACTGCGCTCGGATGGGAGTATGGCATGTAGGGCAGTGCGGAGTTCCGATCCGAGCGAACAGTAAACGCAAATAATCGTAGATCTCCGTGACCGTGCCTACGGTGGAGCGTGGGTTCCTGCCCCAGGTCGCTTGCTCGATGGCAATGGCCGGGGACAGGCCCTCGATCGAATCGACGTCGGGTTTCTCCAGTTGCTCGAGAAATTGGCGGGCGTACGTCGAGAGTGACTCCACGTAACGCCGCTGGCCTTCGGCATAAAGAGTATCGAAGGCAAGGGAAGATTTGCCCGACCCAGAAACGCCGGTAATCACGACCAGCCGGTTGCGGGGAATGCTCACGTCAATGTTTTTCAAGTTGTGCTGACGTGCCCCACGAATGACGATGTGCGGTTCCATACTGTGATCGACCCGGAAACTTGCGAGGGGGAAGGTGCGCGTCAAGGTGAAGCGGCCCGCTGCAACCTGCACCGGCGCCAAGGAGAAGAATCGCACCGCGGTTTCTTCGCCCGGCTTCTCTGTGCTAACTCGACCCCGCAAAGGAGGCGCGTGTGGGAAAGGTACACTTTGGCGTGACGTTGCCACAAATTAAGCGGAGCTGGCAAGAAACGCGGGCAGCAGCGGAAGTGTTCGATTCGCTGGGGTTCGACTCGGTGTGGCTCAACGATCATTTGTTCGGCGTACCAATGCCGAACTTACCCATTTTGGAAGCATGGACAACCCTTTCTGCGGTGGCCGCAGTGACACAGCGTGTGCGACTAGGAACGTTGGTTAGCCCGGTCGGATTTCGCAACCCTGCTTTGCTGGCAAAGATGGCCGCGACAGTAGACCAGATTTCGAATGGCCGCGTGATTGTCGGCCTTGGATGCGGTTGGTTCCAAATGGAATTCGAGGGCTACGGCTATCCGTTCCCCTCGTTGCGACGGCGCTTGGAGCAATTGGAAGAGGCTGCCGTGCTCATGAAGCGGCTTTGGACCGAGCCGCGAGTTTCGTTCGAAGGGCGACATTTCAACGCGCGCGACGCCTTTTGCGAGCCCAAACCTTTGCAGCACCCGCACCCACCGTTGCTCATTGGCGGGGGCGGAGAACGCGTGCTCCTTCACTTGGTTGCTGCCCATGCAGACATTTGGAACAACTTGGCGGTGAATCAGAACGAGCTGCCGCGAAAAGTCCAACTGCTGCGGGAGCACTGTGCCCGCGTGGGTCGCGAGTGGGAATCGTTGACCATTTCTCAACAGTGCTTGGTCGTGATTGGCTCGGATGAAGCGGATGCGGAAGCAAAGTTACAAAAGGCGCAGGCAATTTATGGCGGCCATATGGGAACGCCGGGGCCGTTGACGTTGGCTGGGAGTCCAGAACGGATTGTCGACCGCATCCACGCGCACCTCGCACTCGGCTGCACGATGTTTGTCATGGAGTTTTTCGGGCGCGATACGCGCGAGCCCGCGCGCTTGTTCGCAGAGCGGGTCATGCCCGCATTCTCCTAAAGGTGTGCCATGATGCTGCAGGACTCACCGAAAGTCTTTAGGTGGGCCTTCTCCTGCCGTTGGAACCTTGTGCGTGCGGCGCGCGGACTGCTCGCGCTGGTGTTGGTTGGGACTGCACCGGGCTGCTTTTTTGTCCAGGCGGATTTGAACCCGTTCCGAACCCGCCCGGAGCCGCTGGTCGAGCGCAAGTTAGAGGGCCGGGGGAAAGATAAGGTCCTGCTGGTGGATGTGTCCCGGCTAATCGTGTCTGCAGAACGACCAGGCCTTTTTGGGGGCGCTGCGCCGAGCTTGTTGGCCCGCGTACGGGAGGAGTTGAAGCGCGCTGCGGAGGACGAGCGGGTGCGCGCGGTGGTATTGCGGATCAATAGCCCGGGCGGAACGGTCACCGCGAGCGACACTTTGTACCATGAGATTCGAGAGTTCGGCAGCAGAACGGGCCGACCGATCGTGGCTCATTTGCTCGACGTGGGAACCTCCGGTGCCTATTACGTTGCGTTGGCCGCGGATGAGATCGTTGCCAGCCCCACTACGGTAACGGGTAGTATTGGGGTACTGCTGGCTGGAGTGAACCTCAGCGGCTTGCTGGATAAGCTTGGGGTGAAGGACCAAACCTTGAAATCTGGCACTTTGAAAGATGCTGGCTCGCCGTTACGCCCGATGACGCCGGAGGATCGAGCAGTACTCGAGCGGGTTTTGGTGGCCATGCACGAACGCTTCCTCCAAGTCGTGCGCGAGCGGCGCCCCGCGCTTCGGGCCGAAGCGTGGGATACGATTCGCGATGGCCGCGTCTTTTTTGCTGACGAGGCACTCGCGCTGGGTCTGGTGGATCAGATCGGCTACTTGAACGACGCCATCGAGCGGGCAAAGCGTCGAGCGAACGTCTCGGAGGCGACGGTAATTAGTTACCGGAGGCCGTCACAATACGCAGAGAACATTTATTCCACTCTGGCTGCGGCCGATTTCCCGCGCCTCCCCTGGTTCCACGCGCTCGCAGGCGAGTTGACGTTGCTGTCCACGGGACCGCAGTTTTGGTACATTTGGGCTCCCGACGCGACTTTGTGGCCTTCCGGCGGAGCAAGTCCGTAGTTCTACATGGCGAATTCCGTCTGGGTCGCTGCGGTTGCCGCCGCCACGGTGTACTTCGGCAGCATCGGGGAGGCAGATAACGACCTGTGGATGCATCTTTTCGTTGGTCGGTGGATTTGGGAGCGACAAGCAGTCCCCCGGTTGGACGAGTTCAGCTACACCGCAGCGGGGTCCCCTTGGGTCGATCATGAGTGGCTGTGGCAAGTGCTCGCGTTTCTGAGTTTTCACCTTGGCGGGACCCGGATATTGTTCCTGCTGAAACTGGTGCTCGTTGCCCTGTCGGTGATTTACAGTTGGAGGAGCCTGTTTGCGCTCGAAGGACAAAATCGGGCTGCCAGTGCATTTCGTGATGTTCCCGCTCAATGGCTGGCGGGCATCGTTCTTCTGTTGACCATCCCGGTGCTTGCAAGGGGCTGGGCCATGAGGCCGCAACTGGCCACCTACGTGCTCCTACCAGCATTGCTGGTCGTGCTGGCACAATGGGAGCGCGGGTCAGGCCGGCGATGGGCCGTTTTGGTATGGAGTTTCGCTTTGTGGGCCAACGTCCACGGAGGGTTCTTGTTGGGCCTCTTGGCGCTTGCGTTTTTTGCCGGGGCAGGTTTGGTCCAAGGGAAAAAAGAGTTCGCCACACGCTGTGCCTTGTTGCTACTTTGCTTGGCTGCTTCCTGGTGCAATCCCTACGGCCCACGGCTGTACGTTTACCTTTGGGACGAACTTGGCCGGCCACACCCGATTACGGAGTGGCAACCGGTTTCCCTGGAGACCGAGCACGCAGCGTTCGTGTTCCTGGGTTTGCTTTTCGTTGCGACCTTGTGGTGGCTACCGCGCGAACGAGCTTTCGTCTGGCGGGCATTATTTGCCTGCGGTGCCTTGTGGTTTGCTTGGCGCCATCAGCGGCACACTCCGGTGTTCGCTCTGTTGGCCGCACCGTTATTGTACGCACAGTTGCAGGGTGTCCTCGCCACTTTACGCCGGCGCTCCTGGGTACTGAGCCTACCAGCGCGGCGGGCCCTTATCGTGGGGGTCGCGTGCATCGCCGCGTTGCAGAGCAGCTTGGCCGTTGCGGGGTTTTACCGTCATGGGGGACGCTTCGTTTTCGATTCGAGAGAGTACCCCGTTGGCGCGGTGCAGTCGCTTCGCAGCGGTAAGGCCCGGGGCAATTTGGCCGTGCCGCTCGA
>BEIG01000079.1 GCA_002898795.1 bacterium HR30 | reverse complement strand
CGAGCAAGGCGCTGGTGACGGTTAACGTAACGAACGCGGGCGATCACGACTGCCCAGAAGCGAAAAGGAGGAGGGAACCATGTCAGTTGCAGACCAGGTAAAAGAGATCTTCAACGCGATGCCGGCCAACCTCAATGCCGACGCCGCAAAGGGCATGAACGCAGTGATCCAGTTTAACCTAACTGGGGATGGCGGCGGTAACTACTATGTGACCATCAAAGACGGTACTTGCACAGTTACCGAGGGTACGCATCAGTCGCCCAACATGACGATGACGATGGCTGCCCAAGATTACGTCGACATGATTACAGGCAAGTTAAATGGGCAAATGGCATTCATGAGCGGGAAGCTCAAAATCGCCGGCGACATGGGCTTGGCGATGAAGATGCAAAGCCTGTTCAAACGGCCTGCTTAATTGCCAAACACGTGCGAATGCGAGGAAAAAGGGCTCGCCGGATGCGAGCCCTTTTTCTTTTCCCCTTGCACGCATCACAAGTCTCGCCCTCTCTCTTTCTCAGTCACTCATCGCCGAGGCTAACGAAGGCGCCGGCACTTCACTCGGGGCGCTGATCCCATGTTCCAGCGTTAAACCCTTTCGTAGACGAAGTCCTGGCTGGCGTTGATCTAGGTCTCAGTCATGACGCTCGCTTAATCACCTCGGCCCGAGCGTTAGGCCATGTCGAGCAGCCTTGCGTCTCCGGTCCACTGGACTGTTCACTCGATCGGCTCGCACTTCAGGTGATCGGGCACTGTGCGCTCGCAGGCAAGGGTTTCGGTAACACCCGCAGCCAAAACCGCGCAGGCGTTGTTAACGGCGCTCGCTGTGGCTTCGGACTCCGTCGCCCCTTCGACGATGCGACACGCCTGGTGGCCACCGAAGGTGATACAAACTTCACATCGGTACCCTGCAGTGTGAAGACTGCGGTAAATAACCAAGGCAACAAATACCACAGCCACAAGCGAGCCCACGATCACGCGAACAACACGCCGACGTTTGCGCTGTGCAGACATAAACCCGCCGCTTTCTTCGCTGGAGCCGCCAATGTTGTCCGAAAGCCTAACGGGCGATCAACGGTGTTCGACAATCGTTTCCCCCTGTGCTCCCGGAAAATCACGAGAACAAGCCGCGTAGGAAAACGGGCGATCACGCCACCCCGTTACCCCGTGCTTGGGTAACCCATCTCGTGGCATTAATCGCTTCCTTGCGGTTCTGCTGGCTCCTCTTCTTCCACGGTAATATCGATCTCGTCCGAAGCCGACACCTCGCCAGCAGTTACCGTTAGCGTGGCCGTATATTCCCCGACCTTGGTGTAGGTGTGCACAGGATTTGGCTCAGTGGAGGTGCTCCCGTCACCAAAATCCCACTTGTACTGTGCTTCGCCACCCGTACACTCCACTTCCGAAGTAAACGACACGGATAGCGGCGGTGGGCCATAGTCCGGGTCGGCATCGATCAAAACGACACAGTCTTCCTCGGTCATCGCTTCCCCGGCTCCTGCCGGTGCCTTTTGTTCCGCTTGCGGGGCAATAGCGGGAGGGGCTGCATTGTCCGATTTTCTTTCACAGCCTTTGGTACAACCCCAGGCAAGTAAGGACAGCGCCAACGAACCGATGAGCATTCCTTTCATACGCACCTCCCTACGACGCTTCCCCCTTGCCAAAGTCAACGGCTCTTTCACAAGGTTGCCTATTCGGGCCGCGTGGGAAGCGGTTTGGGTCCAGCCGGTGTCGGCGAAGGCACAGATCCGGGGCGCGGTGACGGGGGCTGTGCAGGACGACGAATCCGCAACTTTTTCGGCGGGCCCGGATTACCTTTCACGTCGCGCACCCTCACAGTGAGAATCGTGTCGCCCACCGGAAACTCCCAAGCGCGAGCGACGGCCATGCAAAACTGCTGGGTGGTTTCCGGATTCACGAAGGCAAAATCACCGCTGGCATTGACCGTACAAGCCGACTCGTTATCGTTGTGCGTCTCGAACCGGCAAGCAAAGTCGTTGATGGCGTCGGTAATTGCTTGAGTCTCGGCAAAACTCGGGGCTGCCGGAATACCCCCAATGTCCGGGCGCCGGCTATCGCAGACACGAGGGTCACCATTGCCCAGCGGGCGGTTGCTGATGATTTCCAAGTCGGGCCGCACGGTGGGATCATCGGGAACGTGAGCGAACACGCGCCGGCCAACCTCATGGCCCGCTAGGCCCGGCTTCGCTTCGACAACCAAAATGAATCCCGCCCCGGCACCGGTCAGATAGGTCGGAATTCCCTTCTCCGTCGCCACTGGAGTCACGGGAATGCCATCCGCCCTGGCCGCACCAAAGTGAGTGATCACTGGGCCCACCGCCTGACCCTTTCTGGGCTTCACCTCCTCCCGTCCCACAGGGCGCGTTGGCAGCGGTGTCGGCGGTGGCGTTGGCGTGGGGGTGGATGGTGCAACGGTTGGTACGGGTGTATCCACAATCGGCACGGCAACGCGCGTGGCTTCCTGCCTGCGCGAGGCACAGCCAAACACGCCAATACCCAACAGAAACACACTCAACCCAAACTTCCACGACGACCGCAACCGCATGCGCACTCCTCGCCAGACAAATTGTCGGAGCTTCTAACCGCGGGGTTCTGGGGAGTCAAGAAAACGACGGGAGACCGAAAGGATCTGTCGCCTCAGAGCAGTTGGCCTCGACGACTCTCACCGTCTGCGCTGCCACAATTGAGCGGTTTCACCGGTGACGGTGAACACCCCGTCTGGCACAAAACTCCGCGACAGGACAACGACTACAAAGTGGGGACACCGGCTTACAAATCGTCTGCCCGAAAGCCACGAGCAAGTCGTTGATTTCCTTCCAGTACCGCTGGGGTAGGCACGAGCGCAAAACAAATTCGGTTTGGTGTGGATTACGAGTGCGCACGTAGCCCCACCGGTTCGTAATCCGGTGCACGTGGGTGTCGACACAAATACCGGGAAGGTCGAACCCCTTTGCCAGTACCAAATTCGCCGTTTTCCGCCCCACACCGGGCAACTCGAGTAGCTGATCGAGGGACTGAGGCACGTGTCCGCCGTAACGGTCCACGAGAATGCGGCAAATTTCCCGAATGCGCTTGGCTTTGGTGCGATAAAACCCAACTGGATAAATAGCCTGCTCGATCTTCCGAGTCGGGACTTGAAGCAACTCTTGCGGAGTTTCTCCCAGTGCAAACAAACGTTTCACTGCGCCAGCCGTCGTTTCGTCCTTCGTTCTCAAGCTCAACAAGCAACCGATCAAGACGCGAAAGGGCCCTCGATTTTGCTCCGCCATGAGAGTGACCACCGGCGCGTTCCAATCCGCGGCCTTGGCCCGCAAGCGCCGCAACACTTCGTCGATGGGAAAATCCGGATTGCAGCCTCCCGCGCCTCGTGCAGAGCGCGTGCCCCGACTACGCTTTGCCCCCTCCCCTACGGTGATTGCCGCGGAAGACGCGGGCTTTGCCGCGCCATGAGATTGTGGCACACTCGTTTCTTCCGCACCGCGGCGAGCCTTCGAGCCTTCGCGCATGGCTACCCTTCGTAGCTCGATTGCCGCAACGGCAAAAGCGCGTGCGACCGTTGCCCTGGCCATGCTGCGTACCCGAATTGCTCCGGTGTGGTTGTCGCCCGGCACTGAGCCGGATAAACTGGCCGCGTGTCTCCTCAGCTCGGCATCGGATTGATCGGTACGGGCCGGCATGGTGCGCGCTACGCCCATCATCTGACTCGCGACATCGCCTCGGCTCGGCTCGTCGCAATTGCTCGGCGCACCCGCAGCGAGGCCGAGCTGCAGGCGCGGGAATTCAACTGTCGGTTTTACACCGATTTTCGTGAACTCATCGCGGCGCAAGACGTTGACGCTGTCGTCGCGGTGGTTCCTCCCACCCTCCACAAAGAAATTCTCGAGACTGCCGCAACGGAGCGAAAGCCCTTGCTGTTAGAAAAGCCTGCTGCTCCGCGCGTTGCCGAAGGGCTCGAGATGCTGGCGACGGCTCGCCGCGCCGGGATCCCGGTGATGGTGGCACAAACCCTTCGGTACAACGGGGTCGTCAGGCGCTTGGTCGAGGTCCTGCCCGAGCTCGGCATCCTACATGGTGTCCGGCTGGGCCAGCGGTTCGAACCGTCGCGCCCAGGGTGGATCGATGACCCGCAGATTGCCGGCGGAGGAATGGTGCTTCACACGGGCGTGCATTGCTTCGATCTTGTCCGCCACCTGACCAAAGCGGAAGTCGAGCGGGTGGCTTGCGAATGCAGTCAAGTGAACGTGCGGCGCACGGAAGACAACTTCGCCGCGGTTTTACGCCTGCGCGACCACAGGACGTTGGTCACCGTGGCTGGCTCACGAGCCACGGCGAGTCGTTCGGGCGGAATTGAAATTGCGGGCGAGCGCGGACAGTTGATCGCAGACCATGTGCTCAACTGGGCGGCACTCGTACGTGGCACCACGATCGAACAGCTCGAAGTGCCGCCCCCCGTGCCCACGGTGCGCGAGGTGCTCAAGGACTTCGTGTCCTGCCTTCAGCGTAACGCCCCGATGCCGATTCCGCTCGAAGAAGGCTTGCGTGCGGTTGCCATTGCCGAGGCATGCTACACGGCAGCGGCAGAAAACCGCAGCGTTCCGGTGCCCGAGATTCCAGGGTGAACTCCCACCAGCAGAGTACGAAACCACAGCCAGACCTTCCCCATGCCGGCCACGGTGGGCAGGGAGTGAATCGAACACTCGACACGAGGATTTTCAGTCCTCTGCTCTACCGACTGAGCTACCTGCCCGAGGAGCTGATCAGCAACGCCGCCGTTCCGTAATCAATGCGTGTTTGCATCGCAAGGGGAGGCTCGATTGAGCACTCTTCTCTTCCTCGCTCCACTGCCGCCCCGTTTCCTCATCGCTGGAATTGCCGGTAGCTTGGATTTTCGGGCAGAAAATTGACCCTGGAGCTTCGGCGTCGGGGATCACGCCATTTCCAATGGCGCGCAATCAAACGGACGCACCCCTCATTGACACATTGTGGACCCTTGGCTAACGGCTGCGCTCGTGTCAGCGCGCTGGGCATGGAGCTCCGAATGGCGAACCGCTGACGACCGCCTCGATTGTCGGCTGTGCTCGTCTACTGCTTCAACCAGCATAGGGAGGTGACTCTATGGCAGAAAAGAAAGCCAAGACAGCAGAGAAAGGCGGCGTCCAAGAAAAACGTTCGTGCCCCAATTGTGGCGCGGACGTCAGGGTCGTCAAATTCACCGGTTTCGGCCCACACGGCTTCTTTTGGGTTTGCGACAAAAACTGTGGGTACACAAGGCGTACGCGTTAACCCGTAGCCGCAAGAGCGAGCGGAGGCGTCATGGCACGTACCTCGAAGAAAGCCAAAACGACGAAAGGCACAAGCAAGAAAAACCTTCGTCTGCTGGAGGCGGAGTTGACCGCTGAAAGTGAAGACGAGGGCCTACCAAAGGACGAGGCTGGTCGCAGAAAAATCAAGCGGCAGTACGAAGAGCTTCTGGGGATTCGGATCGAAAAGCTCAAAGGGCGCATCTTGAACCGCGAGCGGCTGAACAAGAACGAGGAAGGCATCTATTTCATTTGCTTCGAGTGCAAGAAAATCTGCCACAATCGAGACGAGGGTTTGGTCGAAGACCCTAACAACCAGCGGAATCTTTGCGCGGCATGCGCCAAAGCAAAGGGTAAAGGCAAGCAGGTCGCGGCCTAACGGCCCCTGCTTCTCAAGCTTTACCCCCTCGCCGCACAGGCGCACGGCGGCGTGGGCGTGCAGCCCGGTACAGCTCGCGCTCCTGGCCCCGCAACCGCTCTAAAACAAGTGCAAGATCCTTCGGCAACGGCGCTTCCACCGTTAGCGTCTCTCCGGTGTGTGGATGCCGGAGCCCCACACGAGCGGCGTGCAAAAACTGGCGTTGCAGGCCAAGGCTGTCCGCGGCGCCTCCGTACAGGGTGTCCCCCACCACCGGATGACCGATCAAAGCAAGATGCGCCCGAACCTGGTGCAGCACGCCGGTGTAGATCGTTACCCGCAATAATGTGTAATCAGAGTATCGTTCCACAGGGTGGTAGTAGGTGAGTGCCTCACGCCCCCGGCCCGCAGAAGCCGGCCGTACCTTGCCCGGCTGGTGGGGGTCATGTTCCAATCGGTTGCGCACCACTCCCGGCTCCGCCACGGCACCCTGCACCAGAGCAACGTATTCCTTTCGAATTTCCCGTGCGGCAAACTGGTGGCGAAGCGCCTGCCGTGCCTGTTCCGTACGCGCCGCCAACAACACTCCAGAGGTATCTCGGTCGAGCCTGTGCACCAAGCCCGCTTCCAGACCCGCCGCCGACAGTGCTCGCATTTCCGGATAAACAGCCAACAAAAAGTTGGCCACCGTCGCACGCTCGTAGGGGCGCAAAGCATGGCTAGGAATCCCTGCCGGCTTGTCGACGGCTACCAGCCAAGCATCCTCGAACAGCACGCGAACGGGGAGGTCTGCATTCGGTTGCAGCTCGCGGGCCTGCGCGAGCTCCAGCCCGATGCCCACCACATCGCCGGCTTGCAGACGGTCGCCTTTGCTTGCCGGTCGCCCGTTCAGCCAAACGCGCCCTTCCTCGATGGCTTGTCGCACCGCCCGGCGCGACAGGCCCGGCAAAAGTGTGCGAACGAACCACTCGAGCCGCTGGCCCTCGTGTTCTGGAGGTACCGACACAAACTCGAATGCATCCCCGTGAGACCCTGTACTGTGCATCGGCTCTTGGTCTACCTCGGTTCTGTCACTACGTAAGAGGGCATGAACGCAAACCCTTGGCGTGGATTATTTCCGGTAACGCAGCACTGGGTTCATCTCAATCACGCCGGTGTCTCCCCGATTTCCCTTCGGGTGCGCGACGCGGTGGTCGCCTTCCTCGAGGATGCACTCAGGATCGACGAAGCTCGTAACCAGCGCTGGGAGCAGCGCAGCGAAGAGGTCCGAGCACTTTGTGCCCAATTGATTGGTGCACGAGCCGACGAGATTGCTTTCGTGAAAAACACGTCGGAAGGGTTGTCCTTGGTCGCTTTCGGCTTTCCCTGGAAACGAGGCGACAACGTGATCACTGTCGATAAGGAATATCCCTCCAACGTTTACCCTTGGTTCGCACTTCACCGCTATGGTGTGGAGACACGCTTGGTTCCCCGCCGCAACGGGCGGGTTTCCCCCGACGAGGTACTCGCTGCTGCTGACCGCCACACGCGGGTTCTAACGGTGAGTTTTGTCGATTGGTTAACCGGGGCCCGCAACGACCTCGCCGCCTTGAGCGAACTTTGTCGCGAACGCAACTGGCTCTTTTGCGTGGACGGCATCCAAGGTGTCGGCGCTGTGCCTTTCAATGTAGAGGAACTCGGTGTCGACTGCCTTGCTGTTGGCGGGCACAAGTGGCTCCTCGCTCCTGAGGGGTGCGGTTTTCTCTACGTAAGCAAACGCGTGGTCGACCGCATCGAGTCAGTTCTCCAAGGTTGGAAGAGCGTAGAGAATCCCGAGAGCTTTCTTCCGTACCACTTCGGCGCGCGCCCCGACGCCTTGAAGTTCGAGCCCGGAAGCCCGCCCCATTTAGGCATTCACGCTCTCGGCGCCGCTGTTGAGTTGTTACTCGAGGTGAGCATCGGCGAGGTTTGGCGCCGCATTCGCTTCTTGACCGATTACCTTGTCGAGGGCCTGCTTTCGCTCGGCGCGGACATCGTGAGCCCCTGGGGCGACGGGGAGCGTTCGGGCATTGTCGTCTTTCGGCTTGGTGCCACACCAGAACAACTGGTACAGCAACTGATCGCACAAGGGTTCATTGTGCGGGTGCGCGACGGAGGCATTCGTGTTGCACCCCATTTCTACAACGACATCGAAGATATCGACCGGTTTATTGCCGCCCTGCGTCGTGTAGGGGCAGGTTCCGAACCCACTCCTACGTCTCTGCCTTGAGGGGCAGCAACACGCGGGCGCAGAGACCTCCGTTCGGCGCATCCTCCAGGCTCACCGTTCCGCCATGTGCCTCCACGATCTTGCGGACAATGAACAAACCAAGTCCGCTTCCAGCCAGAGCTGGCCCACCATGCACTCGCGTGAATGCCCGAAAGAGCGCATTGCGCTGCTCCGGCGGTATGCCAGGGCCTTGGTCTAAAACTTCCACAGCGACGACGTCTGCGGAAGGGTTAATCAGTCGCAGCCATACCGTACCGTTGGCTGGCGAATATTTGAGAGCGTTGTCGACGAGGTTACTCAACGCCCGCTCGATTTGAGCGCGGTCTGCCATCACTCGGGAGCTATGCGCCTGGTTGTCGAACACCAGGCGAACCCGACGAATTCGGGCGGCAGTTGCCATCCCTTGCACCACCTCCCCGCAAACCATTCCGAGGTCTACCGAGTCTAGCTCCAGGGGTAAACGTTGCGCGTTGAGCCGAGCAGCATCCATCAAATTTGTCGCCCGGCGCAAGACGCGGTACATGTCTGCATGCGCGCGCTCCAAAAGGTCCCGCTGGTCATCGTTTAGCTCCCCGGCATCACCCTCGAGCAGTAAGCCTGTCAGGCTGACCACGTTCGTCAATGGGCTCCGAATGTCGTGAGCGGCGATTGCCAAAGCTTGTAAGCGATCGCGCTGGCGCCGAAGCCACGCTCGACGTCGCGCACGGCGACGTTGCTCTTGGCAAAGAAAACCGAAAAACGAAGCCGCTGCCAGAAGAAACGGAAGCCGCAATAGCTCCTCGGTATGGGTCCAGATAGATGCGGGCAGCGCGGCGGCCGCGGTCGCCAGGTGCACCACCCCAAGCAGGGTGGCTGCCACAACGGCGGCTCGAAGGTCTAAGGCAACAGCCGCAATAAACAACGAGAGAAAAACTACGGGGTAAAAGTCGAGTTGGGTTTGATGAGTCAGCACGAGGCCAATGCTGACAAAAAAAATGTCGAACACCACAAGCCCAGCCAGCACCCTCCGGTCAAACGCGTAGCGGCGTACCAAGTTGTTCACCACCGGAGTGGACAAGACGTACGCGAGCACGTACACAGGGACTATCCACGGAGCCGCGCCAGGCGGTTGGCTGTACCATACTAGGTAAACGGTGGCCAAAACCAGCACCCACCGCAACAGAACTAAGCGGCTCGCCATTGTGGTCGTCATCATGCCTTTCGCCTGGCTCAGGGCTCGAATGCGAGCACAGAGCATACCGAATCGGACGTTCTTTTGCTTGCACCCGCGCTGGAAAATTAGCCGGTATGACTCCGCCACTTGGCTCACGGCCTGGCAACTTTGTGCCAGACAGCAACCCGCTGAAGGGGAAGGGGCCTCCGGCTGACTGCCGAACATCTTCAGCACCGCCGAAGGGGAAACGACGCAGCCACCCTGGCAAGCCACCGCCGTTCTCGAGTACGATGTCGGTGACGGGATGAAGGCCGCCACGCCGAGTGTAGAAACCACTTTGGGCATCGAACGGCTCGCTTGGCACGACGAGCGTGCCGCCGCCGCGATGCTCGTACGGGCTTTCGCTCAAGATCCCTTGGTCAAGGCCATTTGCGGGCAGCCGGAAGAGCGCCGCTCAGAAAAAATGTGGTGGAGCTTTCGAATGTCTCTGCGGGCGCACTGTTTGTCGCTCGAGCCGGCCTGGATTTTGCGCGGCGAAAACCATGCGGTCATGGGCGTGGTCTTGGTTTCCCTCACCGGAGGCCGGCTCTCTGGCGCATCCGACTTTTTGTTCAGCCTGCGAAGCCTCTGGCACATTGGCTGGGCTGCCGCCCAGCGCGGTGTGGAGGCCGCTCGTGCAATCGCTCGGCACTTGCCGGCGCCGCCCTTCCTTTACGTTCGCACGCTTGGAGTCGACCCGGCCATCCAGCATCGCTGTTTGGGAAGCAAACTACTAACCCACGCGCTCAACTCCCTCGGTACGCCCAGCCCTGCCTACCTGGAAACAGCGGTTGAATCGAACTTACGCTTTTACTCTCGTCACGGCTTCCGCTGCATTGGCACCTTCTCAGCCATTGGTGTGCCGGTATGGCGTCTTTGGCGCCCTGCCAGGGTCGAAGCCCCCATCCCTGGACCGTCTTTTGGCTAAGGCGGCCGACTACGGTGGCTGCCACTGCTGCCTGCCTGTTCTGTTACGTGACCCACGCCGATCTATTGGGGGCCAACGATGCGCTCGTTCCTGCCATGCTGCGGTGGCGCTTTTGCCGCACCGAGATCGTTGAGCCGCCAACTGGTCCGTTTCCACTCATGTTGGCCGTCAGTGGGCCACCAAATTCGGGGGAAAAGATTCGCGCCTACAGTGGCTGCTCGTGGTGAACCGGGAACAGCAGTGCTGGGGTGGAACGGCTTTCGCACCCGCACGAGCTGTCGTCCCTTCGACACCTCCGCGCGTCTGGCAGCCGCGTTCCACGTCGCGCCGCCAGGATTCAGTGCTGGGTGATACAGATGGTATGAGTGGACTCATGAGCAAAGGTTCCGACCTTGCGGTCTGCCATAGGGCGAGCAAAGGAGGCGGGCATGGCGACGATCTACCACGATGAACATGCGGACCTAGAGGCGATCCGCGGCCAGACCATAGCCATCTTGGGCTACGGCAATCAGGGCAGTGCTCAAGCCCAAAACCTCCGAGACTCTGGCTTGCCGGTCGTCGTGGGCAACATCGAGGACGCGTACCGGCAGCAAGCCGTATCCGATGGCTTCGAGGTGATATCGATTCCCGAAGCAACCACCCGAGGCGATCTCGTGTTTCTTCTCATTCCGGATGAAGTCATGCCTGAGGTGTACGCCCGCGATGTGGCTCCACATCTCGCACCAGGGAAACTGCTTTGCTTCGCCCACGGGTACAACATTGCCTTCGGCTTGATCGAGCCGCCCCAGTTTGTCGATGTCGTGATGATCGCGCCGCGAATGATCGGCGCCGGCGTGCGCCAATCGTACCTATCGGGCGAAGGCTTCGCGAGCTTTGTCGGCGTGCACCAGGACGCCACCGGCCGGGCCAAGCAGCGCATGCTCGCCCTGGCTAAGGCACTGGGATCCACGCGCGCGGGTTGCCTCGAGATCAGCATGAAGGACGAAGCCACACTCGACCTCTTTACGGAGCAAGCCTTTGGCCCCGCCTTCGGACGCGTCATGATGACCGCCATCGACACTCTGGTGGAAGCCGGATTCCCACCCGAGGCAGTTTTGATGGAACTCTATCTCTCCGGAGAGCTTGCCTACAGTTTCCTGAAAATGCGGGAGCTTGGGGCGCTGCGGCAACACGAGCTTCACTCGCACACGAGCCAGTACGGTACGATCTCGCGGAGCCTCCGCTACCTGGACCTCGATCCCATCCTGAAGCAGAAGATGCGGGAGTCGCTGGACGAAATTCGGTCCGGGGCATTCGCTCGGGAGTGGTCGACAAACCGCGAAGAAAAGCTCGAGTTCATCAAAAGAGCCCGCGAGATCCAGGCAAGCTTGCCCATGACCCGTTGGGAGGAAGAAACACGCCGGGCCTTTCGCATCGGCGATGCCGCCAAGAACGCAACGTCCGAAATACCATCGCCCATCCGCCGCGAGCCTTGACGCCGGCATGGAAGAACCCGCAGGTTCGCTGATCCAAGCTCTCCGCTTTCACCTCGACGCACCGGGCCCCGGAGCCGTTTCTAGCCCCTGTGGGCGAAAGGCGAAGCGACTACTCGCTACGAGCCCCACGCTGCTCTTGGGCCTAACAGCCTTTCGGCACTGCAAAGCTCGCGCAATCCGCTCCGAAACACTACGCCACAGGTAGTCCACCTCGCGACTCACGGTCCTCGACGGGACGCTGGGTGCCCTGCACGGGGTTACGATTGCTCTCACCTCTCGGCCCATGCTGCGCTGGGGAACCGGCCCTGCCCGCCCCTAAGCCTGCCACACTCGCGGCAGGAGCGACGATGCCATGGCTATCTCGGCCAGGACGTTAGAAGAGGATGCTCAGAGAATCACCGCACCGGGCCTTTCTCGCATCCAGGCGTAGCTCTTTCTCCTGCCGCATGTGACCGCGCTTCCCGCACATGCAAGAGCACAGGTCAACGGCTGGATATTTGGATTCCCGACTAACGTATGGCGTGGCGGCGACCGCAGATCTCGCATTTGGGTGTAAAGTGGTGGGGCGAATCCATGCCGCTGGTTCGAGTGTGGCAACGTCCACGGTCGCGCATCGCGCAGATCCTGGCCGCAGCGTTTGGCGGGAGCACCGTGCAGCCGGCTTGCACGAAGTTGGCTGCCAGCACCTCCGCGGAGTTTGCGACACTTGCGCCGTTCTCAGAATCGGGGCAAACTGCATTTCTTCGTTCACGGCCGGCAGTCAGGCCCGAAGGAAAAGAAGATGAACCTTGCCGAGGCGTTACTTTACGCACTTCGTGATCGGGGCGCTGGCGAGATTTTCGGAATTCCTGGCGATTTTGTCCTTCCCTTTTTTCGCGTGTCGGAGGACAGCGGAATCCTGCCCGTGTACACGTTGAGCCACGAACCCGCAGTGGGGTTTGCGGCCGACGCTGCCGGACAGGTGCGCACCACATTGGGCGTCGCCGTGGTGACCTATGGAGCCGGCGCACTCAACTTGGTGAACGCCACCGCGTGCGCGCTAGCCGAGAAGTCGCCCCTGGTGGTCATCTCCGGTGCGCCGGGAGTGGGGGAGCGGGTTGGTGAACTTCTTCTTCACCACCAGGGTAAGACTCTCGAGTCTCAGCTCCAAATCTTTCGCGAGATCACTTGCGCGCAAGCAGTGTTGGACGACCCTGAGCGAGCACCGGTTGAAATTGCTCGCGTACTGGAGCGCTGCCGCGAGTGGTCGCAGCCGGTGTATATCGAACTGCCACGCGACCTCGTGGATGCGCCGTGCGCACCGGTGCCCCGCCTCGATCCCACGCCGGTGGATCGCGAAATGGTGGAGGCGTGCGCTGATGAGGTGCTGGATGCGCTCCTGAACGCAGATGCGCCCGTGCTCATGGTGGGCGTCGAGGTGCGCCGGTACAATCTCGAGGCCAAAGTCGCAGCACTGGCGCGCCGCTTGTCGCTGCCTGTGGTCACGAGCTTCATGGGGCGTGGGCTTCTGGCCGATGCAGACCCCTCGCCGCTTGGGACCTATCTTGGTGCCGCCGGTGAACCCGCGATTACCGACCTGGTAGAAACTTCCGACGCACTGTTGCTGCTTGGGGTGATTCTGTCCGATAGCAACCTTGCGGCATCGAGTCGCCGGATCGATCTTCGCCGGACCATCCAAGCGCTCAACCGCCGCGTGACCCTACGCTATCACACCTACGCGCCGGTACCGCTCGAAGCACTGGTCGACGCTTTACTCGCGCACGCCCCTACCTTGGCACCATCCCGCCGCCCCAAAGTGGTCATCCCGACCGTTGAGTATCCGCGCGGCCTTTTGCGCTGACGACGCGCCGCTGACGCCGGAAGACATCGCTTGCGCGGTAAATGACTTCATGGACCGCCACGGCTCGCTCCCGATCGCGGCAGACATGGGAGACTGTGTCTTTACAGCCATGCAGATTGCTTACACGCATCTCACCGCCCCCGGCTACTATGCCACCATGGGCTACGGTGTACCTGCCGGACTCGGACTACAAGCCAGCATGGGAGTGCGCCCCCTAGTGCTCGTCGGTGACGGAGCTTTCCAGATGACCGGCTTCGAGCTCGGAAACTGTAGCCGCTACGGTTGGGATCCCATTGTCATTGTGTTCAATAACCGGGGATGGGAAATGCTGCGCGCAATGCAGCCCAGCAGCCGTTTGAGCGATTTACCGGAGTGGCGCTTCGCCGAGCTCGCAAACGTTCTCGGTGGAGAGGGAATGCGCGTTGCCACCCGGCGCGAACTTGCCGCGGCACTGGAGCGCGCCGCCACGCTGCGCGGCCGCTTCGTTTTGATCGAGGCCATGCTCGCTCCCGGAGCAATTTCGCAAACGCTGCAACGTTACATTGCAGCAAGCCGGCGGGCGCATGCGTAGCGCAGGGCCGCTTCCGTCCACGCAAAGCTACCAGCATCCGTTCTCGTCTCCGCGCCCCGTGCCCTACTCGAGCTGCCGCTCCCGAGCATCCGCAGGTACCAGCCAACTCATCCTCGAGGCAGTACTAAAGGTTTGGTCTCCTGCTTCCATTCGTGCGACGCAGCGACTAGCCCATTCCGCTGGCCACCGGATCTCAACGCAAAGGACAGAACTGTGATTTCGTCACACCCAGCAAAACGTTCGCGCTATGCAGTGGCAGGGAAGTTCTACCCTGCAAGCAGCCTGCCCCCCTATCCGCCGGACGGATCGAAGTCCTCCCCAACCCCAACGCACCGCCACGCCAGCGTCTCCAAGAGCCAGGGCCACTGTGCCGCACGATGATCTAACCTCCGGAAACCCTCCCCCTGTCCGGCCCTGGGTAAAAATCGTTGACTTCGGGGATCGGCACCAGCCAACCCCGGCGTAGGACAAGTTCCTCGCGGGCGTTTGCCTAAGTCTACGGTGCAAGACGGAAGGACGCCTCTGGTGCGGCAGGCTTCGCCAGGCGAGTGCAATGCCTGTGCGGAGTTGGAGCAAGCGTCTGCCACCTTACCGGCCACGGCCGGGTTCGTCTCCGGTGAGTACTTGCAGCGAGACATACTCGCGCGCGAGCCAGGCCTAGAGACGCAATGTGCCCCGCTAAAAGCCGTCGGTCTCGTAACCCCACCGTTTAGCTCGAGAATTTGCATCCTGAACGTCGTTACTTTTGAGAAAAGAATGGCGAGTGGACCAGCCTTGACCACAGTCGTTAGAATCTGCGGGCCACGAGGTTGACGGCGGGGTTCGACGCTACGGCTCAACGCGAGCGGAATCTCCTCTCTCGCTGGCTTCGAGGCTGCGAGGTTTTTGGCGGCGCGCTGGGTTTTGCAATGGAAATTTTCTGCCGGTGGTTATTCCTTGTTTCTCTGGTCGCTTGGCCAGGGCTTCTGCAGGTAGGCGGGCCGCCATTGCCTCCGCGATGCCGGATCACGCCTGGTGTTTGCGCTGTGGTGCTCTCCAGGCAGTTCCGCAGCAGTCGAGGTCAGTGGCTAGTTCCAAGCAATTTCGATAGGCGCACCGCAATAGCGTTTCCCTCTCGCTTGACTCTGAGCTGACAACAGAGGAGGGGTAGACGGCAGCCGAGGGAACCATGGGGCGATACCTTTCTGTGGGAATCGAAACCAACTGTACGGCGCCGATGAACCTTGAGCGGCTCAGCATGCGGCTGTTCACGCTCATGGGTGTCGATTCGTTGTTTCTACCCGACCACTACCTCAGTTTCGTGCCGCGTCCTGTATGGGACCCGCAGTTCACGCCTGCTGCCAAGGTCATCCCTTCGCCGGACGCCTACTTCGACCCGTTCGTCATGATGGGAATGATGGCCGCGACCTACCGCCGGCCACGGATTGGCACAGGAGTGACCGAACCCCTGCGCCGCCACCCGGCTACCCTAGCCCAAGCCTTCGTTACCCTCGACCATCTCTCGCGCGGGCGGGCCATCCTCGGCATCGGCAATGGCGAACGCGAGAACACTGAACCGTACGGAATTCCATTCACCAAACGGGTTGCAAGACTGGACGAGGCATTGGCCATTATCCGCCGCCTGTGGGAGAGCAAGGGCGAACCAGTCGACTTCGACGGCTCGTTCTGGCGCTTGCGCAAGGCCATCTTCGCCACGCCCCTTTACAACAACAAAACTCCAGTCATTTGGGTCGCCGCTCATGCACCGAAGATGCTGGCACTTACCGGACGCCACGGCGATGGTTAGTATCCAACCAAAAAGCTCACGCCTGATGAATACGCCTCTTGCTTGGAGCGCATTCGCACGAGTGCAGCGGAAGCTGGCCGCACACTGGCGAACTTCGAACCGGCAATGCAAATCCAAACGGCCATTGGCACGGAGCGCAAAAAAGTCCTGGAAGGTTTAGCAAGCAACCGCGCCGCAGCCGCCATGGCCATGCTGCTTCCGGGGGCACTGTGGGCGAAGCACGGTCTACAACATCCGCTGGGTAACGACTTCGAAGGCTTTCCAGACTTTGTCCCGCAGGAGATCACCGAAGCCCACATCGACGCCGCCTGCCGGCAAGTAACCCCAGAGCTGCTGGGGGATGGAATTTTTGCTGGTTCCGTGGACGACATCGTTGCGGAAGTCCGCCCGCTGGTCGCTGCCGGCTTGCGCCACGTGGTGATCTGGAACATCGGCCCGCTGGCGACCGGAGCAGGGCCTGGCGACCTCCTGCGCCTGGCACTGTTAATTCGAAAACTTCGCCGCATCCCGCTGCCGTCGTGATCCGCTCAAGGCAGCGATGTGGACGGATGAGGCGTAGTGGCGGTTGCCAGGGAGGCCATGAGTGGGTGCGTTCTAGGACAGCCCGCCAAGACCTGTTGGGCACGACGCAAAGAATGTGTACCGGCCGGGAGCTCCAAAGAGCCCCGATCCACCTACAACCCCAACCAACACTCTTGCCCAAGCAGGTTTCCACCGAGGAAAGCAAGCGCAAGCTTGCCGCGAACCACACGCCCCTCGAGCGGCCACCGGTGGCATTGCGCAGTCAACGCAACGCGGCAGTTCGCAGCAGTGGGCGGTCGCTATAGCTCCATGAGATGATCTGGTTTTGAAGTGCGTGGAGCACGATCCCGTTTCCCAGCAACGACCACACGTGGGCTTCGCTCGCCCTGCCAGGGGTTACGAGCGCTCACCAATGAATTTTGATTCCCATTTGCCACCGTGGCAGGAGCAACTGCCGAGCGGTGACCGAGCAGAAGCTCGTCTCTACTTGATCATCGTTGGGCAACACCTGCTTATCGAGCGGGGATCGCCTCTGCCGACCACGGCTCGGAGGAGGTGCCCACATGACCCAACGATGCTCAGCGGTGTGGAAGGCTCGCGCGTTGCTTTCCTGGAAACAACGCGCACATGGAGGCTGGCTCGGTTGCGGGCGCGCTATGGTGCGGAGGGCGACCGTTACCAGCATTCCCGGCGCGGTAGGGGGGAAAGCCAGCGACGATCAGGGTGCGACCGCCCAAAATTCATTGCTGATCTGAGAACCCTTCCCTCGCGGTGTTGCTCTCTAGCCTCTTGTTCCTCTTGCAACCAATGGGCCCTAGCTTTGCGGTCTCGTACACAGTCAACTCGCGAGCCGACAGCGTCTTGGATGACTCCTCTTGCACTCTGCGCGAAGCCATTTTCGCCGCGAACGACAACGCACAAAACACGAACTGCGGTTCAGGGAGTAACGCGGACGATACGATTCATTTCGCCCCCGGTGTGGTGGGAACAATTACACTCGTGTTGACACTGCCGACCGTCGCGCCCGCAGGCAAACTCGCCATCGACGGCGGCGGAAACATCACGATCAGCGGCGGCAACTCTCATGGGGTCATGTGGGTCGACACTGGCGCCGACCTTACCGTGCAAAACCTGACGATCGCCAACGGAAACGCAGCCGCGGACAACGGTGGCGGCATCAATAACGACGGCACACTTGCCGTGACCAACAGCACGCTCTCCGGTAACGGCGGCGGCATTTACAGCAACGCCACACTAACCGTGACCAACACCACCTTCTCCGGCAACCGCGCCGACAGTGGCGGCGGCATCTACAACGGCGGCACACTTACGGTGATCAACAGTACCTTCTCCGGCAACGGCGCCGGCAGCGGCGGCGGCATCTACAACTCCTCCGGCGCGGCGACGCTAAAGAACACCATCGTCGCTGGCAGCACCGAAGGCGGAGATTGCATCAACAGTCAAGGGAGCGTGAGCGGGAACCACAACCTCATCGAAGACGCCGGCTCCGCCTGTGGCCTCAGCACCGGCAACATCATCGGCTCGGATCCCCTGCTTGGCACCCTAACCGGCTCGGCGGCGTACGTCCCGCTCAGTTCTGGCAGCCCGGCGATCGACGCGGGGGATAACCTTACTTGCGCCGCTGCGCCGGTCGGCAACCAATCGCAAAACGGTATCACCCGCCCGAAGGATGGCGATGGCAACGGCTCGGCCATTTGTGACATTGGCTCCTACGAGGCGCCGCTAGCCGCCTCACCCACACATACCCCGACGCCCGCTGCAACAGCGACGTCCACCCCAACGGTAACTACGTCAACGGAAACACCCACACCAACACCTCCGCCAGCCACCGCCACCTACACCCCATCGCCAACCGAAACACCAACGCCGACACCTCCCCCACCCACTGCAACCCACAGTCCATTCCCAGCCGAAACACCGACAGCCACGCCTCCCCCACCCACTGCAACCCACAC
>BEIG01000078.1 GCA_002898795.1 bacterium HR30 | reverse complement strand
CGTAGATGGTTCACGAAGTCGATTTCATGAGCATCGGCACGAACGACTTGATCCAGTACCTACTGGCCGTGGATCGGAACAACCGCAAGGTGGCAGCCTTGTACGAACCGCTGCACCCGGCCGTCCTTCAAGCGATTGCGAATGTGGTTCATGCGGCGAAGGCGGCGGGCCGGACGGTGTCGCTTTGTGGGGAAATGGCGGCGGAACCCTTGTGTGCCGTGTTGCTCATGGGTCTTGGAATCGAAGACTTGAGTATGAGTGCGTTCTTTATCCCGATCGTGAAACGGCTCATTCGGGCAGTGTCGTTCGAACGCGCACAAAGCATGGCCGAAGAAGCCTTGCGCCTGACGACGGTGAAGGACGTAAAAGGCTTCGTCTTCGAATCGATGCGGGAACTGGGCCTGGTGGACCTCATGGAGATCTACCATTGACCGGGGACCAGTCTTTGGCTTGTGCGTGGCACCCATGAACGGGAATCGGAGCAGAAACTGGGCACCACTCGCCCTGGGGTTCCGGCGAGTCGTGGGTTGGGGAATGCGCTGTGTCGCCCTGGTGGCGGCCCTGTCGCTCACGAGCACGGCAGAGGGGAGACGACCACCGGCTCCGGCACCAGCCGCCCAGACACAAAGTGCGAAGTTGGCCGAAGAGCTTTCCGCCTTCCGCGCCCTCGTTGCACAAGAAGCCGAGCGTAACCGTGCGCTCTCGAATACCCTGACAGAGCTGCAGGACACTCTCAGTCGGCTTGTGCATCGCGTTGGCGAGTTGGAGACGGAGGTGCGGCAACTGCGCGAGCAACAGCACAACGCGCAAGAGCAGGCGCGGGAAATGCGAGAAGAGGTCCGTGGGCTGTACGTAGAAAGCAGTGGCCTCAAGGGCGACATTGCTCAGGTAAGCGACAAGATCGATGGCCTTACCGACAACCTCGGGAATTTCCGCCTCAGCGCGGGAATGATTGCAGCTCTGCTCGTGTTGCTGGATATCGTCGCCGTAGCCCTGATTCTACGCCGCACGTCCTCATAGGGCGCAGGGTCGCGTAGGGGCGCACGGCAGCGCGCCCGCCGTTTTCCCTTGGTCCCCACGTTTGCACGGCGATCGAAGCGTTACCGACGGCGGTAGGGGCGCACGGCAGTGCGCCCGTGGCACCCTCCCCACGTGCGTCGCCCACGCAACCGAAACGCCACCAACACGTCGGAGGGACACACGGCCTGGGCCGTTTTGCGGACGGGCATGTTCCTGCTCCAAGGGGACGGTCGATCTCGTGGCACACGAGCCGACACCCCGTAGGGGCGCACGGCAGTGCGCCCGCCGTT
Organism: bacterium HR30; assembly: GCA_002898795.1. Lineage (GTDB taxonomy): Bacteria > Desulfobacterota > Binatia > HRBIN30 > HRBIN30 > HRBIN30. The sequence goes on along the minus strand of BEIG01000078.1, from coordinate 16,961 downwards.
TCCCTTGGTCCCCACGTTTCCACGGCGATCGAAGCGTTACCGCCGTGCGGTAGGGGCGCACGGCAGTGCGCCCGCCGTTTCTACCCCTATTTCCGCCGTGACGGAAACGTTCCCTCCCGTCGCATGGGTGCACCGCCTGCGGGTGTGTTCCTTGCCGCAGTAGTGATGCCTTGCTAGCGTAGGCGCACGGTTTTCAACCTGAAAGGCGGAAATGTGCCATGAAAGAGGGAATTCACCCAAAATACGGGCCAGCGAAAATTGTTTGCGCGTGCGGCAACGTGATCGAGACGCGCTCGACCGTGCCCCAGATCCATGTGGAGATTTGTTCGAACTGCCACCCGTTTTTCACGGGGAAGCAGAAATTCGTCGACACCGCCGGCCGGGTAGAGCGCTATCAAAAGCGCTACGGCAATCGGACCAACGCGGCAGCAGAAAAATCGCAATCTTAGCAAGGCAAAGGCGCGCGGCTGGCGCGCCGGAAAAGGGGCGCGGGAGCGTTGTGGTCCCACGCCCCTTTCTTTTACCCTCCGGCGGAAGGATGTTGTTCCCGGGCGTACGCGCCCAGTGACCGAAACGTATGTTGTTTGAAAAGCTCGCCGATGTCGAACGTCGATACGAGGAGCTCGAGCGCCGCTTGTCGGAACCCGAGGTGGCGGCGAACTACCAGGAGTACGCGCGCCTCTCGAAGGAGCGCTCGGGATTGGAGGACATTGTTCAGCACTACCGCGAATGGAAACGTTTACATACCGAGCTGGAGGAATACCGCGAGCTTGCACGGGGAGGAGACCCGGAGCTGCGCGAACTGGCAAAGGCGGAAATTCCAACTCTGGAGCGGCGCTTGGCTGAGCTCGAGGAGGCGCTGCGGCGCCTCCTGCTACCGAAAGACCCGAACGACGAGCGCAACGTCGTGTTGGAGATTCGTGCCGGTGCCGGGGGGAACGAGGCTTCGTTGTTCGCGGAAGAACTGTTCCGCATGTACTCCCGCTACGCCGAACGCCATGGCTGGAAAGTCGAAGTGCTCAGTGCGAGTCGTTCCGAAATCGGTGGGCTCAAAGAGATCGTTGCCCTGGTTCAAGGGCGCGGAGCTTACAGTCGGCTGAAATATGAAGGCGGCGTGCATCGGGTGCAGCGGGTACCGGAGACCGAAGCGGCTGGTCGCATCCACACCTCGACGGTGACCGTGGCAGTGTTGCCGGAAGCGGAAGACGTCGAAGTGGCCATCGACGAATCCAAAGATTTGCGGATCGACGTGTTCCGCGCCTCCGGCCCAGGTGGGCAAAGTGTGAATACGACAGATTCAGCCGTACGCATTACGCACTTGCCTACTGGACTGGTGGTCACCTGCCAAGACGAGAAGTCGCAACACAAGAACAAAGCCAAAGCATTGAAGATTTTGCGGGCTCGCTTACTGGAGCGCGCTCGGCGAGAGCAACAGGCAGCCTTGGCGGAAAACCGCCGCGCTATGGTGGGAACAGGGGAGAGAGCCGAAAAAATTCGCACGTACAACTTTCCCCAAAATCGCGTGACCGACCACCGCATCGGCTTAACGGTGCACGCGCTCGAGCGTGTGCTCGATGGCGAACTCGATCCTATGATTGATGCGCTCTTGGCTCATTACCAAACCGAGGCGCTACGCGAGGGCGCGAGGGCATGAGCGAGCCAGCAATGGAGCTTCCCGATCGGGCACCGACAGTTCCAACGGTGCGGGCTTGGCTCACCGAGGCGACCCGTGTGCTCGCTTCAGCCGGGGTGCGCGATGCGCGCGTGGCGGCGGAATGGCTCGCGCTTTCCGCCCTCGAAATCGATCGTGCCGCTTTGTACGCGCGCCTGGGCGAAGCGTTACCGCCACGCGCGGCCGCGCGACTAGACGCATGGCTGCAACGCTGCGTAGCGCGGGAACCCGTTGCGTACGTCATAGGCCGGCGCGAGTTCTGGTCGCGCGAATTTGTCGTCACCCGAGCTGTGTTGATTCCCCGCCCGGAAACCGAGCACCTGATCGAGGCCGCCCTCGAGTGCTTCCCTGACGGGCATCGTGGACGCCGACTTCAGGTGTGCGATGTGGGAACGGGCAGTGGATGCTTGGGGGTGACCTTGGCCTGCGAATGGCCAGCCGCGGTGGTCTTGGCCACCGACGTGTCCGCGGCTGCGCTGGCCGTGGCCCGCGTTAACGCTCAGCGGCACGGTGTAGCGGCACGCATGCACTGGGTTCGCACCGTTGCTCTCCAAGGATTGGCCGATGAGGGGTTCGATTTGCTCGTGGCCAATCCCCCGTACCTTTCGTGGGCAGAACTGAGAGAGGCCGAGCCCGAACTCGAGTGGGAGCCTCGGGTAGCTTTGGACGGTGGCGAGGACGGCCTCGCGGTGATTCGCTTGCTGGTTGCCGATGCCCCACGAGTGCTTCGGCCGTCCGGCTGGTTTTTGCTCGAGGTGGGTGCCGGGCAAGCTGAGGCAGTTCTCCGCCTGGTGCAGCACGCCGGCGCACGCCAGTGGTTCTTGCGGCAAGATCTGGCAGGCTGGCCACGGGTCGTGGCCGCGCAGTGGTGAGGTATGGACACGATCGTCGTGCGTGGGGGAAGCCGCTTGCGCGGCGAAGTGGCGGTGGAAGGCGCGAAAAATGCCGCGCTACCCATCCTGTTTGCTGCATTGCTGACCGATGAACCCTGCGTCTTTCACAACGTTCCCCAGGTCGTGGACGTGCGCACGGCGCTGCGGCTCCTGGCCGACCTCGGGGCCGAGGTGCAGCAGGAAGGCACCACCGTGTGGGTTCGAGCTCGACACTTGCGCTCTGTTGAAGCTCCGTACGAGCTCGTGAAAACCATGCGTGCTTCCTTCCTCGTGCTCGGCCCGCTGTTGGCCCGCACGGGTCGCGCCCGCGTGAGTACGCCTGGGGGCTGTGCCATTGGAGCTCGGCCGGTGGATCTCCACCTCAAGGGTTTGCAGAAGCTCGGTGCAACCGTAGACGTGGTGCACGGCTACGCGGAGGCCGAAGTGCAGCGTTTGCAGGGAGCGACGATTTACCTAGACGTTCCCTCCGTGGGCGCCACGGAGCACTTGCTCATGGTGGCATGCCTGGCCGAGGGCTCCACTCGCATCGAACAAGCAGCTCGCGAGCCGGAAGTGGTGGACCTGGCACGCGTTCTCATCGGCATGGGCGCACGCATCTCAGGGGCGGGGGAGGACGTGATCACCGTTGAAGGAGTGTCCCGCCTTCACGGAGTGGAGCATACGATAGTTCCCGACCGCATCGAGGCTGGCACTTTCTTGATCGGAGGTGCCATGACGGGCGGGGACGTGTTCGTCCGCGATGCCCGAGCAGATCATCTGCACGCATTGTTGCTCAAGTTAAAAGAGGCGGGCGCAGAAGTTTTGGAAGATGCCGCGGGCATTCGGATTCGTGGCCACACGAGGCTTCGTAGCGTCGATGTCAAGACGATGCCCTATCCAGGGTTTCCCACCGACTTGCAGGCGCAATTCATGGCGGCAATGACCCGGGCTGAGGGTCGAGCAGTGATCACGGAAACGATCTTCGAAAACCGCTTTCTCCACGCCGTGGAGCTGAACCGTTTGGGCGCGGACATCAAAGTTCAGGGTAACGCTGCGGTGGTGCAGGGTGTGGAGAAACTTACCGGTGCGCCCGTGATGGCTACCGACCTGCGGGCGAGCGTGTCGCTGGTGTTGGCGGGACTCGTGGCCGAAGGCGAGACGGTGGTTTCCCGCGTGTACCACCTGGACCGTGGCTACGCGCGGTTGGAGGAAAAACTGCGCGCCTTGGGGGCTTGGGTGGAGCGGCGCCGAGAGTAGGAAGGGAGTGGAGCGCGATGCCGCTGCGAATTTTGGTAACCGAGGAGCCAAACTTTGCACAAAACTTTGCTGCACTGCGCCCGCATGCCGTGCTCGATCCAGCGGTCGAACGCAGCGCGCGGCGCATCGTGGAAATGGTGCGACGCCGTGGGGATGCCGCCGTCATTGAAGTCACAGCGCGCTTCGAGGGTGTGCGGCTTGCAGCACGCGATTTTCTGGTGCCTCCAGCTCGCTTGCGGCGCGCGGTTGATTCGCTGCCCGCTGCCGCAGTGAACGCACTGAAACGAGCGGCCCAGCGCATTCATGCATTCCATCGCCACCAACGGGAACGCTCGTGGCTCTATCGGGATGCCGCCGGCTTTGCCCTGGGGCAGCGGGTGTTGCCGCTCGATCGCGTCGGCGTGTACGTTCCGGGCGGTCATGCCGCCTACCCGTCGTCCGTCCTGATGAATGTGATTCCCGCGCGGGTGGCTGGAGTTCGCGAAGTAGTCATGGTGACGCCTGGGGGACCGCACGGTCCCGCGCCTGCCGTACTCGCGGCTGCGGCAGTTGCTGGTGTCGACCGCGTTTACCGGATTGGTGGCGCGCAAGCGGTTGCTGCCTTGGCGTACGGCACGGAAACCATTCCCAAGGTGGACAAAATTGTGGGCCCAGGGAACGCTTGGGTGCAAGCAGCCAAGCGGTTGGTGTTTGGCGTGGTCGATATCGACGGCATTGCCGGTCCGAGCGAGGTGGTCATCATTGCCGATGAGCACGCGAACCCGGAGTACGTGGCGGCCGACTTGCTCGCGCAAGCCGAGCACGGTAGCGGCGACGAGTGCGCTTTGCTCCTGACCCCTTGTCGGGCGTTGGCCCTGGCCACCCAGGCAGAAGTGGAGCGACAACTGCGCGGACTCTCCCGCCGAAAAGCCATTGCACGGGTGCTATCGCGGCGTGGCGCGGCAGTGGTGGTGCGCGACCTCGACGAAGCGGTGGCCCTTGCCAACGATATTGCTCCGGAACACCTGGAGTTGCTGGTACGGCGGCCGAAACCCTGGCTGGAAAAAATCCGCAATGCCGGCGCAGTGTTTCTTGGTCCTTGGGCACCGGCACCCGTGGGCGACTACGCCGCTGGCCCGAACCACGTCTTGCCTACGGGCGGTACGGCACGGTTTTTCTCCGCCTTGGGCGTTTACGACTTCGTGAAACGGAGCAGTATCGTCCGCGGCAGTCGCCGAGCCCTGGCCAAGTTAGCTCCTGTCGTGACGACGCTTGCCGAGCTAGAAGGATACGACGCGCACGCTAATGCTGTGCGTGCGAGGTTTGCCGAATGCCCGGTGCACGAAAGGAAAACGAGGACGCCTCATGGGCGCTGAAACCAAACGCAAAGGAAGAAGGCTTGGCGTAAGCAATAACGGCCGGGTTGCGCGCGTGGCTCGCAAGACTCGCGAGACCGACATTACCGTGGTCCTGGATTTGGATGGACGTGGAGAGTCGCGGATCGACACCGGCATCCCATTTCTCGACCACATGCTGGAAACGCTCGCCCGCCACTCCTTTATCGATTTGGAGATCCAGGCACGGGGCGACTTGCACGTTGACCAACACCACACCGTAGAAGATGTTGGCCTCGCGCTCGGGCAGGCCCTGCGCGAGGCGTTGGGAGACAAGCGTGGAATCCGCCGTTTCGGCAACGCGCTTTGCCCCCTGGACGAGGCCTTGGTGCAGGCCGCGGTGGATTTGAGCGGCCGGCCGTACTTGGCTTATGGCCTGCAAATTCGCGACGCTCGTGTAGGCAATTTCGACACCGAGTTAGTGCACGACTTCATGCTGGCCCTGGCGAATCAAGCGGGCATGAATCTGCACTTGCACCAAACCCAAGGACGTAACGCCCACCACATCATCGAAGCCGCTTTCAAGGCGCTGGCCCGCGCGCTGGATATGGCGAAACAAATCGATCCGCGAGTCGCGGGGGTGCCATCAACGAAGGGGACACTGTGACCATTGCCGTCGTCGACTACGGAATGGGCAACCTGCGCTCGGTTCAAAAAGCCCTGGAGCGTGTGGGTGCCGAGGCGGTCGTCACGCGCGAAGCACAAACGATCCGTTCAGCCCGTGGCGTCGTGCTCCCTGGAGTGGGAGCATTTGGGGCTTGCATGGAGAACTTGAGACGTTTCGGTCTGGACGAGGTGGTCCTCGACGTCATTGCGCACGGCACGCCCTTTTTCGGTATTTGCCTCGGGATGCAACTGTTGTTCCAGGAAAGCGAGGAATTCGGTCCCGTGCGGGGGCTCGGAGTGTTACCCGGGCGCGTGGTACGTTTTCCCACCAGTGCCGAGCGGCCGGTGCCGCACATGGGTTGGAACCAAGTGCGCGTCCGGCCCGATGTACCTCACTTCCACAACATTCCCAACGGTTCCTTCATGTACTTCGTGCACTCCTACTACGTGGTGCCGAAAGACCCTGGGCTTGTCGCGGCCACCACGGAATACGGTGTGGAGTTCGCTTCCGCGGTCTACTGGAACAATATCTTCGCCACCCAGTATCACCCGGAGAAAAGCCAGCGCCTGGGCCTGGCGCTGCTCAAGAACTTCGTGGAACTTGTCGCCAGAGGTTCCTGAGCCGTGAGCTTGCACCCAATGCGAATCGTTCCTGCCGTGGACATCAAAGGGGGCCGATGCGTGCGTTTGTTACGGGGCGAGTGGGAGCGGGAAACGGTGTACTCCGATGACCCGCTGGCTACTGCTTGGCTTTGGGTACGCCAAGGAGCCGAGGTGATCCACGTCGTGGACCTGGACGCAGCGGTGGAGGGCACGGCAAGGAACACTCCCATCATCGAGCGGTTGTGCCGCGAGCTGCCGGTGGTGGTGGAAGTGGGAGGAGGCGTACGCTCATTGGAGAGGGCGAGGCAGTTGCTCGAAGCAGGAGCCGGCCGGGTCGTATTTGGCACGTCAGCGTTGGAGCAACCCGAAGTGGTTCGGGAGGCCTGTGCGGAATTTCCTGGACGCATCGTCGTTGGCATCGACGCGCGAGCAGGTCGGGTGGCCGTGCGGGGTTGGAAAGAACAAAGCGATGTCGATGCCCTGGCACTGGCGCGCGACGTGGAAACCTGGGGGGCAGCTCGTATCGTTTACACGGACATCGCGCGCGACGGCACGCTGACCGGGCTCAATGTAGAAGCCACCGTGGCGGTTGCGCACGCCGTAACCATTGCTGTCACGGCCTCGGGCGGTGTGAGCTCGGTGGACGATGTGCGGCGGTTGCGCAGGGTAGCTCCTCGTAACCTCGATGAGGTGATCGTTGGCCGTGCCCTTTACAGCGGGGCGGTGAACTTTTCCGAAGCGGTGCGAGTGGCCACGGAGTAGAGGCGAGCAATGCTGGCGCGGCGGATTATTCCTTGTCTGGACGTGAAAGACGGACGGGTGGTCAAAGGTGTCAATTTCGTCGGACTGCGCGACGCAGGTGATCCGGTCGAGATTGCCCAGCGCTACGACGAGGAGGAAGCCGACGAACTGACCTTCCTCGATATCACGGCTTCCCACGAGCGGCGGAGAATTTTACTCGATGTGGTGGCACGCACGGCAGAAACGGTCTTCATGCCTCTCACCGTGGGTGGCGGCGTGCGCGAAATCCAGGATGTTCGCGACTTGCTTCAGGCTGGCGCAGACAAAGTGTCCATCAACACTGCGGCAGTGCAGAATCCGGACTTTGTTCGAGCTGCGGCCGAAATGTTTGGCAGCCAGTGTATTGTCGTGGCCATCGACGCCAAGCGCGTTCCGCAGAGCGAGCCACCGCGCTGGGAGGTGTACACGCACGGCGGACGGCAAGCGACCGGGCTTGACGCGGTTGAGTGGGCCGTGCGGATGGCGCAAGCGGGCGCAGGGGAAATTTTGCTTACCAGTATGGACCGCGACGGCACCCGCTTGGGTTACGACCTCGAGCTGACCCGTGCCGTTGTTCGCGCTGTGCCCGTTCCCGTGGTTGCCTCTGGTGGCGTGGGAAACCTGGAACACATTTACGAGGGACTCGCCCTTGCCGGTGCTTCGGCTGCATTAGCGGCTTCGATCTTTCACTATCGGGAATTTACTGTGCGGGAGTGCAAACATTACTTGGCGGAGCGCGGTGTGCCGGTACGGTTGTGACGACTCGCGAAGATTTCTTGAGGAAGAGGAGGACGCTCGATGCCAACGAAGGAGGAAACGATCCTTGCCGAACGGCGACAGGCGCTGGAGGAAGAGTTTTTCCGGCGCCGTGAGCAAGCCTTGATTGAAAGGATGCGTCAGGAACAGCAGCGCCGAGAACTCACCGAGGCGTTATCGCAAGCTTCGGGTATCAAAGACCCGGAGGTTCTCCGTAAGCTGGTGGACCTCGGAATTCAGCCGCGCACCCTGGCGCCACTGGCGTTGGTGCCTTTGGTGGAAGTTGCCTGGGCCGATGGTTCGATGGCGCCCAAGGAGCGCGAGGCCATTGTCGCGGCTGCGGAAGCGGCGGGACTCGATCGGGGCAGTGCTGGTTTTGCGTTGCTCGAGAGCTGGCTCGAAGAACGTCCGGAGCCTGCGCTGCGGCAAGTGTGGTTCGAGTATGTGCGTGCCTTGTGCAGTGCTTTGGACGAGGCCGGCCGGGAACGCTTGCGAAGCGAAGTGATGGGGCGCGCACGTGCCGTTGCAGAGGCGGCCGGCGGCATCTTGGGGCTCGGTCGTAAAGTTTCCCAAGCGGAAGAGCAGGTCTTGCGCGAGCTGGACGCCGCTTTTACCAAGGAGTGAGTGCAGGGGGCGCATGGCCACGCAGGGCAGCGACCGGATTCGCGAACTAGCGAAGGAACTAGCGGCTGTAGCCGGAAGCGACTTGGTGAGCCTCGTCTTGTACGGTAGCGGAACTGGCCCGGATTATGTGGAGGGCCTTTCTGACATCAACTTCCTCGTTGTCGTGCGAGCGAGCCCGCTGGCGGTTTTGACGCGTTTGCGCCCTAATTGGAACCGCTGGCGCAAGCAGGGTCTGGCGGTGCCGTTGGTCGTAGAGCGACAGTTTTTGCGCCGAGCTGCTGACGTGTTTCCCATGGAGCTCACCGACTTGCGAGAGCGTCACGAGGTGCTCTTTGGCGAGGATGTCTTGCAGGAGATTGTGATCGATCCCGATCATCTTCGCCGCCAACTCGAGTTCGAATTGCGCAGCAAGTGGCTCAAGCTCGGTAGCATTTATGTGCAGGGGCGCGATCTGGGGCGCTCGCTGGACGGCATTTTGCTGGAGGCCACCAAGTCGTTTTCTATCCTCCTCCGTCATTTGCTGCGCCTTACGGGCAACGTGCCCTCCCCCACGTACCACGAGGTGGCGGAGCAGTCCGAGCGGCACCTGGGTTTGTCCTTGTCGGTGACAAAAACGCTGCTGGAGATTCGTCAGCAGCGCCGGCGTTGGCCCTCGGATCGCGACGGGCTGCTGCGAGATTTTCTCGCGGAGGTAGAACAGGCCGTGCAAGTGGCGGATCGCTTGGTATTGAATCGTGGGTACGCAGGCTAAAGCGCGCTCGTGGGGGCGCGTCCTGTGGGCCGTTGCGGCCGTGTGGATGGGTGCTGGCGCGGTCAGGTTGGGTGCCTCTGTCGAGCCGACCGTGCCGCGCCCCCTCGGCTACGTTTCGGACTACGTTGGGGTATTGGATCCACGAACGCGCGCCCGGCTCGAAGCCTTGATCGGAGAGCTTGACCGTAAGACCGGGGCGCAAATCGCCGTAGTGGTGGTCCGTTCGACGAAGCCCCTGACAGCATTCGACTACGCGATGAAAGTGGCCGAGACGTGGCGTCCCGGAGATCGCCGCAAGGACAACGGCGTGGTATTTCTCGTCGCCGTCGCGGATCGGGAGCTGTTCATCCTGACCGGCTATGGCGTCGAGCACATCCTGCCCGACGGCAAGGTGGGCGAGATTCGCGATCGCTTGATCTTGCCGGCCTTCCGACGGGGGGATTACGATCAGGGCATTTGGGCGGGTACGCTCGAGATGGCGCGACTCATCGCGCGCGATGCCGGGGTCGATTTGAGCCAGGCGGAACAGCAAAGCTCGCCCGCGCCGTTGCCCACAAACCCGCCATCGGCGCGCCCTCTGTCGTGGCTGGACCTAGTCGCCGGCCTGCTCGTTTTAGCAGCCTTGCTGGCTGCGGCCTCGAGCGCTGGGCGAGGCCGCAGGCGGCGCCGGTGGTATTACGGGGGATACCGCGGAGGGTTCGGCGGCGGCGGCTTTGGCGGGGGTGGAGGCTTCGGTGGCTTTGGTGGCGGGGGCTTCGGCGGAGGTGGTGCAGGAGGGCGGTGGTGAACAGAGGAAAATCCGTGTAGTGCGTGAAGGGCAGGAGGGCAAATGCAGCAGAGAAAGATTTGGCTAGTGGCGATCGTGGCCACTTGGATGAGTGGGTGCGGGTACAATACGATGGTCGAGTTGCACGAACACGTAGATGCGGCCTGGGCGCAGGTGGAAAACCAACTGCAGCGCCGGAACGACCTGATCCCTAACTTGGTCGAAGTCACCAAAGGTTACGCCAAGCACGAGCAGGAAATTTTCCAGCGTGTGGCGGATGCGCGAGCACGTTTACTTGGGGCCAACACACGCGAGGAAAAAATCGAAGCAGCCAACGAACTGAACTCCGCACTGGCGCGGCTCCTGGCCATTGCCGAGCGGTATCCCGACCTAAAAGCCAACGAGCAATTCGCTCGCTTGTCCGACGAGCTTGCCGGCACGGAAAATCGGATTGCGACCGAACGACGGCGCTACAACGAAGCGGTGCGAGAGTACAACGCTTATATCAAGAAGATTCCCCAGCGTTTCATTGCCGCAGCCTTCGGATTCGAAGAAGAAAAGTATTTCGAGGCGGAGCGAGGGGCAGAAGCGGTGCCCAAAGTGCAGTTCTGATGAGTGGGGTCCGGTTGGGGTTCCTAATGGAACGACACAGAAGGACGGCTCGTCGGATGCTAAACGCGGGGACCGTGAGTTTGGTGCGGCCACCAGTGGCTCGATGGGTGTTAGCCGGGGTATCAGGAACGGTTGCGTTCATGGCTGCGGTTTTCACTGCTTGCGGGGGAGGTGGTGACCTCGTGATCCCCTCGCCGCCGCCCTGCAACCCAAATACAAAAGTGTGCTACGTGGCTCCGTTCGGCAACGACGCCAACTCCGGTGCCGATCCGAGTGTGCCCTTGGCCACAATTCGGCGGGCCGCGCAAATTGCCCTCAGCGATTACACGATCATCGTGGCTCCGGGCACCTATCGGCAGCCGGTGACCACCGCAGAAACGGGGCAAGCACCGAAGCGGCTGACGTTCTTGGCACAAGGTCGGGTCATTGTCGATCTGCGCAACACGGGGGTGGGCCCGGCGTTTAGCTTGGCCAACGTGGACGGGGCGGTGATCGACGGCTTTGCCATCGTGGGTGCGACCGACGGAGGAATCGTTCTGAAAAGCGCCAGTGACGACGCCGTCGTTCGCAACTGCGCGGTCTTTGCCAACAGCGGGGATGGTATCCGGATCCAAGATTCGGCTCGCGTGCTCGTGTTCAACAACCTGATTTATGGCAACGCGGGCATCGGAGTTCGCATCGGTGGTACGACAACGGGCTCGATCGCTGCTCGCGTGCTGCACAATACCATCTTTGGCAATGGAGGCCGTGGAATCGAAATCGGAAACTCCACCAAGGCCTCACCTGGCGCTTGGGTGCTGAATAATATCGTGCAGCAGAACGGTCTTGCAGCACCAGGTCAGGAGAACATCAAGGTGACGACGCAACCGCCGAGCCAAACAGGTTACCGCGGAGACTTCAACTTAGTATTCCCGGCTACGTATTCCCCCTCGGGAGTGCAGGGCATCCGGGGGCTTCACGACGTGAATCGAGACGCGTTGTTTGCCGATGCCGTGAGCGGCGATTTTCGCTTGCTCTCTGCCAGTCCTGCGATCGATGCGGGCGACCCCCTCGACGACTTTGTGGATCTGCGCCGCATCTTGCGCGATCGCACGACTACCGGCCTGACACGGGACTCTGGTCCCTTGGACCTCGGCTACCACTTCCCTCTGTCGTAACGTCACGGCCCCGGCCACGTCGGTGCGCACGGCACACGGATTACCCTCTCCCACGGGGCGAGGGGTACCCTGTAGGGGCGCATGGCAATGCGCCCGTGCTTCCACCAGCACCAACGTGCCCGTGGTGGGCCGTTCCCACTGTGAACGAACGCGTTCGAGATTCTTGTTCTGCCATCCGTTGCCGATGCCCCTGTTTTGGAGTGCGGCAGCCGTGCTGCCGCGCGCGGGCCGTGGGCCCGCAGGACAAGTCCGGGCTAGTGTGCACGACAACAGGCATTGGGACGTTTGGCGGATGGGGATGTCCGCGCTCCCAGGGGGCGGATTACGGCATCGCTAGTGCGATGCCCGCGAAAGCATGGCTTTCGCACTCCATATCCACCCCGCGGTCGGGGCGCACGGCAGTGCGCCCGTGGTTTCCGTCACGCCCCACGTCGCCACGGCAACCGCAACGCGGCCCACGCCGTTTCCACCACCATGCACGTTGTCCCACGCTTCCCGACGTCACCGCTGCCACGTCGGGCCGGGCTAGCTCGAGCGTGGGCATCGTGGTAGCGGCGGCGCATGCGGTACAAAATTGCGCATCTCGTGTGGTTCGGGGTGGTGGCGTGTATGGTTCTCGGCTGCCGCGGGCAGCATCAGGGTCCGGGGAAAATCGAGGGACCGAGGGTACCTGAAGACGTTTTGGCCAGCCGCGCGGCGAAAGAGCGGGCTGCCGTGGAGCGAGTGACCCCGGCCGAGCGGCCGCAAAAGCAAATTCTCTTCGGCGATTTTCACGTGCACACGACCTTTTCTGCCGACGCCTTCGTTCGCAGCCTGCCGATGTTGCAAGGTGAAGGTACGCACCCCCCAGCCGATGCTTGTGATTACGCCCGGTACTGTTCGGGGTTGGATTTTTGGAGCATCAACGACCATGCCGAAGCGCTGACGCCCCGACACTGGCAGGAAACCAAGGAGTCCATCCGCCAGTGCAACGCATTAGCGGGCGATCCGAAGAACCCGGATGTCGTGGCCTTTCTTGGTTGGGAGTGGAGTCAGGTCGGACGCACCGCGGAGGAGCACTACGGGCACCGGAATGTGATCCTCAAGTATACGGACGAAGACCGTGTTCCGAAACGGCCGATCAGTGCGCTCGACGACCAACTGATCGGCGCCTTGCGCGCCCCAGCGCCGTTGCGCCAGCGGCTGTTGTTTCCGCTGCTCGACTGGCCGAACCGCCAGCGGTACTACGACTTCGCCGAGTTCCAGCGCGAGAATCGGGAAGTTCCGCTGTGCCCGCGCGGGGTGGATACCCGCCAGCTTCCTCCGGACTGTCACGAAAATGCGCGCACACCAGCGGAGCTGTTCGAGAAACTGGCACAAGGGGGCTACGAGGCAATCGTCATTCCGCACGGGACCACTTGGGGCTTCTACACTCCGCCCGACGCTTCTTGGGACAAGCAGCTTGTCGGCCGCATGCACGATCCGAGGCGGCAGTTCTTGTTGGAGATCTACTCCGGCCACGGAAACTCCGAGGAATACCGCGAATGGCGGCCGGTGCGCTTCGACGATCAGGGTGAGCCCATTTGCCCCGAGCCCACGAAGGACTACTTGCCGTGTTGCTGGCAGGCAGGAGAAATTATCCGCAAACGTTGTGGAGCAATCCCGCCCGAGCAATGCGAACAGCGCGTGCGGGAGGCCAGACGGAATTACTTGCTGGCCGGGGTGGCTGGGCACCTTACCGTACCGGGTGCCACGGTGGAGGATTGGCTCGATTGCGGCCAGTGCCGCAATTGCTTCAACCCCGCGTTCAACTATCGCCCCACGAACTCTGCACAATACATCCTTGCGCTGTCGCAGTTCGAAGACGGGCATCCACGGCGCTTCCGCTTTGGCTTTATTGCGTCGAGCGACAACCACAGCGCGCGGCCGGGTACGGGCTACAAAGAATACGCCCGGCGGATGATGACCGAAGCGGCTGGCGCCCGCGACGCGAAGTGGCGCGAGCGCTTACTGCGCCCGGAGAAACCCCGCCCCGAGTCTCGCCGGATCGATACGGCCAGCCTCTCTGGCCTGCAGCCTTTCCAAATCTTGGAATTCGAACGACAGGCCTCCTTTTTTATGACCGGTGGACTCGTGGCCGTCCATTCCGAGGGGCGTGACCGCGACTCGATATGGCGCGCCCTGGAGCGCCGAGAAGTGTACGGGACGAGTGGCGACCGGATCCTGCTTTGGTTCGACTTGTTGCAAGGGAGTGCAACGCTGCCCATGGGATCGGAAACGGTGCAAGCCGAAACTCCCCGCTTTCGGGTGCGCGCCATTGGCGCCCGGAAACAACTGCCCGGATGCCCCGAATACGCGCAGCGTGCTTTGAGCCCCGAGCGGCTCCAGCGCTTGTGCCGCGGCGAGTGTTACAACCCCTCCGACGAGCGCCACCGCATCACCGAAATTCATGTCATCCGCATTCGGCCGCAGGCGTACGCCGGTGAGCCCATGAGTGCCCTGATCGAGGATCCCTGGCGGCGTTTCGAGTGTCCCAGCAACCCCTCTGGCTGTGAGGTGGAGTTCGACGATCCCGATTTTGTCGGCGCCGGCCGCGAATTCATTTATTACGTGCGCGCCCTGCAAGAGCCCACTCTTGCGGTCAACGCCGGGGGAGTCCGCTGCCGTTACGACGAGCAGGGCAATTGTGTGGAAGTCCACCCCTGCTATGGCGACTTTCGCACCCCGTACGAGGACGACTGCTTATGGCCCAATCAGGAACGCGCCTGGTCGAGCCCGATTTACCTGCGCCCGCCGAGCTGAGTGCCGATGTGCTCCCTGTCTCGCGGCGCCGCATACAATGGTTATTTGCCGCTGGTATCGTGGCCGGCGTCGTTCTGGCGGCCATCGGTATCGCCCGATCCGGGCATAACGCAGTGCCCTTGCCTCCTGGGGCGGTGGCACGAGTGGGCGACGCCGTCGTTCCTCGCTCGGAGTACGAGCGGACCTTGGCCGCGTTGGCCCGCGACCGGAAGTCGCCCTTGACCCCGGCTGACCGCGCCCATGCTTTGCAACGCCTGCTCGACGAGGAACTCTTGCTGCAGCGGGCTCTGGAGCTGGATTTACCGCGCACCGACTTGCGGGCGCGCCGTGCCCTAGTGAGCGCCGTGGTCGAGTCCATCGTCGCTACGCAAGAAAATGCCGAGCTCAGCGATCAAGAGCTGCGGCGCTTCTACGAGGCGAATCGGGATTGGTTTCGCGGGCCAGACCTCTTGCGCGTGCGCCAAATTTGGTTTCGGGTGGATTCGGTCGACGATGCACCCAGAGCCGAAGCGCGAGCACGGGCGGCGTACGAGAAACTTGCCAGCGGCGAGCCGTTCGACGAAGTGCGGCAGGCGATGGGCGATCCAGAGTCGCCACCGCTGCCCGACACGCCCTTGCCCGCAACCAAGGTGGGTGAGTTGCTCGGTCCAACAGCATTGCGGACCTTAATGGAGCTTGGCGACGGCGGCCTGAGCCCTCCTGTGCGCTCGGCAACTGGCTTTCATATCCTGAAGCTGGTCGAACGGCGGAGTGCTCTACCGCCCAGTTTCGAGGAGATCCGCGCGCAGGTAGCGAACGAATTTCGGCGCCGCGCAGCAGATCAGGCACTACGCACGTACTTGGATGAACTGCGTAGCCGAACCACGATCGTGTTGGCGCCCGACGTCGCCAAAGAACTGCTTGCGGCAGACGAGCCGTGAACTGGAAGTTCGCGCACTTTGTATCCAGCATTTGGGTCGTAGCGTTGGCGGCCACTGTGTTGTGGACGATGGCCGCTTGGGCACACGACCGAACCCATTCGTATTCGAGCTGGCGCTTCGACGGGGCAGAGGTCCACGTGACTGCGCGCCTGGCGGAGTTGGACACGACGCACTTCGAGTGGGGCTTGTATCCTCCCTCGGTTCGCGATCTCGAGCTGGCGCGCTATCTCGTCGAACACTTGCAGCTCGTTGCGGGAGACGAACCTTGTACCGTGGTGGAACCACCAAGGTGCACCCACCCAGGGGCGGGAAGACTTGCCGTGACTTGGTCGCTGAGGTGCCCGGAGTGGCGCGCGCTACGACTGCGAAGCGACGTACTGTTCGACATCGTGCCCAGTCACTTGCACTTCGTCCGGATCGAAGGCCTCGGCAGCGCACCACAGGAACGCGTCCTCACCGCGGCACAGCGAGAATGGCTTTTACCTGGATCCGCCCACGAATACGAGCAGCCCCCGAGTGGTTTTTTCCCATACGTGCTGCTCGGCCTCGAGCACATTGCAACCGGCTACGACCACTTGGCGTTCGTCCTTGCCCTTGTGCTGATCGGTGGATCTTTGGGATCGCTCGCGAAAATCGTAACCGCATTCACCCTGGCGCACAGTGTTACGCTAGCTTGTTCCGTTTTGGGCTGGATCCGGCCTCAAAGTAACGCCGTAGAGGCTCTGATTGGTTTTTCCATCGCCATGGTCGCTACGGAGAACTTGTGGCTCCGCGCGGGCCGGCAATGGCGGGGACCGTGGGTGCTTGCCGTTGCATTGGTGGCCGTTGCTGTGCTGGCGGCGGCAGGCGTGGGCCGGGTGCCCCCGCTGGTTGCCACGGGCCTAGCTTTGTTCGTCGTTTCCTTCTTTGCCCTGGTGCGAGACCTACCCCGTGCCGATGCAGTGCGTTGGAGTGTGGCGTTTTTGTTTGGCTTGGTGCACGGATTTGGCTTTGCCTCGGTGTTGCTCGACGTTGGCTTAGGAACCGGCGATTTGGCTAAGGCACTTCTAGGATTCAACCTCGGCGTAGAGGTGGGGCAGTTGGCTGTGGTGGTTGCCGTGTGGCCCGCGCTCCAGTGGCTAAAGCGTGCATGGCCCGAGCTCAGCGGGGCGGTCGTCGAAGTGACCTCCACCATGGTATTGGCACTGGGTACATACTGGTTTTTCGTGCGGGCCTTTGGGTAAATGCGGCCTATTGTGGAGGTGGGTCATGCGTGCAGCGTTTTGTTCCGAACCGGGAAAGATCGAAATCCGAGAGGTGCCGGTGCCAGAACCGGCTGAGGGGGAAGTTGTCGTACGTGTGCGAAATTGTGGCATCTGTGGGAGCGACCTGCATTTCTTTTCCGGTCACTTCCCGCCGCCTCCCGTGTGCCCCGGACACGAAATTAGCGGG
>BEIG01000077.1 GCA_002898795.1 bacterium HR30 | reverse complement strand
TCCCACGCCCCTTTCAGGAACACTTGCTTGTAATCACTGCCGCACAGCCCGCACAACACGGTACGAATGCGTACCCAACCTGGTCGTAAAGGCGGGGAGGGCAAATCCCGCAAATACAAGGGCGCGAAGCGGCTCACGTAGGCTCGAGGCGTTGCGAGCGCAAGCAAACGGGTCAAAACAATCTTGGGAATTTCGTTGGTCACCAACAACGCTTTCACGTCGGAAGCCTCCCCCTCATGCCTTGGTCTTCACGCACTTTGCGCGGCCAGGCGCATCCTCTTCGTTGCCTCCTCGAGCTCGCCCGCCTCGATACACAGCGGCGGAGCCAGACTCACCACGTTGTCGCAGTGCAGCGTCCAGTTCACGATGAGCCCAAGGTCCAAACAACGGGCGGTAAACCGACGAGTGAAGTCCGCACTGGGAAACTCGATCCCCACTAGCAACCCTTTTCCCCGCACCTGGCGGACGTACGGACCGAGCTCCTTTGCAAGCTCCCGTCGCCAATCTTCGCCGAGCTCGTGGGCACGCTCTATGAGCCGCTCGTTTTGCAGTACTTCCAATGCTGCCAACCCGGCGGCACAACTGAGCGGGTGACCACCAAAGGTGGTCACGTGACCCAGCGGCGGGGCCTGGCTTAAGGTCGCCATCGTCTCCTCTGTCCCGACGAACGCGCCCAACGGAAGTCCGCCGCCCAGCGCCTTCGCCAGCACCAGCAGGTCAGGAACGACCTCCCAGTGATTGCAGGCAAACAACTTTCCCGTGCGGCCGAACCCAGTCAGCACTTCGTCCAACACCAACAGGGCGCCCACTTCGTGACAGCGGTGGCGCAATGCTGGGAGAAAGTCGTCAGGGGGAATCCGCACTCCTCCCTCGCTTTGAATGGGTTCCACGAACACAGCCGCAACGTCGTGCCCAATCCGATCGACCGCACCTACATCTCCATAAGGGAGAAAATCCACCACTGGCACTAGGGGCTCGAACGGTTCTCGATACATTGGGTTACCGTTCAAAGACAACGCTCCAAACGTATCTCCGTGGAAGGAGCCGTGAAAAGCGACAAATCTCGGCCTGTCGGTAAATTTACGGGCTGTTTTCATCGCCCCCTCGATGGCTTCGGCCCCGCTACTCGTAAAGTACACAACGGAGAGATCGCCTGGACTCAGCCGCGCGAGATTTTCTGCCAGCAGCACCTGTGGTTCCTGAATCATTTCCCCATACACGGACACGTGCAAGTGACGGCTCAGTTGTCGCTTCACCGCAGTCACCACCTGCGGGTGATTGTGCCCAACGTTGGCCACACCCATCCCCGCAAGAAGATCCAAGTATTTCTTCCCGTCGTGGTCCACGATTTCACAACCCGAAGCCGAGCGAACCACGATCCCGAGCGGTGCAGGGGAGGTTTGGCAAACGTGGTGAAAAAACTTTTCCCGGAGTTCTGGCGCCGAAAGGTCTCCCGAGGTCATACCCACTCCTTGATACGATCGCGCCCACCCGGTCGCCATTCCAAGGAGGGACGTTGCATCGAACCTAAGGGAGTAACCCAATGGACTCCGACACTTCGCAGCCAACGATCCAGGCTTGCCCACCGTTGCGGCGGCGCCGCGACTCCCACCCCTTCCAACAAATGGCGGTGGGGAGCAACCAGTGGCCCGATTTCTTCAATCGCTCCGACCGACTGCACCCGTAGGCAACGATGTTGTGGCGTCGGAAGAAATCGAGGTTGCGGCTCGACCGCCACGGTCCAGCTCAAATCCCCCGCGCTTGCCAAGACATGAGTCAAAGGGTCCCATTCTCCCTCGTCGCGAAAGGCACGCACCGCCACTTGTTCTTCGAGTTCAAGAGTGCGAGGCGGCAGCTCTGCACAAAGCTCACCCAACGCGCTTGTCACCATTTCGGCAAAGCCCATGACGTCGACTTTGCCGCCGTTTTCCACGAACGCAATCTGCGGGGAAAGGCAGCCACGTTGATCCCAGAGGGTCGTATCGTACGCCAGTGCTCGTGCCCAACCACGTGCTTCGCCGGGCGCGCATAAACATTCGCGCGCGATCACTGCAAAGCTCAACCGCGGACCATAGGCGCGAAGTTTTCTGCCCAAACGCTTTTGCAAAGCCGACATGGTCTCTTTGCCACCCATGGCCACGACAACATCGGCCTCCGCAAAGACCAGCTCCTCGACGGCTGACGAGCCACCTCGCCAGCCAATCACGGCGACTGCACCCGCAAGGTCAGGGTCGAGAACACGAAGAGACTGGTGAAACAAGTAGGGAAACAGCGGATCACCCATCGCCGGCTTGACCACGGTTGCTTGCTTGGCAACCACACCGAGCACCATTGTCACTCCCGCAAGTCCCGGAATGTTGCCGGCCATCACGTGTACGACCAAACGTTGGGGCCAGTCTGGACGGTCTAACACGGCTAGGCTTCCAAGCTCACGCTCCACTAAAAGCCGGAGGCTGCTTGGAGTAAGGGCCTCGAGCTGAAAAGGCAGTGCATGGGCGATCATTGCAGGGTGAAATCCGGTGGCAGCCGGTAAGCGAGCTTGCGCCATTTCCATCCACGGAGATTTCGGTTGCAGCCAAGCGCTGACGACAGGCCCTAACCGCTCGATGATTTCTTCAGCCGGAATCGACCTGAGTTTTCTTGCGCCTTCCCGCACTTCTTCCAGCACGGGCCCCACGTCGGCTGAGGAAAGCATCACCGGCACTGGATCCCGGCCATCAACGAGATTTTCCTGGAAGGCGCCCAAGCCACGCGACACGGCCACAGTGTATCGGGACAAAGGTTTCCAAGCCAGAAGCGACCCCGGGGCTTCTTCAGCGAACAACGAAATCAGCCAAAGCGAGCGAGCAGCCCCTGAGCTCGGCATCTGCCGCCCGGCCCATCACTTCCAGCCCTTCCTCGGTCATCCGCCCCAAATCTTCGGTGAGAACCGCTACGGCAGATCCCGCATTGGCTAAGTCCACGTGGCAAAGCAAACCCACCTGTCCGTTGGGCACGTCGGACAAGGTTGCAGGATCCAGCACGCGCGTCCGTAACCACGGTGGTGCCTGTTTCCGGCGCGGTCCGAACACACCCCCCACACGGTTGGCAATGACGTTATCGAAATACTGGGATGACAGTTCGCTCATTCCGTATTCGTTCACCACGAAGTAGCCGGGGATCGCAACGCAGTTCCACGTGGCGTGAAGCAACCCGTTACGCGACACTGGCCGCGGCGCCCCTTTGTCGCCTCCCGTATCCATGAGACGACTACCGTGTGGCAGCCGCACACACCAACCTGCAGCTCGGCAAAAATCGAGAAAGCGAATCCAAGCCCCCGTCGTGGTCATGATGCACACTGCCTCGCCAGAGCGCGCACACCTCTCCAAAGCCTGCTGCAGCCCCTGGAAGTCGAACTCCCGCTCCCGCGCAAAGGTGGCAGAGTCGCTGGTACCAAAAACCTCTTGCGCCCAAGACACCATTTGCGCCAACGACGAGTGAGGCCACTCTTCTGCTGAAGGCACCAGCGAAAAAATGGGCATGGCTTCCACATCGGGGAACAAAAACATCTTCATGCCCCGCACGGCAGATTCTCGATACAGGCGCAAGTCTGGCATCGGGTGTTGGCTCCGGTGCTCCCGCCCTCTGGTCGTACCACTGCTGTAAAAAACACGTTCCGGCAAACCACAGCAAAGGAACTCGTGCTTGAACGCCAGGGCTGGCACCGGGGGAACATCTTTCCAGGAGCGCAATCGATCTACTTGCACGCCACGCCGGTCGCACCAACGTCGAATGGCGGAAATGTGCTCGTACTGATGCAAGAAAACCCGCACAGCCAACTCGGAGAACGATTCCTCCGAAGGAGAAATCAAAAAGTTCCAGACTTCTTCGTGTACCGGATGCATGGCTGCCTACGCCTGCATTTGCCGTAAGGCCTCGTAAACAACGATCGACACGGCGTTGGCTAAATTGAGGCTACGGACCTTCGGGTGGTCGATGGGGATGACAAACATGCGGTCCTGGTAACGTTCCCGCAATTCAGCAGGCAACCCTCGCGTTTCGCTGCCGAACACGAGCACGTCGCCAAGGCGATACTGGGCCGTCCAATACGGCCGTTGAGCACGGGCGGAAAAAAAGAAGAGACTCCCGTTGCCCAGTTCGCCCAAGCACGCTTGCCAATTGTCGTGCACACGCCAGTCGACATACGGCCAATAATCGAGGCCCGCTCGTTTGAGGTAACGATCCTCTAGCGAGAAGCCCAGTGGCCGCACCAAGTGGAGCCGGCAGTACGTCGCCGCACATAACCGCGCCACGCTACCCGTGTTTTGGGGTATTTCCGGGGCAACGAGTACTACGTGTAAAGCTGGGCGCTCAATCATGCCGAATGGGGTAGTGGCCCCCAGCTACATGAAGGCACCACCGTTCATCGTGTTCCTCGAGATAGGGGGCTAAATCGGCTTGGGCCGCGCGCAAAAACCGCGCACGTTCGCGGCCCTCCTTGACCGAGCAAACCACAGCCCCGTCAGGGGCAACACGGAGACTCGCGGGATCGAGAGGCTCCACCGAGTCGTCGTTCAACTGCACCTGCAACTGACCGTCGCTGCCCGGAACGAGGGCGGTCACTACGTACGGGGTATCTTCCACCTCCACGTCGGCGTGGAAACGCTCGTCCACCCAAATCTCGTACCCGTTACCGTCGGGTTTGCGCCGCAAGTAGCGGGTGAAAAAGCGAGCTAGACGCTCGTGCGTCACCGGCTCGTCCCCGGCATACCAACGGCCATCCTTACGGAACACCAACTTGGCCGACGGAATGGCCCAAAATCCTGCGCCCGCCATCGGACGGAAAAATTTATCGCTTCGGGGAGTCGATCACAATTGTCACGGGGCCGTCGTTAACCAGCTCCACCTCCATCCGGGCGCCAAACTCACCCGTGGCGCAGATCAGCCCGGCCTCGCGCACGAGGGCGGTGAAATATTCGTAGAGTTGCCGCGCCTTCTCCGGTGGTGCGGCGTCGGAAAATGACGGCCTTCGCCCTTTGGCTACGTCTGCCAGCAGGGTAAACTGCGAAACCACGAGCACCTCCCCACCCACATCTCGCACCGAGCGATCGAATTTGCCGGATTCGTTCGGAAAAATGCGGAGGTGCAACGTCTTATCGCACAGCCAACGGGCGTCCTCCTCGGTGTCCGACACGCCCACCCCCAGCAACACCAGCAAGCCAGGGCCAATAGCCCCGACCACAGAGCCGTCGACGCGAACGGAAGCGCGGCTTACGCGCTGAACTACAGCCCGCATTACCCAGCGGGTTCAATAGTCCTCGTCCTCCTCTTCCTCCTCGTCTTCTTCCCAGTCTTCCTCGTCGAAATCAAAATCCTCGTCTTCCTCGTCCCAGTCCTCGTCCCAATCTTCCTCCTCTTCCTCTTCCCAATCCTCTTCTTCTTCCTCGCGTCGTTTGGCCCACCATTGTTGTTCCATGATTCCTCCTTGCGCTCGCCGCGCCAAAGCGCCCAAGCGACTAACGACAGTACTCGCCGAAGTCAATAATCGAACGGCCGCCCTGCCCACCTCCCCCAACTTCCGCAGCGCTAGTGGCTAGCACACCCTCAGGAAGTTGAACACCCTCGAGCAACGCTTGAATGAGTTCACCTAACGCTTCCGCCGTACTCGCCCAACGATCAGCCCCAAGGCACGCCGTAACATCTGATCGACACCGAGGTGAGGGGCCGGTTCCCGGGCCGAGCGTGCTTTTTGCACCTAGGGCAACCATCGGTGCCTTCGCGGGCATTGACAAGCACCAGGCATCTCCCGTAAAGCCATGGTTCAATCGATCGATTGACGCGTCGAGTCTATTGCCCATGCGTACTGCATTGCAACGTGTTCGCCACGAGCCACTTTCCACGAAGGCCCGCATCCTAGCAGCGGCCGAAGAGATCTTTGCCGCGAAGGGTTTTGCTGGAGCATCCACTCGGGAGATCGCAGACAAAGCTGGCGTGAATATCTCGAGTTTGCACTATCACTGGGAGTCAAAGGAGACCCTTTACTTTGCGGTGTTTCAGGACGTGTATGACCGGATCGTCGATGTCATCCGCAAAGCTCTCGAGAAGCAGCAGCCGTCGAAACGCCGGGGGAAAACGATCGAAACCGTCATGGGCACGTTATTCGATTTTTTCGCGGATCATCCGACGATTCCTCGTCTTTTGGTGCGGCGCTTGGTGGAAAACGACGAGGGGCACGCGGACATCGAAAATCGGGTCCTCGTGCCGGCGTGGAAAGTGTTCGCTCAGTGGACCCGCGCCTATGGCGGCATGCGCCGCAGCGAGCTGGAGGCCAACCTCTTTATGCTGACCATGGAAAGTGCCGTGCTGTTTTTTCTGCTCGACAGCGCCCACGTGAAGACTCTGCTCGGCGGAAGTGTGCGCTCTCCTGAACTGCGTAGCCAGGTCCGTGATTACATCATCCGACTCGTGCCCACAGTGCTTGGTTTGCGGGAACGCAAGGAGTGATGAAAGCCCTGGTCACCGCGACGTTCCACCCTCGGGAACTCGAGCGCCTGCGTTCGTGGATGCCGGTGGAGTACCAGGATTGGAGGCAAAGGGGCGAGATTTATTTCGACGGGACCAAGTTCGCGCACCGGATCAACGAGGCCCGGGCCGACGTGCTTATCGTCGAGGCAGACTTGGTGCACGAGGACGTTCTCGACCACACGAATCTTCAGTTGATTGCCTGCTGCCGAGGAGATCCCATCAACATTGGCCTTGCCAAAGCAACCTCTCTGGGAATCCCAGTGTTGTACACGCCTGCACGAAACGCGCGGGCTGTGGCCGAACTCACCATCGCCTATATGTTGGCACTCGCCCGCCACCTTTTTTCCGTGAACCAAGGGTTGAAGCAAGGTACGTTGAGATTCGAAAAGGCGAGCGACTATCTTGCCGCCTACCAGCGCTACGGTGGTTTTGAACTTGGCTCCTCATCGGTGGGCATCGTGGGGTTCGGCGCGATCGGTCAGAGGGTGGCACGACTGGCGTCAGCCTTCGAAGCGCGCGTGTTGGCCTACGATCCGCACGTGGCTCCAGAGGTGTTCCGTTCCGAGGGCGTCGAGCGTTGCGCATCCTTGGAGGAGCTTCTTCCACAAGTTACCTTTCTCACGCTGCACTGCCCGCTCACGCCCGAGACCTTCGGGCTCATTGGGGCGCGAGAACTCCGGTTACTCCCTCGAGGCGCCTACTTACTCAACCTCGCACGAGCACAAATCGTCGACGACGATGCTCTTTACGAAGCATTGACTACCGGCCATCTCGCCGGTGCCGCCCTAGACGTCTTCGCCCAAGAACCCGTGCAACCGGAAAACCGATTCGTGCAGTTGCCCAACGTCCTCGTTTCCCCGCATCTTGGTGGCGCCACGTGCAACGTGGTGGAGCATCAAAGCAAAATGATCGTGGACGATATCGCCCTCTGGCTTGCAGGGAAACGCCCTCGCTACCTCGCCAATCCCGAAGTCTGGGATCATCCTCGTCGGAAGCGGCCCAATTTGCCGTGACTGCAATGGAGCTCTTGTTTTCGCTCTGCAACCCCTAGGCGCAGCCAATGGAGTACTTCCTCGCCGTTGATGCCGGTACCGGAAGCGGTAAGTGCCTAATCTTCGACCGAGAAGGAACGCTGCGGGCACGAGCCGCAGAACCATGGTCGTACGAGGTTACTCCCGACCCCGAGTTGCCATCCGTCAAGTGGTTTGCCTTCGATCCGCAAGCTTTTTGGGCAACCTTGTGTCGGTGCATGCGCACGGCCTTGGAGCAGGCAGGGGTGGCCCCTTCCGAAATTGCGGGGATTGCAGCCACTAGCCAGCGGGAAGCGTGCGTTTTCGTCGGGCAGAACGGCACGGAGGTCTACGCGGGCCCGAACGTAGAGGCCCGTGGTGTCCGGGAAGGGTTGGAGGTGCTCCAATCGTTCGGTGCCGAACGACTGTACCAGGCCACCGGGCACTCCGCTCCCTTCATCTTTCCGCTGTGCCGCTACCTTTGGTACCGCAAGCAAGGTGGAGCAGAGGTCACTCGGATCCTGATGATGAACGACTGGATCCATTGGCGCCTCACGGGGGAATTTGTCGCGGAACCGTCGAACGCCACGGAATCCATGATGTTCGATATTGCTCGCCGCACCTGGTCGGACGAAATTCTCCATGCTTTCGGTATCCCCCGGTCCATCCTGCCGGAAGTGCACCAACCAGGGGAGCAAGTTGGCCAAGTGCAACCAGAGGTGGCCAAGGAAACCGGACTCATGGTGGGCACGCCCGTATTCGTTGGCGGGGCGGACACGCAATGCTCGCTGCTGGGTGCTGGCGTGCTCGATCCTGGTGCGATCGGGGCCACGCTCGGAACAACCACGCCCATCCAGGCCGTGACGGAAGAGCTTTGCCTCGATCCGCAAGCAACCCTGTGGGCCGGGTGTCATGTGGTGCCCGGACGTTGGGTTTTGGAAAGTAACGCGGGCGACACTGGCGATGCTTACCGCTGGCTCATCGAGTTACTCGGCCAAAACCAATCGGATGAAGCGACGCGCTCACGGCTCGAAGCCTGGGCCGAGGCTTGTCCCGACACTTCGGCAATTTTGTTCATTGGCCCCTCCGTCTTCGATATCCAAAGGATCGCGCTACGCCGCCCCGGCGGTATCTTATTCCCCTATCCAACGTTGCACGTGCGGCCGAGCGCCGGTGAAATCGTCCGTGCGTTTTTCGAGAGTATTGGATTCGCCCTTCGGGCCAATCTGGAGCAACTGGAGCGCGTTTTGGGTGGCAACACGTACCGGCTGATCCTCAGCGGGGGAATGACGCGCAACCCCGTTTTGCTTCGCATTGTTGCCACTGTTCTTGGCCGAAGCATCGAGGTCGCACTCGAAGCCGAAAGTGCAGCTTTGGGCTGTGCCATCCTGACCGCGAGCGGGGGCCGGGCGGAGCGTTTGCGTCAGACAGTCCGGGCTTGGGTGCGACACGACATTGTGGAACCCACCGGAGCAGTGGAACAGTACACGACGCGTTATCAAACGTGGCGCCGGCTGTACGAGGAATTTTTCCGCTTGGAGTTGTAAAGGCTCAGGCCAAACACTGTCCCTAGACCCAGCCCAAAGGTTGGCTCCGAGTCTGCCTTTTGCCTAGAAGACGTGTATGCGACTGGTTCACGCAATCTACGAGCCTAAAGGCGAGGGCCCGCACCCTACAATTCTTGCTCTTCATGGTTGGGGAGCCAACGCCCTCGACCTCTTGGGTTTAGCACCTCTCGTCGCCCGTGGGCGATTTTTGTTCCTGTGCCCCCAAGGCCCGCTCGACGTTCCTCTAGGACCAATGCGAGTTTACGGTTGGTTCCCCATTACCATGGGGGCGCCGCCCGATCCCTATGCCTTCGGAGCCGCAGTTCGCGAGCTTCGCCAGTTCCTCGACGAGGCGGTACAGCGCTACCCCATCCATCCGCGCAAACTCGTGTGCTTGGGGTTTAGCCAAGGCGGGGTTATGGCGTATGCATTGGCCCTGAACCAACCGGAACGTTTTGCCGCCTTAGTTGCACTTAGTTCGTGGTTACCTGCAGCACTGCTGCACGAACTACCACCGGCCGACCGGTCACAGTTGCCCACTCTCGTGCACCACGGCACGCGCGACGAACTCATCGATGTGAGCCGCGGGCGAGAGTCGTTAGAGAATTTACGCTCCCTCCGGGTTCCTGCGACTTATCGTGAGTTCGACATGGGCCACGAGATCAATAGTCAAAGCCTAGCCGACCTCTCCCGCTGGCTCGAGGAAAAGGTGCTGTCGCCCATCGTCACCTTATAACGCGACGCAGCAGCCAGGCAGTCACAGGGCTCCCCGGTTTACGAACACGCGCCTGGGCAGCGTGCCGCAACCTGGTGCTCCCTCAAGGACGCATCCACACCGTGATGGACCCGCCAAAGCCCCAGTCGGGCGACTCGTCGTTAATTCCGTACGTTCCCGTGGGCCGCAGCAGCACGTCGTAACCTTCCATGGGCAGGCGTACGTCCACACCGGGCTGCCAAACGATCAAGTCGAGGTTTTCCTTGCCCCGCACATCGACAATGGCACCGTTGATCTCCGAGCGCAGAGCCAGTTGATCGTTCCACGTGTAGAAAATGCCACCGCCGTACACGATGGCTTCCCGAGCGGTCGGCGTGATGTCTGTAACGAAGCGGTAACCGCCGTGGGCGCGCACATCGATCGGGGCAAGATGAGCCGCGACGGTCGCAACAGGAAGAAAGCCGAACCGACCGATGCCCGTGCCTTTATCTTCATCGCCCGTCGGCGTAATCACCTGGAGAGCCGCACCAGCATCGAACCACTCGGTCCGCACCGGCAACACCTTGGCAAAGAGTGAAAGATCACCCAAATCCTCTTCGCCGCGCGTCGCAACGTTGCGACCCTGCCGCACTTCTACCTCGTTGTGCTGCCAGAACGGAAACGTGATCCCCGCTTCGAACATGTCCATTCCATAACTGGCACGCACCGCACCGAAGTCGCTTGACGCCGTGGTCTTATTGCCCACTGGGTCCTTGACCACGTCTTGGACATAGCCCGCGGCGCCCTCGACCCAAATGCCCTCGCTAATTGCCGCTTCCTGTTCAAACCGGTCAAAGCTTCGGGTAATTCCCGCGGGCTTCTTCGGCTCTTCTTGCGCCCACGCCACCGCGACCCCAATCAACCACACACACGATAACGCCACCATCCCCACACGCTTCGCCATCTTCGCCACCTCCTTGATTCCCTCCCATCTGCCACTGTCGGGCAGAGACTCTCGCCGCGTCTTTGCTTCCATAATTGCTGCGCCGCTGTCAAGGCAACGCTGCGGAGAAATTGTTTCGGAGGGGAGCCTACGAACAACCTCGAAGCGCGGTCCATGGATGCAGCCACGAGATCGCACGGCGCCGCGGAGAGGGTGTCTGCCCACGCCTTCGGCCTGGGGGACACGAGCCCAACCCTTCAGGAACCTTTGCCGACCACGGGGCAGCCACCACTCTCTGCCGTGGGTTCATCTGCCGCTGCGGGGTTCGAGCTGCGTCGAGCAGCGGCGGATCCAGTACGGGGCTTGTTGACGAGTGGCCACGTTTACGGCTCGAGCGAACCAGATGTGCGTTTGTTTCTTCCTGCCCAATTTCCACTCTGCCTTGGCCACCACGCCAAACAGGTAAGGTTCGTGCACTCGTTCCTCGCTCGCTCCAGCGGGGTCCAGGTACGCTTGTACCACGCCAAGGGCTCGCTCCGGCTCGTTTCCACTCAAGTAAGCTTCGGCCAGCATGGCGTGATACAACGGGCGACCAAGTTGCGTACCAGCAGCAGTCCACGCCTCCAGGCTTCGCTCAAGCAACGCAAGCCCTTCCGCACGTTTGCCGCTTAAGGCAAGCGCGTGGCCCAAGAGGATGCCTGCCGTGGAAATCCAAAAAGGAAAGCCACACTCGGTGGCAAGCTCCAAGGCCTCACGAGCACACGTCTGTTGCATTTCCCAATTCTCGCACACGAAATGCACAAGGGCTGCGTGTGTGAGAGCAGAAATGAAGGTGAACGGATGCCCTAACGCGCGTGCCCGGCCAAGTGACTCTTCCATCAGAGCAAGCCCCCGGTCGGCTCGATTGCCCAGGACCAGCGAAATCGCGAACAAGTTGCTGCACGCAACGAACGGGTCGATCCACAAAAGGCCGCCCAAAGGGGGAGAATCGATTGCAGGCTGACACCGCCGCAACAACGCCAGTTCCTGACCGAAGCGTTGGCGGGCACGGCGGTGATTCCCACGGTAAAACCACACCTGCCCCAACGGGTTCATTGCCGTGGCGGACAGTAGCTTGGGCAGTCGACCATTTACGCGCAGGTACTCGATCTTGCGCGCCACTGCGTGGGCCTTGTCGAGAGCTCCGCTTGCCATCAGCGCGGTGCAAAGGCCCATGGACGCAATCACCCGTGCCCTCGTCGTCCCCGACCCCGCTCGCTGAAGTGCCCATTCATAGGCTTCCACTGCCGTTCGGGCGGCGTATCCGTGGAGCGCTACCGAAGTGGCGCCAAGCGCGCATCCGATGGCTACCGAATCCGCACCCGACACCGCGCGGGGGTGTAGTTGCTCGATGGAAGCGCGCGCTGCCAATAAGTGGCGGTAAGCTTCGGCGAGAGCTTGCCGCTGCAATCCGCACGCTGCTGCTTGCCACTGATATCGGTAGGCCCGCCGATAGTCGCCCGCGTGGGTAAAGTGCCGAGCCAAGTCGAAGCAGACCTCCTGGGTGCGACCTTTAAACGCGTTTTCCAGCCGCCGACCCACCCGCCCGTGCCATCGCGCCGCCAAAGCGCCTGGAAGCTGCCGGTAAATCACCTCGCTGTAAAGCGAGTGGACAAATTCGTAAGCGGAGGAAACCGTACCGTCCGGCCAACGAGTGGTGCCGCAACGTCGGATGAACAACCTGCGCTCAGCAAGCGCTGCCAACAGCGAGTCAGTTTCCGCCACCTGGCGTTTGAGCGCACAGGCAACGCTGCTCGCTGAAAACCGTACGCCCACCACACTGGCAGCCTCGACCAACGCACGCCCGGACTTCGACAACCGGCTCAGGTGCTGGCCAATGAGTTCGCGGACGCTCGCTGGCACCCCTACCCGATCAAAGCCATGCTGCAACAACCAGCGCCCGTCGCAGCGCGTGAGGAGCCCATCGCGCAGCAGCTGTTCTACCAGAGCATGCAGAAACAAAGGAGAGCCATCGGTGCGCTGCGACAACCACGCGGCAAAGTCACCCTCCGCCTCCAAGTCAGGCCAGCGCCCGTGAACGAATTGGTGCACCTCTTGGGCATCGAGCCCCTCGAGCACCAGTTCTCGGCAACGTTGGCGCGATAGCAGCACCCGCCGACGCTCGATAGCGGGTGTTGACCGACATTG
This sequence comes from bacterium HR30, assembly GCA_002898795.1. Taxonomy (GTDB): domain Bacteria; phylum Desulfobacterota; class Binatia; order HRBIN30; family HRBIN30; genus HRBIN30. The sequence goes on along the minus strand of BEIG01000077.1, from coordinate 5,880 downwards.
GCGTCCGCAGCTCGGTACGTACACACCACCAAGAGGCGGGCCGAGGGCGCTCGTTCAGCGAGGAACCGAAGAAACTGCACAGTGCCCAGATCGGCCCAGTGGATGTCCTCGAGAATCAAGACCACGGGATAGTCCCAGGACAGCGCCTCCAACGCCTGATTCAACTGGCGCAAAAGCCGCTCGGGAGTGGCGCCGACATCCGGCATCGACTCGGGTCGTTCCCCGGCAGCGCGCACTTCTGGCAACGCCCAGAGCCAAAGGGGGGCGAATCGCTCCAGGCGGCGCAACGTCTTTCCGGAAATGTCATTCTGACAAAGGCTCACCAACATATCGAGCAAGGGCAAGAATGCTTCCCGTTGCTCTGCCACACACTGTGCCCGACCGAGCAGAAACCCCTTACCGGGCTCCTCCAGTTGGCGTACCGCAGCGGCAAGCAGCGAACTTTTCCCTATCCCCGCCTCTCCGGAAATGAAAAGCACTTGGCGTCGCCCTCCGAGGGCGAGTTCGAATGCGCCTTGGATCTCGGCCAGTTCCCGGGAGCGGCCAACGAACCCCGGAACCATAGTTGGTTCCCGGTGCCGCCAGAATGACGTCGGTTCGTCGAGCCGGGACGATTCCAATCGCGCCACGAAGCGATACCCGCGGCGGGGGAGCGTTTCGATGTAACACGGTTGCTGGCGATTGTCGCCTAGTGCTCGGCGCAGTTCGCGAACGGAAACGCTGGCAACTTCTGGGGTCACAGCTTTGCCTTCCCACACCCGGTTCAACAGCTCTTCATTGCTTACGACTTCACCCGGGCGCTGCACCAGTTCCAAAAGAACTGCCCAGGTTTTCGGCCGCAAGGCGATGCGCTCGGAACCGTGGAGCAACTGCTGTCGCAAGCGGTCGATAACAAAAGGTCCAAAGCGAATTTCGTAACTCTCAGTCATGTCCCTAGGCGGGCCAAACGCCCCTTCCATCCCCTTACAAAATTTCGATCAAATTTCGGGACACCCAATGGCCACGATCAGTATCCAACGCGCACTATGTACGCGGCCATGGGTGGAAAGGCAACAAAAAAACGGGCGAGACCAGAACGCAACGGTCACCACGCGCAAGCCCCTTTTCCCATTCGATTCGCCATGACCGCGTTTCCGCCGACACAGGAGGCGGGAAAACCGTCCTTTGCGGAGCACGCGGACGGCCAGCACACAACCCGGCATCGTGCCGCGCTCGCGAAAACGAGCCCAACGCTGCCGCTGTATTGTGACTGGAAAGTTGCGCCACACAAACCAAACCCGTGGCGCCGAACCTGGCGCGTAACCACGTGCCGCCCACAGAAGGAGGAGCTCATGCAACGTGACCAACACGCCACCTCCCCGCAAATGCTTGCGTGTATAGGGTTGATCATCGCCCTGTTCGTAGTTCCCCATGCTGCGGCCGCCTCCTTGACCACCTTGTCTGCGCCGGCGCGGGCGGCCATTTCCGCAAAACTGGGGAGCAGCGACGAGCGTTATCACGCTCGCCTCGGAGAGAACGGCTGGGAAGCTGCAAACGAAACGCATCACTTCCGCATCACCTTCAGCAGTGGCGGCACCACCTTGCGAACGGAGCGGCACGAAGGTCTCACGCTGCGACCTTTACGCTGGGGCCGAGGTGACCACTGGCAGAAGCTCGAGAAGGCAGCAGTAGAGCTTCCGGAACCGAACCGATGGGAGCAGCGATTCACCGCAGAGAAGGTCGTTGCCTGGTACGTAAATGGCCCGCTCGGACTGGAGCACGGATTTACCATCGAAACACCTCCACCAGTTCCGGATGCCTCGACTGCGAGCGCGCCGTTGCTCTTGGCCGTGGAACTGCAACTAAACCGGCTCCAAGCAACCGCGAAGGGAGAGGAAATCATCCTCACGAATCGGACCGGAGACGTCGTCCTCCGTTACGGAGACGTGGCCGCGTGGGATCGTACAGGCCGCCCTTTGCCCGTCCAGTGGAGCTTAAAGGGGAACGAAGTGTGGTTTGCCGTAGAGGACGCCGGGGCGCAGTTCCCTATCGTCGTCGACCCGTTCTTCCAGCAGGCCACGCTCCTTGCCTCCGATGGCGCAGCGAACGATCGCTTCGGGTTCTCCGTTGCGGTTTCCCAGGACGCAGTCGTGGTTGGTGCCCCTTTAAAGGATATCGGGGGAAACGCGGACCAAGGACAGGTGACGGTATTCGTCCCCTCGAGTGGAGATTGGGATTGGTCGAATATGGTCGAGGTCGCGAAGCTCCGAGCCTCCGATGGTGCCTCGGGGGACAAATTTGGCACGTCGGTATCCATCGAAGGGAACAAGATCGTGGTAGGCGCTGAGGGTGACGACAGCGGCCGCGGTTCGGCTTACGTCTTCGTGCGTCCTTCTACTGGTTGGTCTGGGATCATGACGGAGAATGCAAAACTCCTCGCTTCCGACGGCGTTGCGGGTGATGCTTTCGGGCGGGCCGTGGCGATCGCTGTCGGACCCGGTACCGCCGATACCGTCGTCGTCGGTGCTCCGTTGCGCAACGGTACGGCCGTTGACGAAGGGGCTGTCTACGTCTTCGAGAGATCTGGGACAGCTTGGACCGGAGTGCTCACGCAAACCGCGAGACTCCTTGCTGGCGACGTCACCGGCGGTTTCCAACTTGGGACATCCGTCAGTGTCGATTGTGACTCCTCCTCCTGCACTGTGGTCGGCGGGGCGCCTTTTGGTTCCGGTCCCAGCAGCGGGTACCAAGGAGCAGCCTATGTGTTCGTGAAACCGAGCACCGGTTGGGCCAACGCCACCCACAACGCCAAGCTCAATGCTCCCAATGGAGCAGCGTACGACAATTTCGGCATCTCGGTGTCCGTGCGAGTGGACAACATCCTGGTTGGTGCAAGCCTCGGTCCCGGAAACACCTCCGACAGCGGAGCAGCTTACCTCTTCGTAAAAGGTCTCCAGTGGACCGGGAACATCACCAGCTCGCGGCGGCTCATTGCTTCGGATGGCACGAACAACCAGGGTTTCGGTCAGTCGGTTGCTCTGAGCGACGACCGCCTATCGGCTTTGGTCGGTGCCCCCTACGGGGGGACCACGGCCTACTTGTTCGACCTCAGTTTACTCAGTTCATCGAGCTCGCCGCTTGTGGAACAACAAAAGATTCTGGCTCCCTCCCACATCGTTATTTCCGATTGGTTCGGTTACTCCGTTGGATTATCCGGCTGGGCTTCTACCCCGGGCTCCCTGGTTGCCGTTTTGGGTGCTCAAACCGATAACGTGGGGGTGAATGCCGACCAAGGCTCCGCATACATTTTCCGCGACATTCCTCCCACGATGACCCCCACGCCCACGACCACAGCCACCTCCACAAGAACGCGTACGTTCACAAGGACGCCAACCGCGTCGGCCACGGCTACTGCGACAGCCTCCGCGACCCTCACCGCAACATCGACGGCCACGCGCACCCCTTCGCCAAGCCCCGGGACACCCACCTGCGTTCCGCCGGGCGAAAACTTGGTTGGCTGGTGGCCCCTGGAAGAAACCTCCGGCTCCACGGCAGCCGACATTGGTGGGCCAACGCAAAACAACGGCACCTGGATGAACGACCCCATCCCCGTGCTCGGCAAAGTAGGACTGGCGCTCCAATTCGACGGAATTGACGATGCAGTGGTCGTTCCAGACGATCCGGAACTCGATGTCGGCACCGGCGACTTCACTTTGGACGCTTGGGTTCGCGCAAGCGAGATCAGTGGAGTTACCGTGCTCCTCGACAAACGCAGTGGAACGGAGGATCCCTTCGTCGGCTATCACCTGTTCTTGGTGGATGGCAGCCTCGGATTCCAAATGGCCGATGGCGCAACTTTCCAAAACTATTCCTCTTCCGCATTCATCGCCGACGGTGCGTGGCACCACGTGGCTGCAGTTGTCGCAAGAGCAGACAGCTCGAGTGGCGTCCGCCTTTACGTTGACGGGGTAGAGGTCCTATCCGGCTCGCCACTCACCACGAATCTCGACAACACCAGTTCTCTGTACTTTGCACGCCGCGCCGATGGTCCCAGTGAGGCTGGCTCAGGAGGTCCTGGGTTTTTCCAGGGTGAATTGGATGAAGTCGAGCTGTTCCAACGGGCCCTGAGCGCGGACGAAATCTATGCCATCTATGCTGCCGACGCAGTGGGCAAGTGTCTGTCTAGCGCCACGCCCACGCCGACCGGTACGGCAACGGTCGCACCCACGTCGTCCACAGAGTCGCCCACCGTCACTGCCTCGGCGGAACCGAGTCCAACACCCACACCGAATCAACCGCCAACCCATACACCCACCCCTGCTCCCACGGAGACACAAACGCTTTCACCAACAACAACGGCTACCGCCACGTCGCTGCCGGCAAGTGAAACACCTTCCCTGACGCCAACGAACACGGCCGCGAACGTGCCAACGGATACACCGAACACAACACCTACCCACTCGCCCACTCCCACTTTCACTTTCACTTTCACTTCCACTTCCACTCCCACGCCCACGCCCACGCCCTCGCCCTCGGAATCTCCGCGACCTACACCAACCCACACAGCAACCGGGACGCCCTCGCCTTCGGCCACTGCCACCGCCCTGGCCACTCCGTCATCCACGAGCACGCCGAGCCTGGAGTGTGGCAATGGCGTGATCGACCCTGGGGAGCAGTGCGACGATGGAAATTCCGCTAGCGGCGACTGCTGCAGTGCCGGGTGCCAGTTCGAGCCTGCTGGGAGTGTCTGTAACGACGATGGGCTAGTCTGCACTGCCGACGCCTGCAACGGCACTGGAACGTGCGACCATCCACCGCTGCCCGCATCTGCCTGCCCTAGAGGGTACGCCCTTCTCCAGGCCCCAAGCTCCGCAGCGGCCACGAGCGACCTTGCTTATACCGCACGCGTTCTCGGTGGGTCCGCTTGTGCGGAAAACGTGCGCCTCAAACAAGCTTCACTGCTCGACGGCAACGCCGTGGGCCCCGGCGGAGTCTATGTGGGACGCGATGCCGCCGCCAACGGCCTGTGTGTCACATCCGGCAGCCCCATCATCTTCGGAACCAATGGCCAGTGCCTGGGCACGGACACCACCGGAAGTCACAGCTTACTAGCCGACTGCCAAGGCGCTTCGGACAAAGCCGAGCAGCGGCGGCAAACACTTTTGCTGCTCGAACCGAACGCGACCAATGGTTCGGTCAGGATTGCCACGAACGCCACGTTGAACGTGTCTCCCTACACCCCGAACCCCGGGTCGGTAGCGGTGATCGACTACTCCGAACTGACCATCGATCCGAACAAGACTCTGACCATCCAAGGCAACGCCAACACGGAGGCGGTCGTTTTACGGGTCAGTGGGAATTTTCGTGCTCGCCAGGCTAGCAAGATTATTACGCAAGGGATTAGCCCTGGGCCAGGTGGCTCGCCCGCAGAGCGGGTGTTGATCCTGGTCGGAGGCTCGGCCGAGGTGCGGATGAGTGCCATCGTGCACGGAACCATTTTCAGCCAGGGGAAAGTTACGGTGCACCGCTATGGCGAATTGAACGGGGCACTGGTGAGTCCAAACTCGCCCCTGCGCGTGCGCCCCGCCGCCACCGTCAACAACGCCCCATGGGTGCTGTGGTAAAAGAATATTCGATGCTGGGCATCGGGACGTTCACTTCCGGTGGGGGGCCCGGGCGCGAGGATGCGCGCGACATCATGGAGCATCCTGGCGTCACCGGGCGCCCCCCACGGCCCGGTGTGGCAGCCGAGATTCGCATTGTCGCCACTTTACCACACCGCTGCCCAACGACCGCCGGCAAACCTATGCCTGCCGTGCCATAGCGGTGCCAATGGCCACGGCAGCATGGAAGCCAGCCTAGGTGCATCCATCCCGCTGCGGCCAGGGCTGGCGACGGCCT
>BEIG01000076.1 GCA_002898795.1 bacterium HR30 | reverse complement strand
GGCCCATGTGCTTCTTGAGGTGCCGCTGCTCGAGATCCTGACCCTACTCGACCCTCCTGCGATCGTAAGAGCGACGGCACTACTGTGGATGGCCGGTGCCTTGTTCCTCGTAGCGGCAAGTGCGGAAGCGATCGACCGCTTGCTCGAGCGCCACCCGTCGCTCTTGCCGCGCGAAGTCACGCTGACCGTGAGGATCCCGCGCGGCTTGGTGGTTGGCACTGGCGTTGCGCTCGGCGCACTTGCACTAGTCATCCTGGCACAGCACGGTGTCGGTCCCACGGTGAGCACAGGTCTTGAGGAGCTGGTGCACGAAGGACCACAAAGCCAGGGGAGTTCCGCCGATACACTGGTGGAGCTCGAGAACGCGCCCGCAGGGGAAGTCTCGATCGAAGAGGCTGCCATGGAGAACCCGCTGTCCGGAGAACCTTCCCTTTCCCCACCCTTCACCGAGTTGCCCCTCGACGAGCCATTGCCCGAGCCATATGCACCCTTCCCGGGGGAAACCTGGCAAAGCGAGCCAACGCACGAAGGAATCGAACCGTTGCCCGACGAGCAAAACGAGGCACGCACGGGAAGGCCCCGGTTTTTGGCTCTCGTGTAACCTTCACCGGCGCACTGCCGGCGGCAGTTGCGATCCATGGCAAGGTGCCTCGCCATCGACTCCGGGGGTCGCGAATCCACGGCAACGGAGGTTGTCACAGCCACTCAAGTGTGCCGGCGCTTTCCACGGAGTGCCCACCCAACGAACCACTGCGGCCGCGGATCCTCCAAATCCTCGTAGCGGCAAGTGTGCCCCAGGCGAAGTCGCAACCCTAAATGCGCCGCAAACTCGGGATACCCCTGGCCGATGGCCTCGCGCGCACGCCGCACTGCTTTGGCTACCGCCACGCGGGCTCGTTCCAGCCCAGTATTCAGCTTGCCCTCTTTGCCCAAGAGGGACTCGAGATAAACCTCACGGCGCTTACGGAGCACACGGGCCCGCTCGAAGTCGTTGTTGCTCTCCGTCTCCAGCAACTCGCTCTCCAGGCTGTCCAAAACACCCCAAGCTTGCACCGCCGCTTGCCAAGCGCCTATCGACGGACTTGCTTTGCGCCCAGGCTGAACTGCCACCCGGTCGCCGGCACCATTCACGAGGAGGAGCACCGGGATGTCCCGGCCGGGTTTGAAAAGCAATGTACGATCTCATCGAACCCAACTCGGTGCTCCACTTGGCGCTTCAACTGAATACTTTTTCCGAGGTAGGCACTCTCCCAGTACTCACCCTCGCGGCAAAACACTGCTGCTCCGCTCGGTCTTCTCGTTGTCTCTTCGGGCAACGTCAACGGCGACGAAACCACCGCACCCTGCGTCAGCACGTCCGCCAATTCCACGAGCAAAGCTACCTGTGCCGCAGTGTCGTTACCAAGCCGGGCACTTGCCTCGCGAATGCACCAGACGCGGCTACTTGCTCGGCGCTGCCTTGGGTTGGCCGCATCGCTGACACGCTCTTCCGCCACTTTCCTAACACCAGGCGTTTTTGAGCGCCTCTGCTCCACGCCCCCGTCGCTATCTCACCCCGAGCAGCCATGCAGAAGGTTACGAACCGCCTTCACCACTTCGTCGACACTGATCCGCCAGTCGCCACTCGAGTCCGCAGCCAGGCAGCGCTCCTTCGGGAGAATTTCGACAACGATGTTGACGGCGCGGATCACTTCGTCCACCGTCACCGTGCCGTTCGCATCGCAATCCCCGACGCATGGCTCGGCAAGCGGGCAACCACCGCGCACGATCGCCGCCGGGTAAACGGCTGCGGTCGCTTCCGTTCGCCCGAGTTCACTGGCCAAGTCAGAAGTCCACACCACTAGTGAGTCCCCCAACGACGCCACGACCCAGTCGCGCTCCGGGCTCACCCTCAACCAGCCGACGCACCGCTCCGTGGTTCTCGTCGCCAACATTTCCAACTCGGGCAACGACACCAACGAGATTCCACACTCGTTTCCCCTTTCGTTGCGCACGTACACGGCAAGCCCATCCGCGCGATCCAACAGCGCCAGCGGCTGTCCGCCGAGTTCCAGCGACGCAGTGTGCTGCCCACGCGCACCGTCCACAACCTCGAGTCGTGCCTGCCGCGCCCGGGCAAGGTAGACCTGATCGAGCCCATCGACACCAACGATCTGATAGGGATAGTCCAACTCGGGACGCTCCGCTCGGGGCAACTCGACCGCGGCTACGGTTTGCGCCGACTCCAGGTCGATCGCCGCGAGCCATGGCGAGGAACCATCCGAATCCCCATTCTCCCAATTCGCATACGTTGCGTATACCCGGTCGCCACGAGGCGAACTCGCTAAGGAAGCTAGAGAGCCCGGGATGGGAATCGTGTGCCGTATCGTCCCCGCAGCAACTTCGTAAACCACTGCCAGAGGCTCGGCATGGCTAGCCACCAGGGCCTGACCACCAGTCGCCACCACGAGTTCGAAGGCGCGGAAAGGTAGCTGGCCGCTCTTTCGGGCGGCCGCAACGTCCACCACCACCACGGCAAGCGGATCCTCTGCCTCCCCCAGCACCGGCGACATATCGAACTGGTCAAGAGGCCGGTAAATGCGAGAGACCCCACACCAAAGCCGCTGCTCATCTTGAGACCCAACGCAGCTCCGAGCGGCGAAATCCCACGCTGGAACCACCGGGATCCGGTAGCGAAAGCGTGCCTCGGGTAAGTCGACCGCCGTGAGGGTGCCGCCAGGGCCGTCCGACACGTATCCGCAAAATTCAGCCGCCGCCCCAAGGGTTGTGTTCAATACAAAGAAACAGACTAGTGCACACGCTCCTAAGTGACCGAGCCGACCCGAGGCACCCCTGAAAAACCCTGTGCCCGACCGCAACCTTGCAAACCTCATTGCGGTTTTACACGCAGTCCACATCGGCGGATCGAAAAAGTCAAGCAACTTTTTCAGCCGTTCACCCGCGGTGTTGCCAGCTAGACGTGAACCACACGCAAACGGCGGGCGCACTGCCGTGCGCCCCTACCACTGCATCGGGGCGTTTCGGTCGCCGTGGCAAGATGGGTGGTGATGGAAGCCAGGGCGGACGGCCGTACGCCCCGCCATGGCCGTGCGACCCTGGGCGGGGCGTTGCTCTGGAGGCGCGCTCCGGGCTAGAGCTTGGAAAGCATGCTCATCCGCGACGCGGTCCATGGCGATGTCGAGCTCGACCATGTGCAAACGGCGGTTCTCGACTTACCTGTGGTGCAACGCCTTCGCGGAATCAAGCAACTCGGCACGGCCTACCTCGTTTACCCGGGCGCGGTGCACACGCGCTTCGACCACTCGCTTGGCGCCTGCGCCGCCGCGCAGCGCTTGCTCGTCGCCTTGAAGGCGCGCCACCCGCAACTCGTGACCCCCGCACTGGCGAGCCTCATCGGCGCCGCCGCGTTGCTCCACGATGTCACCCACGTGCCCTTTGGCCATACCTTCGAGGACGAGCGCCGGCTCTTTCCTCGGCACGACAAGGGGCAGCGACTCGCCCTGCTCCTCGAAGGCCAACTGGGCGAGGATCTGCATCGGCTCGGCATTGCCGAGCCGATGGAAGAACTCCTCGGGCTGCGCGACCATCGCACGACGCCACCCTGGGCACGGCAAATCGTGTCGAGCACGATCGACGCCGATCTTCTGGACTATCTCCGCCGCGATGCGTATTTCACCGGGCTTGCGCAGCGTTACGACGAGCGCGTGTTTCGCTCCTTCGACATCGTCGACCATCAACTCGCCCTGGCCATCACCCGCCACGGAATGCTGCGCCCCGATGCGTTTTCGGAAATCGTGCAGCTCTTGCGCCTTCGTTACTTCCTCACCGAACGCGTGTATTACCACCACACAAAAGTGGCGGCCGGTGCGATGATTTCGAAAGCCGTCGAGATGGCGCAACGTTACGGGCAGCTCGGGGAAACGGAACTCTTGGATCTGCAAGACGCCACGTTGTTCGAACGATTGAAAAGCGTGCCCTCTCGGAAAGAGGCCGATGCCGAGATCGTGCGGTTGGTGCAACGCTTGGAGCGGCGCGACCTTCTTAAGCGGGGCTACGTGCTCTCGGCAACGGCACTGTCGCGAGCGCAGCGTGCGGCGCTGGTGCGCCGCTATCACGAATCGGCCGAGGAACGTCGCGTGGCGGAAGAAGCCCTCGCCAAGGAGTTGCGCTGCAAGCCGAGCGAAGTGGTCGTGTACTGTCCGGCGCTCACTTCCATGAAGGAGGCCAGTGCCATCGCGGTCACTCCCCAAGGTTTGCTGGCGCTCGACCAGTACGACCGCAGTGGGGAAATCGCGGCGCTGCAGCGGCGCTACGAGGATTTGTGGCGTTTTTACGTTTTCGTGCCGGCAGAACTACGCACCCAGGCTGCAGAGGTTGCCGCGGCCTACTTCGGCTATCCCAGCGAACATCGCTAACCCGAGCGAGACGACGTCCTCACAAGAGATGGAGGACGCTGGCGAGCCGCTCCGGCGCAAAGCGGATTCCTACGTAAAACGACCCGAACAACCCATACACGGCACTCGCCTCGTCGTAACGCAACTCGTAAACAATATCGCGAATGGCCTTGAGATCGCGAGAAAACAAAGTCACGCCCCACTCCCAATCATCGATTCCGGTGCATGTGGTGATGAGTTGGGTGACCCGGTCGGCAAAGCGGCGCCCTGCCTCGCCGTGTTGCAACATGAGCTTTTTCCGCTCCTCGAAACTCAAACGATACCAGTTGTCTTGATCGCGGCGTGCCTTGCTCATCGGGTAAAAGCACACGATGGGGTAATCCTCGGGCAACTTGGGATGAATGCGCGATTCGGCGTAAATGGCCGTTCGCTTCCGCAAAGCCGCAAAGCGGTTGGCAAACTCCGGCGAGGTCGGATCGAGTTTCTGCTCTTCGATGAGCAAGCGCGCCCAGTCGAGTTCGTTGGTAATGTACTCGCTCGCCTCGGTCAGCGAGAGAAACTGATACACGGGGAGCAAACACGCACCAAGGCCGGTGCTGGCAATTTGCTGCCCCAACTGTTGAATGCGCCACAAGTCAGGATGAATGGCCATCACGCCAAAATCGAACTTCGTCACTCCCGCTTGTGGCACCAACTGTAAATCCGCCTCGCGGCTTACCTGCGCTAGCCAGGTCTGAAACTCCTCCACCTGAGCCTCGCGGGTTTCGGCGCTTTGGCTGCGCCAGCGGGGCCGATCCAGCCGGTAAAACAGGTGCACCACGGGCCAACCGGCCGAAGGACGCAAACCCTGAAGCGGCTCTGTCATCGTACGGTCTCTCCTGGCCCGTTCTGGTACCGTAGGGAGCCAGTGGCCGCAACGTGTGGACACCGCACGCGCAATCCTCGGCTCCTGCTTGCCCCTTCAACGAATCCGAGCTCCTCGATGCGGGTAGGAGCGGCAGAGCTGCACCAAGAGCGTCCGCGGCAAGAGGCTCACGGAGGCGAGCACGGTTCCGCCACGAACGCCACCGTAACGCGTTGCCGGAAGAAGTGGCGAAAGCGACACGCACGGCCACCTGCGCGTGCGCTCTTGACGAATCGCGTCGGGAGACACGGACTGCAAACCTTCCGAGCAACCCACAGGAGCGACACCGGCACCGTGTTTTTCCCACACCGCATGCGCCAATCGAGAGCTCGGCACACACCGCCCCGAAAGCATCGTACCTGGCCAAACGTCGAAACTGCTTGGGCGGCGCCAAGTGAGAGGACATCGGCTGCCGGACTCGTCGACGTTGTGCATCGTAGCTCGTGGCGATACGTTTCGTGGTACTGTGAGCCACTTGGTGACGATCGAGCGCATGGCCTACGGACCACACGGGGTGGCGCACTGGGATGGCCGGGTCCTCTTCGTCCGCGGCGTCGCGCCTGGCGATGTGGTGCGCGTGGCCATCCAGGAAGAGCACGGGAGCTACGCCTACGCGCAGGTAGCGGAGGTGGTGTCGCCCTCGCCGCACCGGCGGGTTCCGCCCTGCCCGTACCTGCCCCGGTGCGGTGGGTGTCCTTGGCAACATTTGGAATACACCGAGCAACTGGAAGCAAAGCAAGCCAACGTTCGAGACCATCTCGAGCGCATGGCCAAAGTCTCTCCCGCTCCCCTCGCCGCGCCCGTTCCGTCGCCACGCGAGTTCGGCTACCGTCAGCGGCTCTCTCTGCGCGTCGAGGATCGGAAGCTCGGGTACTACGCGGCAGCATCACACGAGCTCGTGCCGATCGAGCACTGCTTGCTCGGAATGGAAACCGTGAACGCAGCTCTGCCCCTCGTGCAGGAGTTGCTCGCGCGTGTGGCGAGTAACGTGCGCCGCGTCGAAGTTATTGCCGATGCCACGGAACCCGAGGTTGCTTTAGCCTTCGAGATCGAAGGTTCGTGGCTTGCCTCTGACGAGCGACGACTCCTGCAGTGGATGGAGCGCACCCCGATGGTTCGCGGCGTTGTGCTGCAAAGCAAAGGCTCGCGGCGGAGCCACCGGAACCCGCACGTGGTCGTTTTGCCTGCTGCGGACATACCACTGGTCGTAACCGCCGGCGTGTTCACCCAGGTCAACCCCGCCGCCAACCAACTTCTCGTGGACGCGGTACTCCGTTTCCTCGAACCGCACAGGCACGAGCGGATCGTCGATGCCTATGCTGGCGTCGGCAACTTCACCTTCCCCTTGGCCGCACGAGCTGCCGAGGTCTTGGCCATCGAAGCCGACCCCGCCGCGGCCGAGGATCTTCAGAACAACGCCCGTCGCTTAGGCACGGAAAACGTGCGCGTGATGCGGAGCACCGCTGAACGGGCATTTCCTATGCTCGCAGAGCGAGGCGAGCGCATCGATGGCCTCGTACTCGATCCACCGCGAAGCGGGGTTCGCAACGCCCTTTCTGCTGTGCTGGAGCTTTCTCCCCCGCGCATCGTGTACGTATCGTGCAATTCGGCCACCTTGGCACGGGATGTGGCTCAGCTCTCGGGCCGCTATCGGCTCGAGTGTCTCCAGGTGATCGACCTCTTTCCGCAAACCTACCACTCGGAAACGGTGGCGAAGCTCGTATTGACTTGCTGAAGTGCTCCCCTTAAGGAAAAATTCCCGTGCGTGGAAAACCCGATCACGAACATCCCAACTGGGATCGGCGCGTTGCAAATAGCTCGAGTGCCCACGTGGGAGAACGAGGATGAAACAACACAAATCGGCGAAACCGAAAGTCACCATCATCCCAGCTAAAGGGGTGTCGCAAACATTGAACTACTTGTTGGAAGATCGAGATCAGCTCGACTGGCTGGTCGCCGTCGGTCGGAACAAAAACGGCGACATCCTTTTCTACGATACCGGAGGGGACATTCTCGAGGACCTCGGCACACTGGAATACTTGAAGCAACGCATCGTGCGGGCTCACTTTGGCGAAGATTACGAGTAAGCTGCCGAATCCGCAGTCGGTCGGCGGACCACCTTCGGTGTTTGCTTCCGTGCATCTCGGGCAGTCGCATTGTGTTTCGGTAAGTCGCGCGGTTTCTCCGCCACCGTCTGCCGTCGGGCTACGGTCTCGAGGCAACTGGAGGACAAGCACCTGCAGGCAAGGGCACTGATTGTATCCTTTGCCTTGTTCGCGGCGTATGCACTCGGTGGTGTCCCGCACTATTGCCCTCGCGGTTTTCGTCGCCACGTTACTTGCGGGTGGAGTCGCGGCCGAGGTTGGGCCTCGGGGGATGGTGGCGGCCGAGCACCCTTTGGCCGCCCGCGCCGGGGCAACGATCTTGGAGGAGGGAGGAAATGCCATCGATGCCGCGGTAGCAACCGCGTTCGCTGTCTGCGTACTGAACCCCTCGTCTTGCGGCATCGGGGGCGGCGGGTTTCTTTTGTACTATCGTGCACGGGATCGCCAGGCTTTTGCGCTGGACTTCCGCGAGACGGCACCGGCAGCGCTCCGCCCGGAGCTTTTCCTCGCCGGCGGCCGTGTCGATCCTCAGCGAAGTCAGCGTAGCGGCTTAGCCGTTGGAGTGCCTGGAGAAGTAGCCGGGTTGGCTCTCGCGCTGGAGCGTTTTGGGACGCTCCCGCTTCGTGTCGTCCTGGAGCCGGCAATTCGCTTCGCTCGCGATGGCTTTCCCATCGGTAGCCACCTCGCCCAAGAGATTGCAAAAAATCAAAAAGACATTGCTCGCCGCCCTTTGCTCGCGCGGTGGTTTCTGCACGAAGACGGGCGGCCCCGTGGGGAAGGCGAAGTGATTCAGTTTCCGGAGCTTGCCCGCACGCTTTCGACCCTTGCTCAGCAAGGGCCTAGTGCTTTCTATCGCGGCGCGATTGCCCAAGAAATCGTTCGCACGGTTCGAGACGCCGGTGGGGTCATGACCGAAGACGACCTGGCCACGTATTCTCCCAAGTGGCGCAAGCCGTTGGAGGCCAGCTACCGCGGCTACCGGATCTTGACCATGCCGCCCCCTAGTTCCGGCGGCGGGGCGCTGCTGGCGGCCTTCGGCATCGTGCGCGGCGACGACCTCGTGCGACTCGGCCACAATTCGCCCACGTATCTGCACCTTCTGGCAGAAACGCTCAAGCATGTGTTCGCCGACCGTGCTCGTTACTATGGCGACCCGGACTTTGTCCGGGTACCCCTTGCGGAGTTGCTCGATCCCAATCTCACGGCAAGTTTACGCCGCCGGATTCTCTCCACGCGGACGCTGCCCATCGAGGAGTACGGCAGTCACTTAGCTCCTCCGGCGCAGATGGGTTCCGATGCGGGCACCGCCCATCTTTCGGTCATGGACTCGGAAGGCAATGCCGTCGCGTGTACAACCACGATTAACACTTCCTTCGGGGCGATGCTCGTGGCCGGGTCAACCGGGATCTTGCTCAACAATCAGATTGACGACTTTGCTATCGCACCGAACGTTCCCAACGCGTACGGCCTGGTGGGTAACGCCGCTAATGCTGTAGCACCGGGCAAGCGGCCGCTCAGCAGTATGGCACCCACCGTGGTGCTCGAGGGCGACCGCGCGGTGGCAGCAGTCGGGGGTTCGGGTGGCCCCATGATCATCAGTGGAACCCTGCAGGTATTGCTCAACGTCTTGGCCTTCGGCTTTGGCGCCGAGCACGCAGTGGCTGCTCCTCGGATTCATCACCAGTGGCAACCACCGGTGCTGCTGGTTGAACCGCAAATTGATCCAAAGGCGCGAAACGTGCTTGAACGAGTTGGTCACACCGTGCGAGAAGTGCCGGAAATGGGAGCGATCCAGCTTGTACGCCGCATGAGTTCCGGGTTCGAAGGGGCGGCCGACCCGCGCAAAGGCGGTGGCGCGAAGGGGTGGTGAGCATGAGCGCAGCGCGCGAAACGACCCCGATTTGGTCGCAGTGGTGGTTCAAAGTTGCCATTAGTGCCGCGGTGTTGGCGCTGCTGTTCTACAAGGTGGATACTCACGAACTAGGCGGCGCCCTCAAAGAAATCGATCCGTGGTGGCTCCTCGGCGCCCTCGTAACCTATCTCCTCAGCATGGTGGTGAGCTGTGTGCGCTGGACTATGCTGGCGCGTCCTTTGGGATTCAACCAACCTTACTCCCACTTCTTCGGTTCGTATTTCACCGGCATGTACATGAACTTGTTCGGCGTAAGTACCGTAGCGGGCGACATCGGTCGTGCCTTGTTTCTCGCGGGCGGGCCTGGTCGGCGCGCCCTTGCCCTAACCACTGTGCTGGCCGATCGCGGTCTTGGCTTCGTCGTCCTCGTGTGGATTGGCGCTGGCGCTATCATCCTGCAGCCTCACTACCGGATGCCCTTGCCCTTGTACTGGTCGGCTTGGCTCGTTCCGCCAGCCACCTTGCTGGGCTGGCTGTTTGGGCCACAATTGGCTGTGCGTGTACTTCCACCACAAAATCGTTGGCGGCGGATGGTGGAAGTGGACTTGGTCCCTTATTGGAACGACGTGAAGCTGCTGCTGACCACCAGTGTCGTGGCCGGCGTGTTTCACACGCTGCAGATCTTGTCGCAGGTGTTTCTCGGGTTGGGGTTGGGGCTCAAACTCCCGTGGTCGTACTACTTCATTTTCGTGCCGGTCGTGAACATTGCGGGCATGGCGCCCATTACGTTCAGTGGCATCGGGATCCGCGAAGCGGGTTACATTTTCTTCTTGCATCGAATGCGGGTAGACCAACACGCTGCCATGGCCCTCGGCCTTCTCGCTAGTGCGATCGTGCTGGCCTCCGGCTTAGTGGGTGGCCTCGTGTATCTGTTTTGGTCGGGCCCGCAGCAGCACGTTCCGGAGGTGGCAACGAACCAGGAACAATCCACCGAGCAACGTCGCGAATCGGTGGTGAGGTAGCACCGTTACCAGGAAAGCGAGCAGGGAGCATGGCTGCCGTGACTACCCCAGATTGGATCCAATCCTTACTCGTGGCGCAGTACGTTTCCGGCCAGCGCCAGGGGCACTACGAAAGTTTTTTCTTTCGCGCCAACCACCCGCAGCGCCCCTTGGCGTTTTGGGTCCGCTACACCCTCTTCAGCCCCGACCGCCGTCCCGAGCGCGCCATTGGCGAACTGTGGGGCATTTGGTTCGACGGCGAGAGCGGCCAGCACGTGGCCGTCAAACGCGAGCTGCCCATTGCCGAATGCCACTTTTCGCGGGAAACATTCGACGTCCGAATCGGAACATCCGGCTGCCGAACCGGCGAACTGTGGGGAGAGGCGGAAAGCGGCGACGGCCGACTGTCCTGGCAGCTTTCGTTTGCCGGAGGCGAAGCTCCGCTTCTTCTCCTTCCCCCGGCGGCGTATCGCGCCCGGCTACCACGAGCGAAGAGTCTCGTTGGGCTGCCACTCGCTCGTTTCCGCGGGCAGATGGATGTCAACGGTACGGTGCATCGGATCGAAGACTGGGTTGGCAGCCAGAACCATAACTGGGGTTCTCGCCACACGGATAGTTACGCTTGGGGCCAGGTTGCGGGATTCGACAACGCGCCAGATTCTTTCCTGGAAGTTGCCACAGCCCGCATCAAGCTGGGTGGCTTGTGGAGCCCGCCGTTCACGCCACTGGTCTTGCGGCACGCTGGTCGAGAATACTCGCTCACGGGCACTTTGCAAACGATGCGGGCACGCGGCGAATGGAACTTTTTTCGCTGGCAGTTCGCCACCGGCGACGACGACATCAAGATCGAGGGAACCATCGAGGCGCCGGCGTCGCTCTTTGTCGCGCTGCGATACTATAATCCGCCGGGTGGGGAAAAGCACTGCCTCAACAGCAAGCTCGCCCGCTGCGAATTGCGTTTGACCCACAGCTCCACGGGCACGGAAGAAACGCTTCACACCCAACACCGGGCAGCCTTCGAGATCTTAACCGACCGCCGCGACCACGGTCTGAGAGTGCGCGTGTAGCCTGGCTTACCGTCCCAAACATGGGACCACCACAGCCCGGAGGCGATCCCTCCCGAGCAACTGCGGGTAAGGGGCGGGTCTCGTGGAGGCGCGTGGTACGGAGGCTAAGGGTCGCGTGTCCGTGCAGGCTCAAGCCTGGGCAAACGCTCCGCCATCCCACGGCACGCGTGCTGCCCTTGCAAAACGACCAGTGCGTCCTTTACGCCAGCGTCTGTCCACGATATACGGGTGGCCATGGCCACGCACCGGCGACAGCGCCGCACACAAGCACAGCGGCGCGCTGAGGCGCGGGAGCGCCTTCTTCAGGCAACGATCGAGTGTCTTTACGAGCTCGGCTACCGCGGGGCGAGCACAACGGAAATTGCGCGGCGAGCAGGGCTTTCCCACGGCGGAAGGTTACACCATTTCCCGACCAAAACGATGCTGGTGGCAACCGCCGTGGAACACTTGATCCATCGCCGCAGAGACGAACTCGTGCGTGCCATCCAGACACTGCCCTCGGAAGCCGACCCAATCGAAGCCGCCATCGATGTCATTTGGCAATTGTTTCAAGGCCCTGAATTCTTTGCCTGGCTCGAGCTTGCCGTTGCCGCTCGCACCGACCCAGCGCTGCGCAAGGTCGTCCGCGATTTGTCCCAGCGGTTTGCCGACACCATCGAAGACACCTTCCTTCAATTGTTCCCACCACGAGAGAACGGGGAATCCCTTTATGCTGCCATTCCTACGTTCGTGGTGGCGTTTTTCCAGGGGCTCGCGTTGGACAACGAGCTTCTCGGCTACGGCGTGCGTACCGAGAACGCCTTGCGACTGATGAAGGAGATCGCGCGGTCTATGGCGTCACGCTTTCTTTTCGGGTTCCAAGAAGGTCGTTCTGGCGAGCCGCGAAGGTTCGAAGCCGCTCTCGTCAACCAACCAGGCGAACGAGGGCCGGATGGGATGTTGGTGACTGCAGAGCAGCCCACACGGCAGGAACCGCAGGATCGGTCTGGCAGCACACAAGCGGGCTGACAGGTTGACCCGCTAGGAGTGCTGCCCGCGCATTGTCATCGCTCCCCGTAGTGTCTTCGGAAAGAGACACTGTACCATCTCTGTCTGTTTCCTTTCGAGCACACTCGGTAAGCGACGAGCAACGATAACGCCTGCAGGAAGAGCAGGCGCCGTTGGCACCGTTGTTGCGTTTAGACCAAGCCAACGATGCCATGGAACACGACCGTAGCCTTCCCAGCATCCCTCTTGAGCCCGAGCGACTTCTTTCGCACCTGGCGTCCCCGGATCGGTCGGATCCATGGCATCGCCGAATCCTGGTCTATCCTTGTTCCGGCTCTTGCGGGCTGCGACCACCTGTGAGACCGGGCAACCGGGTGCGGAAGATGGTCCCCTTCCTCCATCTTCCGCACCTCCCTCCCCTCACATTACCAACCCGCGCCAAATCGGAAACGGGGCAGCGAATCGGAGCTACCCGACTGGGGCGGTCCCCGGCCCTAGGTCGCGTTGCACCGCTGGCTTTGGCCAATCGCTGTTAGCTTTTCCCATTTTGGGGCACGAAGCTTAGGCCATTGATACCCGTGCCGGCGTGGAACCGGAGGGGGTTACCGAAAAACATTGCCCGGTGTTACGAGGGCGACCCACGTTGCGACCTGGATCCGGATCTAACCAACTACAGTTGCACGTTCGAGGTGTCGCTCTGCATCAACAACACCGACGCACGGTTCCCACAGTGTGCCGCCCTGGATCTCGCGGCGTTCGAGGTCCGAAGCCCCAACCCTGCCACAGCATCGCGACCCGAGGATCAAGCAAACGCGGCCACGCTGGAGAACCAGGCCGGAGCCGGGGGCTTCGGAGTTCAAATTCTCCGCCGGCGCACACCGCTGCCCACCCCGGGTGCGACCCCCAATGCGTCCGCAAATGCCTGTAGCAGCCCGTTCCAACTCGTGGTGCCGTTGAGGCAGACTACATCCGGCGGGTATTTCTCGGGAAGAAAACGTTTCCGAGTGCGCGCCTGGACTTCCACCGGCATCCTCGATTCCGACTCGCTTCGGCTCGTTTGCAAGCCGAGCACCTGTGGTGACGGGGTGGTACAACGCCACGAGGAATGCGACGACGGCAACCGCACCAACGGCGACGGCTGCGACCAGGCTTGCCGTACCGAGGAGCCTTGAGGCACTCTGCGAGCGCAGTACATATGCCCTCCCCGGACTAGGGGCTCGATGCCTTTACGCTCCGAGATAACCGTGAGCTGGTAGCGGCAACTCGCAGCGCCGAGTTCGCCCAACGCGAGCCCTTTCCGGAAAAAGCGCGGGCGCTTAGCTCGGGCCATGCCCGCTATCGTGGCGTCTCGGCGGTATTGCTTTTCCGCACCAAGCTTGCCCCTAGAGGGCTAACGCATAATCCTCGAACGTGGGTCGGGCCATGACTTTGCGGAAGCGGTCGAACGTCCACGGCCAGGCCATGGGGAGGCCGCGGTCATCGAGATACCAGCTCTGACACCCCGTGACCCAAACCGTTTTCTTCGCGGCCTCCGCACGGTCTTTCTCGAAGCGCGCCGTAGCCTCGTGTGTCGCAGTGATTTCCCGACAAACACCAGCCCGGATGAGCTCGACGAGCTGAAGGATGTAAGCAAGCTGCAACTCCGCCACGTCGATCAGGGAAAAGTTGCCCACGGGGCCATTGGGCCCGTTGAGCAAGAACAAATTCGGAAAGTCCGGGATGGCAACGGAGAGGTATGCGTAAGGCCTCGGGTTCCAAACGTCGTCTAGCAGCTTCTCTCCACGGCCGATGACTTCGATGGGACGGAGAAAACGATCCACGTGAAACCCGGTGGCCAGCACAAGCACATCCAGTTCGTGCAAACGCCCGTCTTTCGTGCGCACTCCCCGAGGTTCCACCCGCGCGATTGCTTCGGTCACCAGCTCCGCGTTCGGGCTTTGGATCGCCTGGTAAAAGTCAGGGGAGACCACGAGCCGCTTGCACCCAGCACGGTATCGGGGCCGCAACTTTTCCCGCAATTCCGGGTCGTTCACGTTGTTTTCCAAGTTCGCCAGGCACATTGCCTCCAACAAACGCAACTGCGGTGAATCAGCGTCCACAACGACATTGGAAAAATGTTCCACGAACCCCTGGGCCAATTGTTCGCGCAATTCGTAGATCCGCCGGGGGTTGCGGCGAAACTCTTCTTTTTCCGCTTCGGAGTAAGGCGGATTTTCCTGCGGAAGAATCCACTGCGCCGTGCGTTGGAACAGTACCAAACGGCGCACGCGCTTGACGATTGCAGAAACAATTTGCACGGCTGACGAACCCGTGCCCACGATTCCGACGCGGCGCCCTTCCAAAGAAACACCGTGATCCCAGCGAGCGCTGTGGAAGCACGGTCCAGCAAACGTGTCCAAGCCCTCGATCTCCGGCATCCGCGGATGATGCAAAACGCCCGTCGCCGCCAGTACGATGTCTACGGTGTCGCGGTGGCCTTTCGCTGTCTCCAGATTCCATTTGCCTCCGGCGTAGCGCAGCCGCGTCACCGCATCGCCAAACCGAATGTACCGTCCCAACCCGTAGTCGCGAGTAATCGTTTCAAAGTAAGCCTGAATCTCGTCTCCTGGCGCAAAACGATGGCTCCACTCCGGGTTCGGGGCAAAGGAGTACGAATACAAGTGCGCAGGGACGTCGCAGGCGATACCCGGATACGTATTTTCCCGCCAGGTGCCACCCACCCGATCCGCTTTCTCGTAAATGGTGAAGTGGTCAAACCCGGCCTCGCGAAGTTTGATCCCGCACAGAATCCCCGCCATGCCGGCACCGATCACCGCAAATCGAAGCGGCTTGTCCGGGGCGGAGTAAGCTTTCGGCTCGAGCGCAGCCATGGCAAACCCTCACGATCCAGGTAACAAGCACGAGTGGATGCTCGATTCCCCAGGAATCTCCCCGGCTAACAGCCGAATCGCATACTCGGCCTGTTCGAGGGGGAAATCGTGGGTATGCATTTTCTCCAGGGGCACACGTCCCGACTCGATCAAGCGAATCGCCGAGCGGTAAGCCCGACTCGTCACTCCAAAGGCCCCACGAATCGTTACCTCTTTGACCACGGCAAGGTCGCTCACGAAGTTCGGAACGACTTTGAATCCTTTCACCCCAGCCAGCACGATCCGTCCGCCCGTGGCTACGTAGTACAGTGCCTCGGCCACTGGCTCGGGAGAATTGGCGGAAACCTCCACCACCACATCGGCACCACGACCCTCCGTAAGTTCGTGCACGCGACGGCGCACGTCTTCGGCTTCGATATTGATCGTGTAATCCGCACCGAACTCGCGAGCCAACGCTAGCTTCTGCTCGTCGCGGGCAAGGCCAGTCACGATAATCCGCTCCGCACCAGCAGCCCGCGCCGCAATGACACTGGCCAAGCCGCGCTGGCCCGGACCAAGCACGAGCACGGTATCGCCCGGACCCGTATGCGGAATCTCCACTGCCCACCGAAACCCCGCCCCCAAAGGATTGAACATCACCGCGATACTCGCCGGCAAGTCCTTGCGCACCCGGTGCACGATGGAAAACGGGTCGAGATACATGTAGTCCGCATACGCGCCCCATAGCGCAGGAGGCTCAGAAATCGGGATGTATCCGTGACCAAACATACGGCCACGGCCACGACAAACTTGGTAGTTTCCGCTGCGGCATGCAGCACAATGCCCACACGGAATCAACGGCTCCACCGCGACACGGTCCCCTACGTCAACCCCCCACCGCTTTGCCGCTCGATCCCCAATTTTCTCGATCACACCCAGCGGCTCGTGCCCTGGAATGACCGGCATTGGAACCGGAAGCACCCCGGCATACTGCTCCGCGTCGCTACCACAAATGCCGCAAGCCTCCACCCGCAGGAGGGCACTGTCGTGGTCGATGTCCGGCAATGGGAACTCGCGCAACTCGAGCTGCCGTGGGGCAGTTTGCACAATGGCTCGCGCTTTCATTGACCAGACCCTTCGTTCCCTCCCCCATGCGCTTGACCGCTCGAGCCAACCCTTCGGCAAGCGTTCCCTGCTGGCGCCCACGCCGCGCACTCGCAGCGTGCCGCACCCATGCAACTCGCAGGCACCATCGCTCACAGGCATGCCGAAGTTGCCAGTTGTTGTCAATAGGAACAAGTGTTTCGTATCGTGAACAGCCGGCTAGGAATCTTGGCCTCCGAGCCGTCTGGCTCTGCTCTCGCTAGTGCCACGACGGCGGCGAGCTAACCCTCAGCGTCCCCGGACAGAGCCTTGATGGGCAATTTTCAACCGGCCCCACAAACTCTACTGGTGCCTCGCCCCAAGCTCTGGCCAACCCGCTTGACCACGTCATCTCGTTGGTCACCCCCAACCAACCACCCGCCCCGTTCCGCGGTACCTTGGGTGATTGCGCGAAGAAAAAGCGCCGCTCACAGGCAGCAACGGAATCAGCGCGCCCCCACCTGGCCCAACAGCACGGAGCTCACTGGGGTTTGCCCGTTTCTCTCGCAGGGAAGCAGATACCACGGCTAGGCGCAGCCAAATGGATCACGCCGCATTGCCAACACGGCGACTGCCCGCCAGCCAACATCCAGCCTTGCGTGCAGCCGGTCAACATTTCCGCGGTTGCGATAACTTCGGTGGCATGGGAAAGGGCACCGTATGTCTCGAGTTCGGGCCATTTACCACCGTACAAAAGAAGTGAACATCTACCCGCTGGGTGGGGATCGCTTCCTCATCGAAGCCTTCCTGCAAGACGAGGTTCACGACGTCCACGCGGAGGTCGAAATCCTGCACCCGTCGTTAGAAATCGTTGCTGCCCGAGCGGAAGTGCGCAGTGGACCCTTTACCAACATTTGCAACCTCACCCATCGCAACATCGAGGGGCTGGTGGGTATGCGGGTGCAACGCGGCTTTACGGTGGCCGCACGCAAGATCGTTGGCGGAGCCAACGGCTGCCACCGGATTTCCGAACTCGTGGTGGAGATCGCTCAAGCAGCGTACCAGTTGCATTTCGTCCGCTTGTTTCAAAACGTACCGCCCGAAATTCGCGAGCGCGAAGACGATCCCCCTCGGCGGCACGCGTTTGTCATGGATCACGTGCCCGGCATGCGGAATACTTGCTTTTCTTACAACGAGGCCAATCGGGAACTCATCCGGCAAGCCCGCCCGCTGCGCTTGCGCCCGCAGGAAATGCCGGTGCGAGAGCTGCCAGATTAGCCGCCCGTCACCTTAAACCAGGCGTCGCTTGGGTCTCCCTTGCATGGGAGGTGCGAAAGCTGCCGGACGCACCAAAGCGTCACCGTGGCCGGCCAATACCCCGCCTGAGCCGGGAACTGGTGTCGCAACGAATTAGGTCGTCGCCGCCATGGCCCCACCGGTCGGGCCCGTGGCAGGAACGCGCGCGGTAAGGGCAAGCGCTGGCGGCACCTTCTAACACCGAGCGGCGTTCCGGCATTTCGCGAGGCGGCCAGTTCCCCTAAGGTCCATAAGACTGCGGCGAAGACCGGCCATGCGCCAGGCTCAGTGTTTCCGAAACCCATCTCGGGCCGGAAGGTGACAGCCAAGCCAACGAACGCGGGCGCAGGCGGTCGGTGCATTGGCAGGGTCAGGTGTCGCACGAGCGTGGCGCTTTTTGCGCTCATTGGAACGCTCGGGATCCGCTGGTCACCTGCCGATTCCGGTAGGGCCCGGGCCCAGACCACGGCCGCAAGGCTGACCTCTAACCCGCATTATTCATAAACGTCCACCGACAGCACAAGGTGAAGGGATCGGATGAGTTTTGGGTGCTGCGGGTTGCCAGCATGGGGGCAGACGCGCCGCGATCGGGTGCGTGCAGGCAGAGATGGATCGGTTTCGTTGCCGAAAGCAGCCAAGCGGCGTGAAGCTGGACGTAGCCATGCGCTGCTGCGCTGAGGTGCGCCACCAGAGGTGCGGCGTCTTTTGGTGCACTTCCCTCTGGTCAGCCGGGGTGACCGAGCGCGGCCAATCGATCGAGCACGGGGAGAAACAGCGCACCTCCGGGCCATCCGCTGGCCAGGGGAGACCACAGCCGAGGCGCGGACTGTTTCCCCCGCGCCCCGATCTTGAGCAGCCGCAAGCCAATGGGGCCCACCGTGGCGCGTGCGAGCTCGGTGCCGCCGAGGAGCAGGCGACGAAAGAGGACGAAGAGGTTGTAGGCGAGCGCGTGGAGCTTAAGGCGAAAGGCGTTGGCCCGGTACTGGGTGCACGACAGCCGCTCGGCTTCCAGATCGTTCTTGAGCTCCTGGATGAAGTTCTCGGCCTGCCTGCGTTGCTCGTACCAGTTGAAGACCTCTTCGGCCCCTCGGCGGCGATTGGTCACCAGGAAGCGAACGTTCATCCCCTCCCAACCACGTTCGATCTTGGCAACCACGCGGCGCGGCCGTGCCCAGCTCCGTGCTGGATAGAAGAGAAGCTGGTGTAGAGGCGCACTCTGCGGTCGTCGGCGTTGCACTCCCAGAGCCGTTCGGCCTTCTCGCACAGGCCCATGACCCGATCGAGCAGACGATCGTTGCCACCAAAGCCGATGGCGTACTGGATGCCGGCGTACTGCGCGGAGTCAAGCACCTCGGGAGCGCAACATGCCGTGTCGGCTCGCAGTGAGAGCGCACGCTTCGGAAACCGCAACCGGAGCCGGCGCACCAGCGGTCGCAGCAGAGAGGGATCGCTTGGCGGCTTCCCATCGCATTGCCCGGGCGCAGCCGCGAGGCCAGGAGCACGCCGCTGGTTGCTTCGAAGACGAGCAGCGGGTGGTACATGGAGGAGTCGTAGTGGGCGTTATAGAACGAGAACGCCTGCTGCCCGTAGGTCGGGTCTTCGGTGGAGTCTGTGTCGAGGATGATCTCCTCCTGGGTCTTGCCGTGACGGCAGAAGCACTCGGTGCCTTCGCTCTCGAGAAGACGGATCGAATCCCAGTCG
>BEIG01000075.1 GCA_002898795.1 bacterium HR30 | reverse complement strand
CCATTGCCGCGCCGTCTTTGCGGCGGTCCGAACCTCCCCAATACACTCCTCTAGCCCAGTCGATCATGATCCCTTGTCCACCGCCGAATCCGCCGCGGAAGCGGACCTCGTAAGGGTCGGCCACGGCATGACCAAACTCATGCAAGGTCCGGACGAGCTCGGGATCGAACTCTTCCTCGAAGGCGACCCGGTTTTGCTCGATCACATGGAAGCGCGGAAGGTCGAGGGCCTCCTGGATGTTGGCGCCAAAGTCAACCATGTGGGAAATCACCTGCACATGGGCCTGCGCTTGGTGGTCGCCACCCATGACCCCAAAAGACAAGATGGGCTGCTCGCCCTGGAACAACATGGCAGGGATGATGGTGTGCAAGGGGCGCTTGCGCGGCGCCACGCAGTTGGGGTGAGTTGGGTCGACAACAAACCCAGCACCACGGTTTTGCAACACGACGCCGGTGTTGGGCACGGCAACTCCCGAGCCGAACGGAAAGTAGAGGCTACTGATCATGGATACGATGTTTCCTTCCGCGTCGGCCACGGTGAGGTAAACGGTGTCGCCCTGGGAGGGAAGCTTGCCAGCCGCGGGGCGAGCTACAGCCCGCTTGGGGTGCAACAATGCTGCCCGGCCTTGCGCGTAGTCCTTCGATAGAAGTTCGCCCAACGGCACGCGGGCGAAGTCTGGATCAGCCACAAATCGATTGCGGTCGGCCAGTGCGAGCTTGACCGCTTCGATCCGGTAGTGATGCACCTCGGGCGCGGAAGGGCCATAACGCGCCAAGTCAAAGTTCTCGAGGATGTTGAGCGCCAAGAGGACAGTGACGCCTTGGGTGCTCGGGGGCAGTTCCACGAGGGTGTAGCCGCGGTAGCTCGTCGTCATTGGTTCGACCCAAGACGAACTGTGCTCGGCGAAGTCGGAAGGAGACAGTACGCCTCCTTGCCCGGCGACCGCACCGGCTGCGGCCACGGCAAAGGGCCCGCGGTAAAACCACTCCGTGCCGCCGCTCGCCAGTTCGCGCAGCGATTGCGCTAGATGCGGCAAGCGCATGACCTCGCCGATGCCCGGAGGCCGCCCGTCGAGAGAAAACCACGCATGGGCCTGCGCGTCTTGCAGAATGCCAGCGTTCAAGATCGTTTGCCACTCCCAGGCAACGACCTCGCTGACGGGGAAGCCATCTTCCGCGTACGTGAGAGCCCCTTCGAAGAGCTCCGGCCAGCGCAGCCGCCCGAAGCGAGCGTGCGCGTCCGCCCATGCCTGCACGGCTCCCGGTACGGTGACACTCAGCGGACCAATGAGCGGCATACTGGAAAAACCCGCAGCACCGAGCCGCTCCGCAGTCAGCGCGGCGGGAGCTCGTCCACTTCCGTTGAGCGCGTAAAGCTTCCGTTCCGCGGCACTCCAGTAAAGCAGCATGCAGTCGCCACCGAGCCCAACGTTGTATGGCTCGACGACACATAGTGTCAGGTTCGCAGCAATGGCCGCATCGATGGCGTTGCCACCTTGGCGGAGCACCTGCACTCCCACGCTGGTTGCGAGCGCTTGACTGGTGCACACCAAACCCTGGCGCGCAAGAGCCATGGAGCGGTGCGCGCGGAAGCCAGGACCAAAGGGCCGTTTACTCCCGAACATGAGGCCAGATTACTTGCGCCCGAGTTCTTGTGAACGCCGCGTGGCGGCAACGACGGCAGCGATCAGTGCATCTTTGAAGCCCCGCCGGTGCAGCTCGCTCAAGCCGGCCATCGTGGTTCCACCGGGCGAGGTTACCTGGGCACGCAGCGTTTCTGGAGGTTGCCCGGTTTGTTGCAGCATCGCCGCTGCCCCGGCGATTGTCTGAAAGGTCAGGCGTGCGGCCAGAGCGGCGGTCAAGCCAGCAGCCACTCCACCCGCAATCAAGCCCTCGGCAAACAAGTACACGTAAGCGGGGCCACTGCCACTCAGTCCGGTCACGGCATCGAGCATGCGTTCGTCCTGCACGTCTACAGCGTCGCCGACCGCCGAAAAAATCTGCAAGCCAAGCTTCAGGTCCGCCGCGGTGGCGAAGCGCCCACGTACCAGTACGGTCATGCCCTTGCCGATCAACGCGGGGGTGTTCGGCATGGCGCGAAGAATGCGCACCTCGCCGCCGAGTGAGTACTCGAATTTCGCTGTCGGCACACCCGCAGCAATGCTGATGAGGAGGTGTCTAGGACCAACGACGCCACGCAATTCTTGTAAGACCGAGTCCAAGTCTTGTGGCTTGACGGCAAACACCACGACCTGGGCGGTTTCGGCGACTTCTCGGTTCGAAGCCACGGTGCGGATTTTCAGTTGGCGCTTGAGGGTAGCCAACTTGGCCTTGTCGATGTCGCTGGCCACGAGGTCGGAGGGCAAAGCAAGGCCCGCGTCGATGAGTCCACGTATCAAGGCGCTCGCCATGTTGCCGGCGCCAACAAAGCCAATCGTTGGCAAGGTTTTTTTGCGTGGACTGGTACGAGTTTTCGTTGGCGTTCCCATGCGAGCTCGAGCCATGGTGTTTCACCTCCCTTTCCGATCGACCGTAGCTAGCGAGCCACGACCTCGATACCTCACCCGAGTTTGGCTGGCCGCTCGCCGAAAATTGCCCGGCCGATTCGCAGCAAAGTTGCGCCTTCTTCTACGGCGATTTCGAAGTCGTCGCTCATTCCCATGGACAATTCGTGGAGAGAAAGCTGCGCACCCACGCGACCCTGCCAGTGATCGCGCAACGCGCGAAGCTTCTGGAAGTACGGGCGACTGTCTTCCGCATGCCGGGGTGGCGGGGGGATGCACATGAGGCCACATACGCGTACATGAGGGCAGTGCTGCGCTGCAGCAAACAAGGCTTCGAGCTGCGAAGGCGCTACGCCCGCCTTGCTGGCTTCTCCGGCAAGGTTCACCTCGAACAACACATCCACACGGTTGCGGCCCGACTGAAGCGCGCGGGTTTCGATCGTGTGGAGTAACTCAATGCTGTCAACACTGTGGATGAGAGTAAAAAGCTCTAGTGCGGCTTTGACCTTATTGCGTTGCAGGTGGCCGACTAAATGCCACCGTACCGAGCCGCGAATCAAACCAGCCTTGGCCCTGGCTTCCTGGACATAGTTCTCGCCGATGTCTTCGATGCCGGCGTCGACGGCCGCTTGTACCGCCTCAGCCGGCTGCAATTTCGCCACAGCCACGATGCGAATGTCGGAAGCAGGGCGACCAACGCGTGCTGCGGCCTGGGCAATGCGTTCGCGGATCGAGGCAATTCGCTCAGCGATGGTTCGGGTCATCCGCCCACTACCGACGCAGAGGATGGGCGCAACAATCCATGCCTTTGAAGCAAAGCGGCAACCTCGTCCAGCGGCAAGCCAATCACGTTCGTCAAGGAGCCCTCGATCTTCTCGATAAAGGCTCGCCCGCCTCCTTGGGCTCCGTAAGCTCCCGCTTTGTCCAGCGGCTCGCCCGTAGCAACGTAGCGTCGGATCAGATCGTCGGAGAGCGGCTTGAAGGTGACGTGGCTTTCCACCACGAAGTTTTCCAAAATCCTCGCGTTACGAGCGAAGCACACGCCTGTACAGACACGGTGTTGGCGCGCCGAAAGGCAGCGCAGCATGGTCATGGCGTGACTCGGGTCGGCGGGCTTGCCGAGGATCTCGCCATCGAGCTCGACTTCCGTGTCGAAGCCCAGAACGAAAGCTTCGCGAATTTTCTGCGAGATGGCCAAAGCCTTTTCCGAGGCCAAGCGCCGCACGTAAACTTGTACCGACTCTGTGGGCAGCGGCGATTCATGAATGTCCGCTGGCACCACCACAAAGGAAATCCCCAGCGATGCCAAGAGTTCCCGCCGACGCGGTGAGGCAGAAGCCAAAATGACCGGAGGCGACATGGCAACCCACTTGTTCGCAAACTCCACGGATCGCTGCAAGCGAAACGATTTGCTAACCGGAGCAGCGATGCTGCGGTTGGGGTTGTTGGTCTTCGTGGTGATGTGGTGCGGATTGGGTTGCAGTTCGTCCCAGCCGCTTGGCCGTTACGACCCACGAGTGGTGTGGCTGCGTTGGCAGAGTGCCGGCGCGAAGCAGGAGCAATTCCGGGCTGCGTGGCGGGCATGGAGGCTGAAACAGGATGACGAGGCCTACCGGCTGTTTCGGGCATTGGCCTACGCGTACCCGGAGCTGGCAGATCACAGTTGGTTTTATGCCGGGCTCGCGGCCGATCGTAGCGGGCGACGGCGTGAAGCAGTGGCGGCGATGCTTCAGGTCGTCGGCGAGTTTCCGCGTAGTGTCTTTTACCTCGAAGCGGCAACGTTCCTCGCAGAGTGGCAAGAGGAAGCAGGCCAGGTGGAGAGTGCCCGCGGCTGGGCATCGCGGGTGCTAGGGGCTGGCGCGCTCCCAGAGCTGCGACAAAGGGCGACGCTGGTGCAAGGCCGTTGCGAGGAGCGCGCGGGCAACGTTGCAGCAGCGGCAAAGGTGTTCCGGGAAGTTTGGGAACAGGCGCGGGTTGCCGCCGTGCGCGCCCGCGCACGGGGGTATCTCCGTGCGCTTCGTGCCGCGCATCCGATGGTCGAACCAACGAGCGAGCAGCGGGTTCAAGAAGCAGAGTGGGCTGTGCGGGATGGAGATTGGGCATTGGCCCGCGAGTTGGCAGAGCCACTTGCGGGAGCGCCGGACAGCGAGGTGCGTGCACGGGCGCTGCTGGTGCTCGCGGAGGTTGCGTATGGCCTGGGGCAGTGGGAAGACGCACTCACCGGTTGGTGGGCTGTGGCCAATCGGTACCCAGAGGCGCGTGTGGCCCCCATGGCCTTGCACCGCATGGGAACCGTGCTGTGGAACCGCGAGCGCAATGCTGCAGCCGATCGAGTTTTTGCGGAACTCATCCGACGCTATCCGGCAGCCGACCTAGCCGCCAAAGCGTTGTTGGCCCGCGCGCGGATTGCTTACAGCGAGGGCGCACGGGCAAGGGCTCAGACTTTGTTGCGCGATGCGGATCGGTTCGTGTTCGATCCGGATGTACTGAGGGAAGTTCACTGGTGGCGGGGTTGGGTTGCGTTCAAGACGGGGGCGTTTGGCGAAGCGGCGAGCTTTTTCCAACGACTGGGCGCCGACGACGAACGGGCGCAGTATTGGCTTGCCCGCGCACTCGAAGAGCAAGGCCGAAAGCGGCAAGCGCGTGAACTGTATACGCGACTCGCAAGCGGTCGCCCCCGCTTTTATGCCTACCTGGCAGACAGGCAACTCCGCGGGCTTGGTTCGTTACCGTTTCAGCTAAGCGGGTTGGCGGTAGCGCCACCCGATGTGCCGGTGCCCCGGCCGCCTACGAATGCCGACCCATTTCACCTCGAACGTTGGCAGCACTTGCTCGTAGCCGGGGTGCTGCCGCTCGCTCGTAAGGAGCTGGCTGCGGTTGCCCAAGGCGCGGTCATGAGCGATGCTGCCTGGCGGGAGTTCCTCGTCGCTGCGTGGTGGCGCACTCATGCCTACGCTGATGCACTTCGGGCCCTGGCAACGTGGCGAGATCTTCCGACGGAAGAGCGACAGCGGCTCGAGTACCCACTTGCGTTTTACGCTTTGGTCCAGAAGGCGGCCATGAGCTACGGTCTGGACCCGCTGTTGCTCTTGGCCGTCATGCGTCAGGAAAGTTTGTTCGACCCGGAGGTGTGCTCTCCAGCAGGCGCCTGTGGCTTGATGCAACTGATGCCCAACACGGCGCAGCGGCTGGGCGCGGGGGCCGGGCTCGACCCCAACAGGATCGATTTGTTCGACCCAGAGCAGAACATCGACTTGGCCGCACGCCACTTGCGCGAATTGTTGGATCGCTTTTCGTACGACCCCGTCCTCGCACTGGCGGCCTACAATGCGGGAGAAGAAGCAGTGCGCCGGTGGTTGGCGCGCACGAACCGCCAGCCGCCGGACGAGTTCGTGGAAGACATCGCCTACCGCGAAACACGTGACTACGTGAAACGCGTTTGGACCCACTACTTGCGCTACCAGGCCCTGTACCTTCCTGCAGGCGGCGGAACGCACGCCCAGTCGTGAATACTGTTCCGGCCGCGTCGCAATCCGGTCCCGAACCTTTCAGTCCCAAGCCCGAGTTGCGCTCCTGTTCGTTGGAAAAGAGGTTTTGGGGCTAGGCTGCGCCGGGGCTGACGCAGCCAGCGGGCACGGGGCTTCGGCTCGCCGCCCCAAACTGGCGGAGACGACCAGGGGAACCATGACGCTCAGGGAGTGACCTGGCGGCCGCCTACACCGGCACAAATGGGCCTTCCTTAGCCGACCCGTGCCTTATTGCGCCGGCTCCGTCCCTGTCGAGCCTGGGCTTACCGGCCGGTACGCCGAAAGCCGGTTTCCCGCGCGGAAGTGCAAGGAGCAAGCGTGGGTCAGCGATCGCTCCTGCGTGGCTCGGCGGCCTCCGCACCACGTCGGTTCTTTCCCAGGACGCCGTCATCGCGAAGCACAGCCGCGCTCGCTTTGTACCCTTCCATGAGCCGTTGCCGGCTTGTTCCCGCGGCTCGAGCCGGCTTTTTGGCACTGGCAAGCAACTGCTCGGTCGTAGCTGGGACGGCAGATGAGTGCCCCACGCCTCGGATGCAGGTTTGCTTTTCCCGGCCCCGGCGTGTGCAGTTCTACTCAAGGACGGCGCGGGCCGCGTGTGGATACCCGCTCGATGTCCAAAATGTCCATCCGCCGGCGCATGAACTGCAGCTCACGCCGATGCTCGGTGGACAACTGTTTCAATTTGCGCAAGCCCGCCGGGGTGACAACGACGAGGACCTCGCGTTTGTTGGCCGGGTTTTCTTTGCGAATGACGTAACCTTGAGCTTCGGCCCGGTCGACCAACTCCACCACGGTGTGGTGCCGCAATTGGAGAAAATCGGCTAAGCGCGAGATGCTCACTCCCTCGGTGCCGCCCAAGCCGGCTGCACCAACGAGCAACAAATGTTGTTGGGGCGTGAGGCCGATGTTGCGCGCGGCAAGCTCCGTAGCGCGGAACAGCTTCCGTAAAGCTTCCCGGTAGCGCGCTAAGTTTCGAAGTTCGCTTGGAATGGGGGTAGACACGACTGGCCTGTTTATCGCGATTTGCTTCGCGACTCAACGTGGTGCTGCACTTTTGCTGAAGTGGTGGCCATCGCGTTCCGAGCTCTGGCCCCGTGGTACTTCCGAGTCGTTTCCGGGTGGAGTCCCACGCTCGCGCACGGTCCCGATGGGTCGTGGTGCGACAAGGAGCCGCCTTTGATTGGGGGCGCAAGGGTTCCGTGCGAACAGGCACGGGATGCAATGGGTCCGCGTCCCGCAACGGTCGGCTAAAGCCTGTGCCGAATGAAGCCTTTGGTCGCCTTACCGCATTCCACGGCGTGGCCGAGCTGCTTTACGCTGCCTGCCCTTTGAGCCGCTCGAGCTGTTGAATGAGTGCTTTTGTCCGCTCCTCTTCTTCTTCGAGCTTCTTGCGAAACTCGCGCGTGGCCGCCTTGTGGATCTCGTGTGAGAGAGTTGTCGCGTGAGCTTGCAATACCGAAAGGAGCAACCGAACGTCCGCTTCGTCCACCGTAAGCTGCATACGGGATCCTCGCGCGCTTGCTCTTACTCGAGGGGGTCCGGCTTGTAAAGTAAAGGATGGACGCCAACCTCGTGTTCCGTGCGCAATGTTACTTCGAAGAGGACGCCCGTGCGAGTGGTTTTTCCGGCGGTGTGGCTGCCGCAACGACCCTCACGTTTGGCCGGTACGACGTGTCGCGCAGGAGGTAGAAAATTCCGCCGGAGAGGGTAGGGGCTTCTGCGACCCAAAATCCGAGGGCCGCGGACAAAATGGAACTTTCCAAGCCAATGCGATGCGCGAGAAGAAGCGCTTGAACGATTTCCCGCACGCCCTCGCCCGCGATGGTGAACGGACTCATCACCGTGGCGAAGATTTGGATCGTTGACGCGAAGATCACCTCCCAAAACTCGGCGTGATGGGCGCCCACCGCAATAGCCGTGAGAAAATACGTGACGGCGGTGAAAAAATGGACGAAAAAGCTAAGCCCCGCAGCAACGGTTAGCCGTAGTTTCTGACCGCGATAGGCTGCTGCGGCACTATGGAGCCGTTCGATGAATGCAGCTACGCGACTGTGGCGCAGACTGGAGAACAGCCCCAGGGACCACAACAGCCACCGCGGATGCAGCAAAGCGGCAAAGAAGGCGAGCGAGATCAGTGCGGCCACAGGAATCGTGAGCCAACCAATCAACGCGGCTCGGCTTCCGAGGATGGTGTTTCCGAGCGGGTAGGTCACCAGAAAACAAAGAAAGATGCCAACGATGCCTAGGCCCTTTTCCATGACTGTTGCGGCTGCCGCCTCTGCAGTGCGGCCAGTGAAGCGTGCGGCGTCGTAGAGCTTGTAGCCGTCGAGCCCGATCGTCGACGGTAGAAACGTTCCGAGGAAGCGACCGATCAAAAACGTGGTGACAACGTGCCAGAGGGGAAAGTAAAGCCCCTGACCTCGCAGCAGAAGGTTCCAGCGTAGCATGGAACAAGCCATGCCGGTGGTACGGACGACAAAGGCAAGCAAGGCGAAACGCCAAAACGTGGCGGCGTCGATTTGAGGAAGATAGGCTACGATGGCCTGCAGCGCCGGAACCGTGGTGCCCTCGCTCGACTGCACCGGGTGCTGCAACAAGAGGTAAAACGCGCCGATCGTGATTGCGAGTTTTGCCGTAAAGGAAATGACCGCACGCAATGGGCGGCGTTCTACCTGGGTAGCCGACACCGGTTACCGCCCCTGTTCAAGTTTTCGCTCGAGTTGACGGAGGCGAAGTTCGACCTTTCGCAAGCGCTCGTTGCAGTTCTCTTCGCTGCCGCCCTCAGGAGAAGGCCCCAACCGGTCGGGCCCAGAGCGGAGCTCGTGAACGCTCGCCTCCAAACGTTCCAGCCGGGCTTCGAGCGCTTGCCACCGGTCAGCGTCGGTGGGTGATGCGGGGAGCCCTGGCGAAGCTTGCACGGTGGAGCGTGGCACTGGCGCCACAGCCCCTGCGTCTGGAGCCATGGCGAGGCCGATATTCTGCGGGTCACGAACCACAATTTCCCATTGCCCGCGAAACTCTCGAATCGAACCGCTAGCACGAATTGCCTTACCCACGAAACCTTCGGGATTTTGGCGGAAGCGACTCAACAGACCTTCTACCAGCACCACCTCCACGGGATGAGGAGCTTGCTCGAGCTGAAATCGAACGGTGTTGCCCTCTCGTCGGGCCGCACGTACGCGAGCCTCTACCGTGACCTCTTGGCCAACGTATAGGGGTACCACGCTTGCGTCCACCAACGGGGGCTCGCCGTAACAACGGGGGCTTGCGCCAAGAGCGAGGGGAAACACCAACGCGAAGTGCAACAGCCGTACACGCGGGGCTCGACAGCTAAAGTTTGAAGACACGGTCCACCTCGTCTTCGTCCACCGCGGGCGAAAGTTCCTCCAGCTTCCGGAACACGACTTCGATGAGCTTGTCCAGCTTGCGGTATTCTCCGGAGCGAGCTGCTGCTCGGGCAACACTCACGGCTAAGCGAAGTTTTTCATCGCGCGTCATAGGGCCGTCCCTCGATCGAACTTCGCCCCGCTTATAGCTGTGTTGTTCCCCAATGTCTGCAAAGAACCGGCTTGGGACCGAACCGAGAGCCGGTGGACGCATCGTCTCCGGGTGTACGTTTGCCACGGCGGAAAAATGGTGGTACCCTCTCTGCCGCTCGGAGTTCGCATTTGGTAGCAGCGAGGCGCCATGGCGCTAAAGTTGCGAATCGCGGACACGGAAAGGAGCACCGCAGAATGGCAGGCGGAAGGACATTCAAGCGAGACCAAAAACGCAGGAAGGAAATGGCGCGCAAACTGAAGCAAGAGGAGAAAATGCGCAAGCGCCTGCAGCGGCGGGAGGCAAAAAAGGCTGGCCTGACGCAAGAAGAAGAGGAAGTCGGGTTGCCCCCCAGCACGACCTCGGACTGAGGGAGTCGTTCACAGGTAGTCGATTCGCTCAGGTCCGCCGTGGTTCGTCTTTTCGTCGGGGCGACGCATGCGTCGCCCCGATGATGTTCGGATGCGCTGCCCGTGCAATGTTCGGGTTTTTCCGATCCGTGGTCCACTGCAACGGGCTATGCGCGATGTATTCGCGGAAGCGCTTCAGGGATTCGCCACCTCGGATCATGTCTTCGGAATCGTTGCGTTGCCACACAGGCACGCCCCGTGTGCCGCAACGTCGAGTGGTCCGACGCGCGGAAAACGTTTTCCATTGGCGCACGATTTCGGCTAACGCATACCGTTTCGTGGTGGTGCGGTAGGGGCGGGTTTCAAACCCGCCCGAAACATCGGTGGGCGGGTTTCAAACCCGCCCCTACCGCTTGCCGAACAGGCATGCGCGATCTTGCGTGCAGATGGTGATGAAATACGCGCCCGTTTGGGAACAATCGTACCCTTGCAGACGGATGTCGTGTGAGGCGAGGCAAGCCTCGGCCGAACGTGTCGAGGTGTTATGACCCCCTTGCCGGTGAAAACCGTTCCTGCCGGCATCCTTCACCCACCACGGGTCGTAGGGTCGACTCCGGAGCATTCGCGTACCAGCACATTGGGCATGGCTGCGATGTGGCGCCACGGCACATCCGGGTGTGTTGGAGAAGACCCGGGCGAGGTATCCCGCGGCCTTGTCGATGACCTCAAGGTGGAGAAAGATTCAGAACTGGATCACCTCTCCCGCGCAAGCACCTTGCAGCCGCGGGTCGTGTAGCGCTCGAACCGAGCAATGGTGTCCGGGATGTGTCGCGGGCCCCCCTTGGGGTCTCTCATCGTGATACCGCCTCGTTCAACACCCGATCTCGAATGCGCGGCTTGATGCGGCGATTGCTCACCGCGTCTACCTCACAGCCAAGCAGTTGATCCGGTTCGAGCCACAGCGCCGCGTGGTCAAGCAGGCGGTGTCCGTGCTCGAATTCCACCAGGAGATCGATATCGCTTTTTTTCGTCGGCTTTGCCGCGGGCCGTGGAGCCAAAGACGTCGGCGTTCCGAGCGCCGTGCTTGGCAGCGATCTTGAGGCTTTCCTCCCGTTTCTTTCTCAACAGTTGCTCAACGGTCGTATGCTGGCTCCTCGAGGTTAGGGACAATTGGTGGGCCGAGATAGCTTTCCAGCGCAGCCCAATTGAAATTACCCTTGAACCGCTGCCGGAGTGACGTGCAGGCGATTCGACATTCTTTTCAAGAGCAGCAATCAGCGGTGGCAGCCCGTCCTGCACGGTCTTCCAGAGAATGTCCAGGTCAATATCGAAAGAAGCGTGGACCAATTGGTGTCGCATCCCCGTTATTTTCTCCCAGGGAATGTCCCTCAACTGGGCCTTTGTCTCGGCGCTGACTTGGTGGGCAGCTTCACCGATAATCTCGATGGCTTTCGTAAGCGCCCAAACCAACTGAAGGTCTTGATCGAGGTCCGCGCGGCTTTTGTTGTGAACAAAGATACGGGCCTGCTCGGCCGCATCCAACATGTGTTGAAGACGGATGCGGTCATGGGGCCGCATATTGCACCTCGGCTTCTTCCATCACTTGGCGGCGAAAGTAACGGCTTAGGTCGCCTGGGGTTCGCAAGTCTACCTTCCTGCCGCCGAGCAAAGCAGAAAGTTCGTGCTCCATACCGGCTAGATCAAAGAGTGTTGGGATGCGATCTGGCTCGAATTCGACCAGTATATCTATGTCTCTGTCGGGGCCAAAATCATCCCGGAGCGCCGAACCAAAAACTGCCAGCCACCGAATTCCGTGCTTTTGGCAAAAAGCTGCAATGTGTTCACGCGGGATAGACACTTTGGGATTCATAGATCCACCTCCAGCGCCTTCAGGTTCTCGATGCCCCGGCGCGCACGAACTGACTGATATTAGACTGGCGCGGGCGGGTCCTGAGTTCCTCCCGCCGCCCCTCCCGTGGCACCCAAAAGAAGATGTTGACCGCATGGCACTCGTTGGGATTTTCGGGGCCCGCACCCTTCGAGCGTTCGGCTTCGAGCTGGGCCTGTCGTTCCTCGAATGCGTCGGAAAGGCACTTGAGCAAGATGCGACCTTGCACCACGTGCTTGTATTCGGCAGCATCCATGCTGCCGCGCAGCGCGTCGGCCATCTGCCAGAGCTGGCCTTGGTAACTGACCGTGGCGCCAGTGTTTTTACGCGCCTGCATGTTCTTTCTTCGCTTTGGCACGAGCTACCTCACGAATCTCACGTGGGCGTGTGGTTCGAGTTGTCCCGCGTGTTGCCTGGGGTAGACCGCCCGCAGGATGTTCGAAGGCGTCAGCGTGTTACCGAATTGGATAATGGTAGCCAAGGTCGACCTTGCCTACCCGAACACACTCCACCTCACTGCCTGGAAAGCAACCCGGAGGACAACATCCCACGCCAGTGCAATCGGGTTTGTTGTCCGTTTGTGTGGTCCGCTGCGCCAAGATGGCAACCAGTTCCGGATCGGTGTCAGGGTCGCCGGCATCCATAATCGCACTACCGCCCCGGCACTCGTCGTCGGTGCCTGGGATCCGTAACCTGTCCGGGTTGTTCGGGTCTAGCCAGAACGGATCGACGTTTAGATCGTTTGGCCCTGCAGCCGTGTTGCCATACCCATCCCGATTGAGATTGAAGTTGCCGTCAAAATCGGTAGAGGCTGGGTCCACCAAGATTCCGAACGGCGCATTTGCGACAAAAATGTTGTTGCGTGCCAGGACATTGCTGCTCGGGAGGTCAGGTGATCCGATGACGACACCGCTGCCGCGGTTACCGTAAAAGGTGTTGTTTACCACCGCGATGCCAGACGAGTTGAGCAACGCAACCCCAGCGCCCGCGTTGCGCCACAGCAGGTTGTTCCAAATACGGACCCCGCTGCTCTGAAGCACTCTCACTCCGTCGCGCCCGTTCTCGCGCACTACCAAGCTCAGGAGCGTGACGTCGCTGCTGTCGCGCACTTCGATTGCGGCGCGTGCGGCGCTGCGCAGGGTAAATCCTTCGAGGGTGACCCCGGTTACTCCGTCGAGCGTGACCGCCGTGGCGCCGCCATTGGCATTGACCACCACCTCACCAGCCGCAGATCCCGTAAGTTGTCCGGTCACGTCGGCGACAATCCGAACCGGTCCGTTTAAATCCGCGGCAGTTAAGCCAAACGGCTCGTACACTCCCGCAGGAACAGCCACGATTGCCCCCGGCGGGGCGACGCGAACCGTGTCGACGATTCCGCGGGTTCCGGGCACAACCTCCACGGGGGTCGGGGTCGGTGTCGGCGAAGGCGGCGGCACGGTGCGCGTTGGCGTAAAGGTGGGCTCTCCAGGTCGCAGTGTGCGGGTCGGAGTACGGGTTGGCGTGCTCGGAGTAACGGGGGGACCGCCATTGCCCCCGCCGCCACAAGCGCTCAGGGAGTTCCAGAGGCAAAGCATCCCGACGAGCAGACCAAAGGACTTCCGTGCTGCCATGTGACTTCCTTTCGCTCGAGCCTTCACTGGCGCCGTTTAGCCACAGCGCGCAGGAGAAGTCCACCGTCCTACGGCGCACGAGTGAACCGGTACCGGTGAGTTCAAGCTCCCCAGGCCGAAAGATCGCGCCCTTCGTGCGCAGCCGCCTCTGCTGTCTTATGCGCCAGCCTGAGGAGGCCGAATCATGTACGTGGTAGTGGCGCGGCCAGCTAACTGGCCCTGAGCCCACACGTCCACTTCGGCGTAAGCACTGCGCTTGCTCGAGCGAAGCACAAAGGCTTCCGCTACCACCAAGCCCGCGGGAATGGGCTCGAGGTAGTTCATTTTCATCTCGATGGTGAGGAACAAAGTGCCAACTTCGTAAAGCGTTGCCAGTGCGGCAGCCACGGCGGTGTCGGCAAGACCAAAGCTGGCGCCCCCGTGCATCACCCCCGCAGGTTGCATGAGCTGCGTGCGGTTTTCTACTTCCAGTCGCGCATAGCCGGTGCGTAGCTCCACCACCCGAAGCCCGAGAAGGGAGGGGAAAAAGCGGTTGTCCTCGTTAAAGCGAGCCGCGATTGCGCGGGCCATTTGGGGATCCAGAGGGGGAAAGTCGTGACCGTGCCGCCCAGAGTAAAGCTGCTCTCGCACTCGAATGTTGATCATGGGGTGGGGCTGTAACAACGCTCGTGTTTTCGAACCAGCCCCCGAGTTTGCCGAATTACTACCTCGTTCCGACAGTAGGTTCGTAGGCCTCAAGGTTGTCTGTGTGGCGTGGAAGCAGAGAGGCGGCAGATGAGAAGATGACTTGTGCCAAGCTCGACTCCGAGGCGACATGGTGCCGAGCCGCGGTTGGGAAAAGGTCGGGGCCGCGGCCTACCGCGCGAACGGGTGGAAAACATTGCCAACCGCGTGGGGCCAATGCGTCGTTCACCCGCGCTGCTTCGCCGTTGCGTGGGGCGAGACAACAATTCGGACGGGATCTCGAAACAAATCGCTTGACAAGGTGACAGCGCTCGTTTAGTTCCCAACACCGCGCATGAACAGCAACAACGTTACCCGCAACATTCCGGTTTTGGGGCTTCTTAGCGAGCTGCTGCTTCGCTGCCCGCCCGGTGCGTCTGCGGGGACGTGATTGGTATCACCGAACCGCTGGACGCCACGGGCGGGAGACGCTGCCCGTGGCGTTTTTATTTGCGCCGCGGGCAACTCCCTCCCGTTGCGCTTCGGTTCGGAGGCTTTGGAGACCGTAGAAAAATAGAAGGGAGTAACGAACGATGAAACACGATCCGGACGTCGTGAGGATCTTTGACACCACGCTGCGCGACGGAGAACAATCGCCGGGTGCCAGCATGAACGTGGAAGAAAAAGTGCTGGTGGCGCGGCAACTGGAACGGTTGGGAGTAGACGTCATCGAGGCAGGGTTTGCGGCCTCTTCGCCGGGTGACTTCGAAGCCGTGGCCAGAGTGGCCGCTACCGTTACGCGCCCGGTCGTCCTGAGCTTGGCGCGCACCAAGGAGAACGACATGGTGCAAGCCATTCGGGCGGTCGAAAAGGCGCGGAACCCAGGAATCCACGTGTTCATTGCCACTTCGGATTTGCACCTCGAGCGCAAGCTCATGATGACCAGGCAAGAGGTGATCGACGCTGCCTGCTGGGCTGTGGAATACTGCCGCAAGTATTTGGACTACGTGGAATTCTCCGCTGAAGACGCATCGCGGTCCGACCCGGACTACTTGGTTCAAGTGTTTGGCGAAGTGATCCGTTGTGGAGCAACGGTCGTCAATGTACCGGACACCACGGGTTATGCGGTGCCGGAGGAATTTGGGGCTTTGTTCCGGTATCTAATTGCGAACACGCCGGGGAGCGACCGCGTGGTGTGGAGCGCACACTGTCACAATGACTTGGGGATGGCGGTGGCCAACTCGCTTGCAGCCGTGCGCAACGGGGCACGGCAGGTGGAGTGCACCGTCAACGGCATTGGCGAGCGGGCGGGGAACACGTCGCTCGAAGAAGTGGTGATGGCGATCCACACCCGCAGCGACTTCTTCAAATTGCGGACGAACATCGTCACGGAGCAGATTTACCCCGCAAGCCGCTTGCTGTCGCAGGTGACCGGGTTGGTCGTTCCCGTGAACAAACCGATTGTGGGAGATAACGCATTTGCCCACGAGGCGGGGATTCACCAGGACGGTGTGTTAAAAGACAAACTGACCTACGAAATTATGCGGCCGGAGTCTATCGGTTTGCCGAGCAACAAACTCGTGCTGGGCAAGCACTCCGGACGGCACGCATTTGCCGAGAGGCTGAAGCAACTGGGCGTAGATTTATACAACGTCGACATGAACAAGGCGTTCGCCAAATTCAAGGAATTGGCGGATCGCAAAAAGTTCGTATACGACGAAGACATCCTGGCCATTGTGACGGAAGAAGCCGTTCGTGGCCCTGATTATTTGGAGCTGCTCGAACTGGAGGTGCGTGCTTCAACGCATGGCGTTCCGTCGGCGCAAGTCCGCTTGCGCGTCGAC
This sequence comes from bacterium HR30, assembly GCA_002898795.1. Taxonomy (GTDB): domain Bacteria; phylum Desulfobacterota; class Binatia; order HRBIN30; family HRBIN30; genus HRBIN30. Next base: position 3,321 of record BEIG01000075.1, on the reverse strand, counting down.
GGCGCGGTGAAACAGGGGGCGGCCGAGGGCGACGGCATGGTGGATGCGTGTTTCAAGGCCATCGCGGAACTGGTAGGGGTACAACCTCGCTTGGAGCGCTACGCCGTGAAAGCCATTACCGGTGGCACCGATGCCATGGGAGAAGTTTCGTGCTTGATCAGTCTCGACGGTGTCACGGCAACCGGTCAAGGAGCCCATACCGACATTGTGCACGCCAGTGCGCTTGCCTATGTGAATGCACTCAACAAAATACAAAGCCGCCGTACACGCTACCGCCAAATTTCTGGCGAGGAGCCGTAAGCGGCGGAAAGAGTGTGGAGGCCGGGAGTGCGGGTGCTGGTTTTGCCGGGGGATGGGATTGGTCCGGAAGTGACCACCCAAGCCCGGCGGGTGTTAGAGCGGTGTGCGGAGTTGTTCGGCTTTGCGCTGGAATTCGACACCGCGGTGGTCGGCGGGGCAGCCATTGATCAACTGGGTGAGCCCCTGCCCGCTGCCGCTCTCGAGGCCGCAAAGCAAAGCGACGCGGTCCTTTTGGGAGCGGTGGGTGGTCCGAAGTGGGACGACCCGCGGGCGAACGTTCGCCCGGAGCAGGCTCTTCTCGGGTTGCGCAAGGAACTGGGGCTGTTTGCCAACCTCCGCCCCGTAAAGCCGTTCCCGGAGCTGCTGGACGCATCGCCCCTGAAGCCAGAGGTCTTGCGCGGAGTAGATTTGGTCGTCGTTCGTGAGCTAACGGGCGGCATTTACTTTGGAAAACCGAGCGAGCGCCGTAACGGGCCAAGCGGCCGCGAGGCGCTCGACACTATGGTTTACAACGAGCACGAAATTGCTCGTTTGATGCGCACGGCGTTTACCCTGGCGCAGCAACGGCGCAAGCGGCTGGCCTCGGTGGATAAGGCGAACGTGCTCTCCTCGTCTCGTTTGTGGCGAGAAGTTGCCCACGAGGTGCGCCGGGAATTTCCCGAGGTCGCGTACGAGGATGTGCTGGTGGATGCCATGGCCATGCACCTTCTTCGGCGTCCGCGCGACTTCGACGTGATCGCCACCGAGAACCTGTTCGGCGATATTCTCACGGACGAGGCTTCGATGCTGGCCGGATCGATGGGATTGCTGCCTTCTGCCTCGCTGGGCGAAGCAACGAACCGTGTGGGCTTACCACGGGGCTTGTACGAGCCTATCCACGGCAGCGCGCCCGACATCGCGGGTCAGGACAAGGCGAATCCCCTCGCCGCCATTTTGTCGGCCGCCATGCTGTTGCGGCACTCCTTTGGTCAGAACGAAGCGGCGCGTGCGATCGAGATCGCCGTGGCCAACGTTCTGTCCCAGGGCCTGCGCACGGGCGACATCGCCCAACCGGGGTGCTCGGTGGTTGGTTGCGAGGAAATGGGCACGGCGGTGGTCGATGCACTAGCGGCCGTGAAGCCTGGAGCATGAAAAAAGCCGCGTACGACGTTGCCGTCATTGGGGCTACGGGTATCGTTGGCCGGGAAATCGTCGCCGTTTTGGCGGAGCGGGGGTTTCCGCTCGGGCGCATGCGCCTCTTTGCCACCCGAGCCTCTTTGGGGCAAGAGATCGAGGGTGGCGATACAGCCGTGGAGGAACTCGCCGCGGATACGGAGCTTTCAGGCACGGACATCGTGTTTCTTGCCTGTCCGCCGGCCGTTGCGCGGCCCTGGAGGCAACGTGCTGTGGCGGCCGGGGCTTTTGTGATCGACGCTAGTGCCTGTCGGGGCGAGTCGGAAGCGGTGCTCATGGTTGTGCCTGAAGTCAACGCCCGCGTCTTGGCAACGGCACGGGAGAGCCGCTGCGTGGCTAGTCCGCACCCGACAGCGGTTGCGTTGGCTGTTGTGTTACACCCGTTAAGGCAACTTGCTGGCCTGGCACGGGTTGCTGCCACGGTGCTCGAGCCTGTATCGCTTGCGGGTCGGACGGGAGTGGAACTTTTGGAGCGAGAGGTACGGAGTCTGTTGAGCGGCGCAGAACCGGAACCATCGGATGCGTTCCCGCAGCGGGTGGCATTCAATGTTTGTCCGGTTGGAAGCTGGGCAACCGGTTTCGGAAGAGCGTCGAGCGACGGGGAAGAGGCGGTGCAACACCTGCGGCAGGTCTTGGAAGCCCCCACATTACCGGTCGAGCTTAGCCGAGTGCAGGTTCCGGTGTTCTTCGGCTTAGCGATGACGGTGAGTGTTGGGTGGAGCACGAAGGTCGATTTCGCGACAGTGCTGCAGCAACTCCGTACCGCACCAGGGCTACTCCTGGTCGAGTCTTCCGACGCAGCGGCAGAAGCAGCTTTCCCGTTGCCGACCCCGGCTACGGTAGTTGGAAGTGACGCCACTCACGTTGCGTGCGTGGGGGTAGATCCCGACGTGCCCGGCGTGCATCTGTGGGTGGCCCTCGACAACACGCGAAAAGGATCGGCGACGAACGCCGTACAAATTGCCGAGCTGCTCGTGCGGGACTACCTGTAAAACGCACATGCGGTATCGGCTCGTTGTGCAATACGAAGGCACCGGCTACCTGGGCTGGCAGGTGCAGGCTCGGGGGCGCACGGTGCAAGCGGAATTGGAACGTGCCCTCGCCACGGTGACGGGTCAAAGGGTGCGGGTTTTGGCGGCAGGTCGAACAGATGCAGGGGTACACGCCTCAGGCCAAGTGGCCAGTTTTGCCTTGGAGCGTGCGTGGCCTCCTGAAGTCTTGGTCCGGGCGCTCAATGCCACAACCCCTGCCGATATAGCCATATTGGATGCCGATGTTGTGCCCGACGACTTTCATCCGCGACGGTGGGCCTTGAGTCGCATCTACACGTATCGCATTTGGAACTGTCGGGTGGCCAGCCCGTTTTGGCGTCGCTACGCGTGGCATGTAGCACGCCCGCTCGATGTAAGCGCGATGCAAGAGGCAGCAGCTAAAGTGTGCGGCGAGCACGACTTTTCCGCTTTTCGCGCCGCAGGGTGCGAGGCGGCTCACCCGGTTCGGTGTGTTCTAGAGAGTACCATTACCCGCCAAGATGAACTGGTAATTTACCGCATCGAGGCCAACGGATTCTTGCGCCACATGGTGCGTAACATGGTGGGAACCTTTGTGGAGGTCGGATTCGGCAAACGCACACCAGATGACGTTCGTACCCTCCTGGCGGCGCGCAACCGTAACTTGGCGGGGCCCACAGCCCCTGCTCATGGCCTTTGCCTCACGGCCGTGCGCTATCCTGAGCCACTCCGCCACCCGCGGGCGGCTGTGGATTGACCCAGTTGCTTCCCGATTTAGCCGGTCGACGGAAGTGGCGACTACCTTTTCCGACCGCCGGCCGGGGCACGGGCTGATTTG
>BEIG01000074.1 GCA_002898795.1 bacterium HR30 | reverse complement strand
TGGAGAACTTCAACATCAGCGTAGGCATGACCCAGGGCTTTTTCGATGCTTACGATCGTGGCGAGCCGTTCCCTCTCATTAACCCGCGCACCGGGCAGGTGGTCCGTCACGTCGACCCACGCGAGCTTCTGGAACGTATTGCCGACGCCGCTTGCCGCTGCGGTGACCCTGGGCTCATCTTCCTCGACGAAATCAATAAGCACCATACCGTTCCCGCTCTCGGCACGATTGAAGCGACCAACCCGTGCGGCGAGCAGCCGCTTTTGCCCAATGAATCGTGCGTGCTCGGCTCGATCAGTTTACCGCGTTTCCTGCGGGGAAATGAAATCGACTGGCCGGCCCTGCGAGAGGCGATCCATGACGCGGTGGTGTTCCTCGACAACGTGATCGAGGCTACTGCGTTCCCGTCGCCGGAAATCCGCGCTGCCACTAGGCGTACCCGTAAGCTTGGCCTCGGGGTGATGGGGCTCGCGGACCTTCTCATCGAACTAGGAATTCCCTACGACTCGATCGACGCTGTATCCCTTGCCGGGGACATCGTTACCTTTCTCAGCATCGAAGCGCGCATTGCCTCACTCGAACTGGGAAAACGCAGGGGTTCGTTTCCCGCTTTTCCTGAAAGTGTGTGGCCAGGGGTCGGTTATCGAACGCTGCGAAACGCAACGGTGACTTGTATCGCCCCCACCGGCACGATCAGCTTGATTGCCGGTGTTTCTAGCGGCATCGAGCCGCTGTTTGCCCTTGCGGTTTGCCGCCGTCTCCTCGATGGCCGGCACTTTATGGAAGTGCATCCAGCCGTAGAGCGTGCAATCCAGTCTCTCGGCGATCAAGCTGCAGCCGTGCGCGAGCACGTCTTGCAACACGGCACCATCCGCGACTGCTCCCTCGTACCGGAGGAAATCCGGCAACGGTTCCCCACCGCTTTGGATATCGCGCCAGAATGGCATGTGCGGATGCAGTCGCAGTTCCAAGCATACATCGATGCGGCAGTATCGAAGACCATCAACCTGCCGGCGGATGCCACGGCCGAGCAAGTGCGGGACATCTATCTCATGGCGCGAGAGTACCGCCTGAAAGGGATTACCGTCTACCGTTACGGAAGCCGCCCTGGGCAAGTCCTGTCCCTTGTCGACGATGCCGCTCTAGCCGAGTGCCGCGAATGCGCCGTATAATGCTCGCCAGCCGCGATGAGCTCCGTCCGCGAAGCGCTGTTCTGGCATCCTCTTCCCGAAGGCCGGGTGGAATGCACTCTGTGCGCACTCGACTGCAAAATTTCGCGTGGTCGGCGCGGGGCTTGTGGCGTGCGCGTGAACGTCGAAGGAAAGTTATTCACGCTCGTGTACGGACGGCTCGTTGCTCGTCTGGTCGACCCGATCGAGAAGAAACCATTGTTCCACTTCTTACCTGGCTCCTTGTCTTACTCCATCGCGACGGTCGGCTGTAACTTCCGCTGCTTACACTGCCAAAATTACGAGATCTCCCAGCAGCCCAAGGAAAAGGGTGTCATCTTGCCCAACGGGGGGACGGACGACCCGGACGTGCTGTGCCTCACCCTACGAGAGGCTGGGGCACGGATCCCGGGCGAAGACGTCAGTCCCGAAGAAGTGGTAAGTGCCGCCTTGCGAAGCGGATGCGCCAGCATCGCGTACACGTACACGGAACCCACCATTTTTTTCGAGTTTGCCTTCGACACCGCCCGCTTGGCGCGCAGTCGTGGTCTGCGCAACGTGTTCGTGACCAACGGCTATATTGGCAAGGAAGCATTGGAAACGATTGCCCCGTACCTCGATGCGGCGAATATCGACCTCAAGAGCTTTCGCGACAGTGCCCACAAGCAAATGACGGGGGCTCGCCTTTCGCCCGTGCTCGACAACATCCGCCGTTACAAAGCTCTCGGGGTATGGGTAGAAGTCACCACGTTGGTCATTCCCGGACACAACGACAGCGATGAAGAACTGCGAGACATTGCGGAGTTCTTGGTTGACATCGATCCCAACATTCCCTGGCACGTAACCCAGTTCTACCCGACGTACCGCCTGGTGGACCGCCCGCGCACGCCCGTAGCCACACTGCGCCGCGCCCGGGAGATCGGTTTCCATGCTGGCTTGCGCTATGTCTACGAGGGCAACGTTCCGGGGGAAGGGGGAGAAAATACTTATTGCCATCAGTGCCGTGCCCTCTTGGTCGGACGGTATGGCTTCACCTTGCTGAGCAACCGGGTTGGGGAGGGACGGTGTCCTGACTGTGGGACGACAATTCCAGGCGTATGGCAGCCGGCTCTTTAGCTCCGATCCGCGTTGGTTGTTCCGGTTGGCAGTACAATGGCTGGCGCGGGCTTTTCTATCCCGAGCATCTCCCCACGGCGCAGTGGTTCCCTTTCTACGCGCAAACCTTCGACACGGTAGAAATTAACAACACCTTCTATCGGATGCCGACTCCGGAAGTTGCCGAACGTTGGCGAGAGATGGCCCCGCCTGGTTTTCTCTTTGCCGTCAAGGCAAACCGCTTTTTCACCCACCGGAGGAAGCTCCACGAAGTCAGTCGAACCCTGGAACAGTTCTTCCACGCGATCGCCCAACTGGGCGAACATCTCGGACCGATCTTGTACCAGCTACCCCCGCGCTGGCGATGTGACGCAGAGCGGCTCTCTTCCTTTTTGTCGGAGCTACCCCGCGGGCACATCCACGCTTTCGAGTTTCGGCATCCGAGTTGGTTCGTGCCCAAGGTGCGGCAACTGCTCGCCGAGCACGATGCTGTGTTTGTGGTTCACGATTTCCCAGGCCTGCGCGTGCCCCGGGTCAGCGTCGGACCAGCGGTGTACGTGCGCTTTCATGGTCCGCTGATGGGTTACGCTGGCCGCTACAGTCGGCCTCGACTTCGGCGTTGGGCGCGATGGCTGCGCACCCAAGCTCGGGCGGGCAAGCCATGCTTTGTGTATTTCAACAACGACGTCGAGGCTGCCGCGGTGCACGATGCGCTGTATCTGCGGCAACTGGTGCAGAGGCATAGAGTTGCAGAGACCCCCGCCAAAGGGTAATCAAGGCCGAAATCCGGCGCTTGGAGAGGTGGCCGAGAGGTCGAAGGCGCACGCCTGCTAAGCGTGTGTAGGGCTAAAACTCTACCGAGGGTTCGAATCCCTCCCTCTCCGTCTGCCACGTCTTTGGCGAGCCCCGGCCGCACCAGAGAAAACGATCGGAGCCCAAGTTTCCCTCGCGGAGGTGGGAGCTGGGTTTTCCAGCAGGTTCTTGGTTGAAGCTGGCAGCCAGAGCACAGCCACTAATCTCCGCACAGTGGACCACCACCATCACCACCCAGTATGTGGTCTTCCACCAGCGAAGTATTGGTCGGAGAAGCGATACCTCGCTAGGGCAGGGGGCCGCGGGTCGAGGCTTGTTCCTACCTAGTACTTTAGCTCACAAACCAGCACAGTCGCCCCGACGGCTCTCTTCTTACGCCGAGGCGACCTCGGGTGAATGCTCGGAAGTGGTTTGCCGGTAAGCTGCGGCGAGCTTGCCAGCTTCGGCGCGGGTAGAGAGGGTCAATGGGGCCAGACCAAAGTTCGGATGCACAACGGGCTCGGCGGGAACGTCCTCCCGGTTCGTGTTCAAGAAATACTGATCGAGGAGGTTCGGTCTTCCCGCCCATCGATCCGCGACTCGCTGTTTCCAGGCCCCCAGCGTACTCACCCATCGCATGCAGCGCGCAAACTGCCTTACGTTGCGGCGAAGGAGCCGTCCCTTGGCAAGACGGGTGACCAACCACCGGGGAAAACCGTGGACCGCCATCGTGTACAACACGTCCCAATACAAGTTTTCCGGCGAGCGGATAGGCATCAGTGCTCCACCCCAAAGGTGGTAACCCTTCTGTGCACGGTCCTCCACATCGTCGCGTGTAATGTACCCGTCTCGCAACGCGCGCTCCGTGAGGTCCACTCCCGGAAAGTACGTGAGCGAAAAGAAGTTTGCGTAAAACGGCTTGGGTAGGCGCAACAGCAAGTCAATTGTCTCGTAGCGATCCTCGTCGGTCTCGTAAGGGTTGTCGAGGATGAAATCGAGGTTTCGTTGCACCCCGAACTGCGCGAAAATGCGGCACGCGTTGATGATGGTTTCGTTCGAAGTTTCCCTCTCGTAGCAATCCCTTCGGATCCGTTCCGAGCCCGACTGAATGCCAATGGTCGTGCACCACAAGCCCGCCTCCCGCAGGAGCCCGACCTTCCGCTCGTCGACCATCCCAGGAAAGGAAAAAATCACGAAGGGAAGCCCGATTTCTTCTTTGTAGCGAGCGCAAAATTCTTCGAGCCAAGGGCGAGGTGGCGCGAAAATGTCGTCGCTGAAGGCGATGGCGCGCAGCCGCGGGCGCGAGGCCTTCACCATGCGCAGCTCGGCCATCACATGCTCCACACTACGCCGCCGGATATAAGTGCCGAGGCCCTGTGTCGCCGGCCGGGTAAAGTTATGAATGCAAAAGGTACACTGAAAGGGACACCCGCGTACCGTCATCACGTCGTAACTCACCGCCGCTTGGTCCCAGCGAGCAACGTCTCGCCACCGCCCGTGGCCGAGATAGTACTTATTTTCCGGGGAAAGATCGGGAAGGGGTAGCGCATCCAAGTCGGCAATGAGCTGACGTGGCGGGTTTCGGTAAAGCTTGTCTCCGCGGCGCACCCAACAGCCGGCTAAATCGGTGAAATCTTCTCCCAAGCCCAGTCGATCCGTAAGCTCGGCCAGCACGTACTCGCCCTCGCCGCGGCAAACGATGTCAGCATGCTCCAAGCATTCTTCGCTACAAGCCTGCGCGTGAATTCCGCCCCAAATCACTACCGGATTGACAGCCGCTTTGATCCTCCGGGTAAGCCGCGCGGCCAACTGATAGTAGGTCGACCACACACTCATTGCGACCAAATCGGGCTGCAAGCGAGTGACCAGGTCGACCACCATATCTTCCTCAGCCGGCGTGGGCGCAACGTAAGTGAAGTAGTTCTTGAAGAAAATCGAGTGCACGTCGTGCCCTCGCTGCTTCAACAATGGGTGAAAGATCCGCAAGGCGTGCGATTCGTAATTGTAAAACGTCAGCAGCACCACGCGCAGTGGCCGCCCGGGCGTACGCGCTGCCAGGTTTGCCGAGGCGGCTTCTCCGATTCCCATGTGGGCAAGCTGCCACACGGTCGGAAGTGTTGCAAGAAAACTTTACCTCTCTTCGCGCAGAGCTTCCGACATCAGTACCCGACCGCGGCCACTTTCGACAATGTCGGTAGGTCTTTGGCCTCTCGATTGGCAGCGATCACCTTTCTCAGCGCCCGACACAAGGTTTCCCCTTGCACGGGCTTGGCCAGGTGCTCATCGGCCCCAGCCTCGAGGCAACGCTGTCGCTCATCGGTCCAAGCGTGTGCCGTCAATACCACGATCGGCACCCGATGTCCCCGTCTTGCGTAGGTTACGCCCTTTGCTTCCTGCGCCCGCAGCCGTTTGATGAGTTCTAGGCCACCCAAGTTCGGCATTTCGAGGTCGACCACCAGCACATCGAAACGCGCGCCATCCGATTGCAGTCTGGCCAGCGCCGCCTCGCCGTCGTTTGCCACCTCGACCTCATGCCCGGCCTTTTCCAACATCCGGCGAATGACAAGCTGATTCACCGGGTGATCCTCGATCACAAAAACCCGCCACACGCCCTCGGGAAGGACCCTCCCCTGGTCGATGGTGCACCCAAGCTCTCTGGTCTCTCTCTCTTCTGGAGTTGGTAACGTTGCAGGCAACAGAGCATGAAAGATACTGCCGCGGCCAAGCTCGCTTTCCGCCCAAACCCGTCCGCCCATTGCCTCCGCGAGGCGGCGGGCAATGGCTAGACCAAGACCGGTACCGCCTAACCCGCGGCCCTCTTTTGTTTGCGCAAACTCGGAAAAGATGAGCTCCAGCTCCGAGGGAGGAATGCCCGGACCAGTGTCGTGAACCGCGAGGTGCAACTGCCCCTGCTCTGGTGCCCAGTGGAGTTCTACGCGGACACCGCCACTGTCTGTAAACTTGACGGCGTTCGACAGAAAGTTCACCAAGATTTGGCGTAGTGCTCTCGGGTCGACCAGAAGCGTGCGCGGCACCTCGCGGGCAACGTGCAACTCGAGTCGGAGCTGTTTTTCGTCGGCCTTTGGCTGAAGACTGCGGCAGACCTCCTCCAGTAAGGCACGGCAGTCCACAGGTTCGGCTCGGAGTTCGACAGCTCCGGTCTCGATCCGCGACAGGTCGAGCAAATCGTTCAGCAAGGCGAGCAGGGTGTGCCCAGAAGCGACCGCGGTTTCCACATAACAGCGCTGCTCCTGCGTCAGCTCCGTCGACTGCAATAGCTCCAACATCCCCAGCACACCGTTCAGGGGCGTGCGAATCTCGTGGCTCATCCGGGCAAGAAACATCGTCTTCGCTCGCGTGGCCTCCTCCGCCACACCCTTTGCCACTCGCAACTCCTGCTCGAGCCGCTTCCTCTCCGTGATGTCTTCGATCAACGAAACAAAATGAACCGGAAGCCCAAAGGAATCCCGCACCAAACCCACCAAAAGTCTGGCAAGCACAAGTTGCCCATCGGGCCGCACGTACCGTTTTTCCATAACGTAGGTGTCGCGCTTTCCTTCCAAGCACTCGGCGACCAAAGCGAGATCCGGCTCGAGGTCTTCCGGGTACGTGATCGATTGGAAATCCCGCTGGAGCAACTCCTCCTCCGAGTACCCGAGCATCTCACACAGCGCAGCATTCACTCGTAGAAACTGGCCGCTCGGTGCCACGAGGGCGATCCCGATCGGTGCACGTTCAAACGTGCTGCGAAACCGCTCCTCACTCTGCCGCAATTGCTCCACAATGGACACTCGATCCGTAATATCCCGGGCAACGATCTGAAAACCTTCGACTTGAGTCCCGCGCACTTGAAGTCGGGCAGTTTGACTGACCCATTTTTGCTCCCCCTTTTCGTCGACGAAGGGAATTTCCCGGAATGTCGTCGGCAGGCGCAAGCGGTACTGCTCCTGGTAAAACCGACGAACTTCATCGCGGGCATGCAAAGCGACGAAGTCGAAAAACGACCGGCCCACGAGTTCTTCCGCCGCCACTCCAAACAGTTCTCCAGCAGCAGCATTGGCAAAGACAATGCGCCCGTTCAGGTCGGTCCGACAAATAGCTTCCGCCGCGTGTTCTACGACTTCGCGATAAAGAGCATTGAGCTCCTGCTGGTCGAGCGCGTACACGATGGCTTCCCGATGCACGCGCTCGACTTCACGGGCAATCCACAAAGAGAGCAACAGCGCCCCGAAAACGGCACCGCCCCACGGACTCGCGAGCCCTGCAACCATGCCCACCGTGCTCCCTACCGAAAAGAGGAACACCCCCAGGGTTACCAGAGCCCAGATCAGTTGACGCCATAAGCCCCAGGGCAACATAACCGGCGCCATTAATAGGAGCGCAGCAAATTGGATCGCTGCAGCCACCGGCTCCTGGTAATACCAAGCACCCAGTCCGACCAATCCAACTACGACGCTCCCCACGCCAACGGCTACCCAACCGGCGTGGCGACGTACGGGGTTGAACCGCATCAGTTTTGCCTCGGCCAGCAGGAGCGTGGCTTGAGTGACACCGACCGCCAGGGCAAACCACCTTTCCGCAGGCCTAACGTACAGCGCCCCGATAGCGCCAATCATTACGAACGCAGCGGCAGCAATCGGGGCTGCAAACCGAAGGCGCTCGGCAAGCAAATCACCCAACCGCTGACCCACCTCGGACCTGTCGTTCAGGACTTGCCGCTGTGAAGGCTCGGTTGCTCGGAACCACACCACCGGGCCGAGCTTGCAAGGTGCATACCCACCAGGGAGCAGTTGCAGATGCCTTGCGATAAGCAACCGGGCTGACTTCCCGGCGTCACTTACGGAGCTAGTTTCGGGCGGCGAGTGATCATGGTCACAGCAAGCTGTACCCTCCGTCCACGTAAAGGCAGGTGCCGGTTACATAGCTGCTTGCGTCCGAGGCAAGGAACACCACAGCTCCTTCCAGCTCATGAGCTTCACCCAAGCGCCTCATGGGCAGCTCGCGGATGAACTGCTGCCCTCGCTCCGAGGCGAAAAAGTCGCGATTCATGTCGGTCAGGAAGTATCCGGGACAAAGGGCATTGACCTGAATGTTGTAGCGCACCCACTCGAGAGCGAGCGTGCGGGTAAACTGCACGAGTGCCGCTTTGCTCGCGCTGTAGAGCGACATATAGCGGGCAACACGTGTGGCCAAGACCGACGCCACGTTAATCACCTTTCCCCGCCGTTGTTCCACCATCACCGGGCCCACGTGCTTGCAGCACAGCATCGGTCCGCGCACATTTACCGCCATTGTACGATCCCATTCCTCGGTATCCAGCTCGACGACCGGCCGGCTTTCCCCGATGCCTGCGTTATTCACCAAGATATCGATGCGGCCAAATGCTGCGACGCCCTGTCGCACGAGCAAGCGGACATCGTCTTCCTTGGTCACATCCGCCGCGATCACGCATGCCTTGCGCCCCAACGCCTGTACCTCGTGTGCCACCTCGTCAAGGGCAGGCCGCGTGCGAGCAGACAAAATCACGTCGGCCCCGGCACGCGCCAGCGCGAGAGCCATGGTTCGTCCCAAGCCCCGGCTTGCTCCGGTTACGAGTGCGACGCGGCCATCGAGATCGAACCAACGACGGTCCATGAAGCGCCCGTATAGGGCAGTCGTTTTTCCGCGCAACGGGGGCGGGACTGATCGACTCGCTGCGTTATTTAGAACACCTGCGTCAGCCGCACGGCTCGCGCGACTCGAAACGAGTGCAAGGAGGTTATTTCCGTTGATGCTGTATGTATTGGTTGGCTGGGGTGATGACGCTCGGTGTCTTGCTGACAGCGGCGGCTACTCTTGCGGAAACTGCTCAGCAACTTCGGCAGCGAGCTCTCGCGGTTTTCGCTCCTCTCCCCCAGGTCGCGGAGAGCAACGAGAATTCGCTCACCGAGGAAAAAATCCGCTGAGGACGAATTCTTTCCTACAACCCCCGGTTGTCGAGAAACGACAAAATTACCTGCAACAGTTGTCACCAGCTCGATCGCTTCGGGGTGGACAACGAAAAACCTCGCCCGGCCACGATGGCCGCCGCGGCGGGAGAAATTCCCCAACCCCTTACAACGCCACATTTCACATTGCTCAATTTTGGGACGGTCGAGCCCGCAATGTCGAAAAACAGGCCAAGGCCCCCGATGGGCCGGACTTGATCCGATCGAGACACCGTAGCCTTCCTCGGTGCCCTTACGGGCCGCATTGATCAGAACTGCATTGCCAAACCCGAACTCCCGCAGTGAACTCTGGCCTGTCCGCCTCCGGATGGGGGCACAGGCCTCGACCTCGAATGCGTCGTTCCTTCTTTAGAACGAGGCGGTGTTCGCCCCCACGCTCGACGCCACAAAGCCACGTCGCGCACCGAACTCGCTTCAACTCGGCGCCAAGCCCAAGACCAAGGGACGGCGGCGCCACACGTACACGCTCAGGGCGCGAACCATGGTAGCCCCCTGGGGGCGGCGTACGATTTGGGAAAACTCTGCCCCGCTCGGCGGGCTTCGCTCTTCGCCAAGCAGCTTTCCCCACGTCTCCACCTCGAGCTGCTCTCCGAGACCTGCATCCTCCAGGTACTCCACGTCCATTGCCGCCGGGCGCAGTGCGCCGCCGTGCGTCAGCATCCTCTCTACGGGCCAACCATGCTGCCGGCACCAATCGAGAGCAGCCCCCTCCAGGAAATCCGCGTACACGGCGTTGTTGACATGTACCAGGTGGTCGAGGTGGGCAACCTGCACGACAACGGAGCAGCGATGCGCCGGGCTCTGCAATAGCTGGAACGGGTGAGCGGCGCGGTCCAAGCTCGGCACCGGCTCCCGACCGTACAGCGCAAGGGCAAGCTCCGGCGGGACCTGAGCCGGCCGGCGGCGATCCAGGTCAAAGTAAACCCAGTCCGACACTCCTTCCGCAACTTTCTGACCGTCACGCCACACGGCGTATTCCCGCAAAGAGCGGGCACGCCGCACATCGGCTACGCGGGTCTCCACCCGTACGAGATCCAGCCCTCCGATGGGCACAGCGCGCCACACCCGCGTTCTCCGGATAATCCACATCCGGCGAGCGCTGGCATATTCGCGGGGCCCAAAACCACAGGCCTCCGACGCTTCCACCGCAGCTTGCTCGAAGAGCCCGAGTAAATCCGAGAATTTCTGCTCGCCGAGAAAATCGACGTTGGCGTGAGATACCCGTTGTTCGAAAGCGTAAAGCATCGGGGCGCTTGTCATGGCCATGCCGAAGCAGGTTTGCAACCATGGCTCGGCCTTAAGCACCGTTGCCAGAATGACCAAGTGCGAGTAGTTTAAATGGCATGGCACTGCCCGCAGTGAAAGGTTCCGAGCTGCGCAAAAAATGTGTGCAAGTGGGCCCAGCGACTTGGGAGATCCCACCGGATGCCAAACCGGGCATGCGCGTACCCGCGCGGATTTATGCCACGCCGGAGCTACTGGCACAGATGGACGACGGTGTGTTCGAGCAAATCACCAACGTGGCCATGCTTCCGGGCATCGTGGAGCGCGCGTTTTGTATGCCCGATGGGCACTGGGGCTACGGCTTCCCCATCGGCGGAATGGCCGCCATGGACCCCGACCATGGCGTGATCTCGCCCGGCGGAATCGGCTTCGACATCAACTGTGGGATGCGCCTGGTGCGAACCAACTTGGTGTACGACGAAATTCGCGAACACATTCGGACTCTGGTCGATGCACTCTACCGGCGGGTCCCAGCGGGTGTCGGGGCTCACGGACTGCTCAAGCTCACTGACGATGAATTTGCCGAGGTAGCGGTGCAAGGGGCGCGTTGGTGCGTGGCCCACGGCTATGGGTGGCCCGAGGATCTCGAACGCACCGAGGAGGGCGGAGCCATTTCTGGGGCGGATCCATCCAAGGTGAGCCGGCGTGCCCTCGAGCGCGGGCGCACCCAGGTCGGCACGCTGGGCTCGGGAAACCACTATCTCGAAATTCAGATTGTCAAACCGGAGCATATTTTCGATCCAGCCGCAGCGGCAATCATGGGAATTGACCGGCCGTATCAAGTGGTCATCATGTTTCACTGTGGTAGCCGCGGGTTTGGTCACCAGATTGCCAGTGACTACGTGCAACAGTTTGCACCACTCATGGAAAAGAAGTGGGGGATCGTGTTGCCCGACCGCGACCTTGCTTGTGCCCCATTCCGCTCGCCCGAAGGGCAAGCATATTTTGCTGCAATGAAATGCGGCATCAACATGTCCTTTGCCAACCGCCAAGTGATCCTGCACCGCGTGCGGGAGGTTTTTTCGGAAGTCTTCCATCGCGACCCGCGGGAGCTCGGGCTCGAAATGGTTTATGACGTTTGCCACAACACGGCGAAACTGGAGGAGCACGAAGTCGGGGGCCAGCGACGCAAATTGCTCGTGCACCGAAAAGGCGCAACTCGCGCATTCGCTCCAGGGATGACCGACGTTCCTGCGGCTTACCGGGAGATTGGGCAACCGGTGATCATCGGTGGCAGCATGGAAACCGGATCGTACCTGCTGCGTGGCGTGCCGACGGGAAAGCAGGCATTTTTCACCACCGCTCACGGCAGTGGCCGCACCATGAGTCGGCACGCGGCCAAGAAACAATTCCGCGGCAAGGAGTTGGAGCAACAATTGGCTGCTCGTGGAATTTATGTCCGCAGCGTTTCCTACGGTGGGCTCGCGGAAGAAGCGGGAGCGGCTTACAAAAACATCGACGCGGTTGTGGCCGCGACGACTGAAGCCGGTTTAAGTTTGCCCGTCGTGCGTTTCACCCCGGTAGGGAACGTCAAGGGTTGAGAGGCGCCTGTGCCCTTCCGTTGGCTCGAGGATGCGCCCGTCTCCGATGCCGGCTTCGAGGCGTGGGGACAAACCGTGGAAGAATGCTTTCGGAGCGCGGGCGACGCTTTGCTCGCGTTAATGGTTGCCAACCCGGAGGCCGTGCGTGACCTCGAAGAACGCTCCGTCGCCGTCGAGCACACCGATCTGGAGCTCCTCCTCGTACGCTTCCTCGAGGAACTCCTCTACTACAAAGACGCGGAACAACTCCTCCTACGGGTGAGGCACTGCTCGATTTCCCTCGATACCGAGCCGTTGCGGGCAACCGCTCTGCTCTCAGGCGAGAAAATCGATCGCGACCGACACTGGCTCAGCGCGGATGTGAAAGCCGTAACGTTGCACCGTCTGTCGGTTCGACACGAAGAGGACCGCTGGGTAGCGACCGTTGTGGTGGACCTTTGACTTGCAGGGGCAAGGATGCGACGGTTGGCCGCGGTGTTCGCAAAACGCGCTTGGGCCATTGCTTTTTTTGCCGCTCTCGGTGTGTTGCTTTATCCTTACGGCCGAGCCCTCGTGCTCAACGTAGAGGAAACACCAGCACGCCGGGGCTACGAAATCGCCTTGCGCTCCGGGTGCTTTACCTGCCACGGGCCCGACGGCGTCGGGGGCGTGAAAAATCCGGGTAGCGAAGACGAAGAAGTCCCCGGCTTTGCCGGCGGCGTGCCCATGATGTGGGCACGAGACGAGGCGGAGTTACGAGAGTACATTTTGGACGGTGCTCCGGCCCGAAAACGGCAAGATCCGGAATATCGCGAGAAGATCCGCAAGTGGCTGCTGGTGATGCCTGCATACCGCGGCTTTCTCAGTGAACGAGAGGTGGACGATCTCGTCGCCTACATCCGGGCGCGTTCGGACCTGATCGTTCCGTCGGATCCGCTCGCCGCCGAGGGGCACGAGTTAGCCGTGCAACTGGGGTGTTTTCACTGCCATGGCCCGATGGGAAGCGGAGGGCCACCCAATCCGGGGTCGTTTAAAGGCTACATCCCCGGCTGGTGGGGGCACGACTTCCGCGACCTCGTCCGCAACGATGACGAACTCCGGCAGTGGATTCGCGAGGGGAATATCGACCGACTGCGCACCCACCCGATCGCCCGCTGGTTCATCGATCGGCAACGCGTGTACATGCCGGCGTATAAAGACGTGATCAACGACCGGCAGCTCGATGCTCTGGTAGCTTACGTTCGCTGGGTCCATGCGGGGGGCTGGAAAGAGCAGCTCCGCAGTGCGGAACGCTAACGCCGCCCTCACACGTGATTGCGTAACATGAGCTCACTTGGATGTGGCTCTAAGTAAGTTTGGCCGAGTAAGTACGGCACCCGATACGTACGCACGAAGGAACCAAGTAACGTCACCGGAACGACGAGGGGCACCAAACCTCGGCGGTAGTCTTCGATCACTCGGAGAAGTTCGGCGCGGGATTGTGCGCCCACGTATTCCCTGAGGTAACCCGCCATGTGGAGCAACACGTTTGCCTGTCGCCGCGGGGTCGCCAAAGCTTGCAACGCGCGCATGAACCCTTCGGTATAACGCTGGCGCAGCTCGTTCCGAGGGCATTGTTTTGCATTCGCCACGAGCCGACCCAGCTCTCGATACAGCGCAGGTGAGTGGGCGAGCAACTGCATCTTATGGGCGGTGTGGAACGCCACCAGGTTTGCGATCGTCCACCGCCCACGAAACAACGCCTTTAACCGCTGGTAGGCAAAAACGCGCTCGACAAAGTTTTCGCGCAACTTAGGGTCGTGGAGCCGACCTTCCTCTTCCACCGGCAAGAGTGGGTAGGCCGCCCTCAGCGCCGCTGTGAACAAGCCCACACCGGTGCGCTGAGGGGCACCGGTGGCTCGATACACCCGAACCCTTTCCATTCCGCAACTCGGCGAATCCTTTTTTACCACGAAGCCGCTTAAATCTTCGCGCTCCAGCGCGTGCACACGCCTTTTCGCCCAGCGTTGCATGGCAGTGGTGAGGTCTGCACCCGTGCTCGGCATGCGCAGCCTCACTCCCGACTCGTCAGCCTCTAAGCGAAGCGTCGGGCGCGGGACCCCTAAGCCTAGCTCCACTTCTGGGCAGACTGGTACCCAAGTGACCCATGGTCCGAAGGTTTCGGTCAGGAACGGATCCCGCTTGTGCCCGCCGTCGTAGCGAACAGGCTTACCCAATAAACAGGCGGAAATCCCAATTCGCGGGGGTTCCTTGGTTAACCACGGAGGTTTTGAGCTTTGCAGCATTCCCTGATCAGAAGCCAACCTCGGTAAAGCCAATCACTTCCACAGTGGTCACAAAGCGCCCGTCGCTCCGGCGTGGTAGCGGGGGAACGATCTTGTAGACAAGGGAGTACGTTCCTCCTGCTGGAATCTCGTCCGGTAGGGTGTACGTATCGGTGCGCCCCGGATTGTCCGATCCAGGGTTGCGCTCGTTGTTCCAGAGCCACGAGTGACGGATTAAAAGCCGCACATCCGTTAGCCGGCGGGGTGCGTGATTGACCAAGGTGGCTCGCACAGTGTCTCCTTCTACGCGCACGTCACGCACCGTGAGCACATCAGCAATTTCCTGCGGATTCGTCACCCGACCTTTTTGAGCCCAGGCCACGGCGACCCCAGCCGCGACTAGCAACGCTACCGCGAAAACTCTCACCTGCACTCGACCCACGCTTGCCATCCAACCTCCTTACCCGAACCCGAATGTATCTACGTGGCAAACGCAACAAAAGTCAAAAGCCCCAACCCATAAAGGCCGCTGCAGTGGATCAGCTAGTGGAGCGCGAAACCCATGCGAGCTCGTCGCATGGGGCAGTCGCCCCGGCTTCCAACCGTCGAACGACGGGAAAAGGTACCGGTGTTTATCCTGCGCTTGTGAGCAAACAGGGGCTTTCCTAGAAGCTGGGCGCGATGAGTTACTGGCTGCGAGCTTGGGGACCTCCGGGACGACCAACTCCTCACCCATCGTATGCTGCAATCGTACCGGAAATGTTCGTTGGCGAGTACCTTCTCCCCAGTGACGTGCGTTGGCTCGCCGAGGAACTCCGGGTCGGCGCCGTACTGAGCTTGCAAGACGATTCCGACCTGCACGCAAAGAACCTCTCTCTAGCGGCCATCGAGCAAGAGCTTGCCACCCACGGAGTTCATTTTAAACGGATTCCCGTCGCTGACGGCTCTCACGAACAGTTGCTCCACGCTTTGACTCCAGCGGTTTCGTGGATCACAGTACAAGCATCAGCGGGTCGCCGCGTTTACGTGCATTGTAATGCCGGCGTGAACCGCGCTCCCACCGTAGCCATTGCTTACTTGCACAAGAGCCGCCAGCTCACGCTCCAAGCTGCGCGCGACTGGGTTCAGGAACGGCGGGCGTGCGTACCTTACTGGAGCGTACTCGAGGTTTGGGAACGAGCTAACTCCGGCTGAGCCTGCTCGGGCAAGGCGGAAGGTTCTTCAAAAACGTACCACCGCTCGGGTGAAACGCGTACAAAAACCCGGTCTCCCTTTTTGAACGGACGCATCCCGGGCACACGAGCCACCCAGCGCGTCGCCTGCGCGTTGCAGAGGCGAAGATACAAAAGCGTTTCATGGCCAAGCTGTTCGACGTGATCCAAATCCGCAGGGTGCCAGCCATCGCCGCCCTCACCATCGCATTCGATCGCCTCGGGGCGCACTCCCGCCACGATCCGCGCTTGTCCTCCCGTCAGCAGCCAGCCAGGTAACCGGCTTGGAGCAATGGCGAACCGCGCTTGCTGCACGGCGAGGAACAGCCGCCCGTTTTCGGAGCTCACCGTCGCCGGGAATAAATTCATGGGTGGATTGCCAATGAAACCAGCCACGAACGCGTTTGCAGGTTCGTCGTACAACACGCGAGGGGGTGCCACTTGCTGCAAACGGCCGCGATCGAGCACCGCCACGCGATGGCCCAGGGTCATCGCTTCGGTTTGGTCGTGCGTGACGTAAATCATCGTTGTCCGCGTGCGTTCTTGGATTGCAGCAATCTCCGCACGCACAGTCACGCGCAGCTTGGCGTCGAGGTTGGAAAGAGGCTCGTCGAACAACGACACCACCGGTTCCCGCACCAAAGCGCGCCCCATGGCCACGCGCTGTCGTTGCCCGCCGGAAAGTTCCCCAGGGTAGCGAGGCAGCAACGCCTCGATCTCCAGCATCCTGGCCACCCGCTCGATCCGGGCTCGTTGCTCCGTGCGCGAGAGTTTCCGCATCCGCAAAGGGAACGCCAAATTTTGCTCCACGGTGAGGAAGGGGTACAACGCGTAGTCCTGAAAAACCATCGCAACGTTACGCCGCTGCGGTGGTACGCCGTTCACGCGACTCGGGCCAATCCAAACCTCACCGCTGGTTACCTCTTCCAAGCCGGCTACCACGCGCAAAAGCGTCGATTTGCCACAGCCAGACGGACCAACGACGACGAGCAATTCCCCGTCCGCCACTTCGAGGTCAATGTCCGCCAAGGCAACCGCACCGCCAGGGAATACCTTGGACACACGTTTCAAGGTGACGCTCGCCATGCCTCGATCTCGCCGCCACCTCTATGTGGGCAAATGGCCGGCGGCAAGTAGGGGCCACCTTACTGACCACCCAACATCCGCAGCTTTCTCGCCGGCCGATTCCCGAGCAAAGCAAACGGCGGGCGGCGACTGCACCCAGCTAAGCCGCCTGTGTTTCCGCGACCGTCAGTTTTTGCAAACGCTCGACCGCCTCGAGGTAGTCCTGAACCAGATCGTAGATTACCTCTTTCACGCTACGCACCGAGTTCAGCCGGCCAACGATCTGACCCACTGGGTTGAACATCACATCCTTTGCTTTTTCCGCGTAACGGTGCCCCCGTGCGACCGCATCCGCAGTAACCATGAACTGCAGCGGCATACCCAAGGGCTTCGGGGCGTCGGGTCGCTCCCAAGCTTCGGTCCAAGCATTTCGCAACATTCGGCAAGGTTTACCCGTGAAAGAACGTGACCGCACGGTGTCGCGGCTGGTGGCGCGCAAGTAGGATTCCATTTGCGCGGGCGGCACATCGGCTTCGCGCACGGTGAGCCACAACGAGCCCGTCCATACTCCCTGCGCACCCATGGCCAGCGCGGCTGCAATTTGCCGCCCGGTACCAATGCCGCCGGCGGCCAATACCGGAAGCGGGGCCACCGCGTCGATCACCTCCGGCCACAAAACGATGCTGCCAATCTCGCCCGTGTGGCCACCCCCTTCCGTACCCTGAGCAACCACAATGTCGACGCCAGCCTGTTTGTGCGCCAACGCATGCTTGGCAGAGCCGCACAAAGCGGCCACGAGGCGGCCGGCCGCGTGGATCTCCTCGATCACGTCTTCGGGCGGTGTGCCTAACGCATTGGCGATCAAACGCACTTTGGGGTGTTTCAGTGCCACCTCCACCTGCGGAGTCGCAGTCGCAGCCGTCCAACCTAACAACTGCCCCACTGGGCGCTCACCCGGAGGAAGCTTGGGAACGCCGTGTTCCTCCAGGATTTTTTCCGCGAATGCGATGTGTTCGGGAGGAATCATCGCACGGAGCTGCTCCTCCAGTTTGACCGGGTCGAGCTCGCCCATACCCTCGTATTTGCCGGGGATGACGATATCCACACCATAGGGCCGGTCGCCCACATGCTGGTCGATCCATTGCAGCTCTACTTCAAGCTGCTGCGGCGTGAATCCCACCGCTCCTAACACCCCGAAGCCCCCGGCCTTACTGACTTCGGCGACCACGTCTCGACAGTGGCTGAACGCAAAGATAGGCAGCTCGATTCCGAGGCGGTCGCAGATTGGTGTACGCATGATCGGGCCTCCTTCCTGAGTGAACGTTTGTTCACTTACTGGCTGGCCGTTTTCGGGTCAAGAGACGCGAAAAGATTTTCCTCCGCCACCAGCGGCAGCGCCGCCTGCACCCACGGGTCGCTTTCGAAGTATTTGCGAACCCCTCCGGAAAGCAAATAATTGGCGATGGCAACGAGGATCATGCTCTGGTCGATGTTCAAGTAGCCCCGTGCCACTACGCCGCTGCGCGGGTCCACGGCATCGAAAAAGCCGAAGTCGCCGTACACCGGGTATTGTCGCGCTAGCCGCTGCAAATTGGTAATGGCCTCCATCGGAGTCACGGAAAGCGCCAACGCGGAGGCATGGGGCGTCACCGCGCCGCTCGGATAACCGCGGGTACCTAAAGGGGGCACTCCGAACTCACGGTACTCGACCTCGTGCGGATCCATACTCGGCGACTCGCCCCAAACCTCCTGCGACAGCACCTCCCGCGCGTACCGCCGCTGCACTACAGCGTGCGCCACCGCGTTCGCACCCCAACCGTAGGGGGCATGACGGGTTTCGTCGAGCACGAGCAGCGGCATCAATGCTTCGAACATGCTGCCACCCCAGGAAGGAATGTACGACACGCCACCCCACTGGTAGTAGCCACGATAGACCGTAAACCCGTTTCGCCGTTCGGCCGAAGCGGCTTGCGGCCGCTGGCGCTGCCACTGGCATCCAGGCGGATACGTCCGCACCATGGCATACCAGTGCGCCCGCGGCACATCTCCCTTGCCGATTGCAAGCAAGCTGCCCAAACGTGCTTCGGTAAATAACATGCCGTAGTGGAACGGCGAAAAAACCCCAGGCTCGACATAGTACCCATGCCGCATTTGGCCGCGCGCCGCATCGTAAAAGAAGCCGTAGTTTTCCCTCCTCAAGAAACGCGAAACCACCGACGTGGTCTCCGGCAGTGCGTTGCGCACGACGACCAGTCCGACTGTGAGCCACGAGGAGTCCACGAACGAAAGGAAATGGCTGGTCCGCTCGAGCGAGGTGGTGTCGTAATAGTTGAAAAAGAAACCCCGGTATTGCTCGAGTCGCCCTAAGGTATCCAACGCCGCCCTGACCAAGGCCAGCGCACTATCGTGCGTCTCCAAACCAAGGTCGCGGGCAGCAACGACGGCAAGGAGAAACAGCCCCAGGTTCGAGCTGCTGGTATAGTCCCCAATCTTCGCTTCGGTCGGCGAGAGTGTCACTCCGAGCCACCGAACGTGATCGATGGGCAAGCCGTGCTCGCGATCCCGCAGAGAGCGCAGCCCTTTCCAGGTGTCGCGGGCGACCTGCCGCAAAAACGCCTCCGGCTCTTCGGGCAAATCCGGCATCGCGCTCGGAGGCCGTTCGGGCCAGCCTTCGAGCCGCTGGCGCAGTGCCGCCCGCAGGGCATCTGGAGTGCGAAACTGCCTCTCCCAAGCCTCTTTTCGCGGCGCTCGCACCACTTCGCGCACCGCGGGTACCATCACATCCGTACGAAGCTCACCCAAGGGGCACTGCTCGAGTACGGGGTCCTCTCCCCCACCTGGGCGCTCCGGATTGGCCGGCGAACGGGGCGACACGCCCGTACGGAACACCGCAACGGCCACCACTGCCAGGGCAG
>BEIG01000073.1 GCA_002898795.1 bacterium HR30 | reverse complement strand
GACGGGGAAATAGAACTCGTTGCGCGCCGTGTCGAGCATCAAGATGGCGCACCCTTCGGCGCGGAACAGCACCCTCCCCTGCTCGGTGGCGAAACTCAGCAGAGACCGCAAGTCCGTAAACGTTGTCAGACCGCGATTTAGCTCGTACAGTAAGCGTAGCCGCTCTTTTTGAAGCTGATCTTGGTTGACCTCACCAGTCACGGGGGGCCTGCTCGAACTCACGAATCGACTTCTGCCCCGAACCCGCGCACATAAGGAAGACGCGCGGCGGTCTGGCGGATCGCATCCTCGGCCTGCAATAAGATCCGGGTTGCATCCCACGTGCCTTCGAGAAGCTGCCTTCTGAACCCCTCCGGCATGGTTACGGGGATAATCCGTCCGCGGTATTCAACACGCATCGACCTCAGATCGACCACGCAGTCCTGCTGTGGATCCTCCTCGATCGCCTGTTGGAGCCACGCGATGTCCGCCTCGCTGGCACACACGCATGGCATTCCCAGGGCCATACAGTTGCCAAAGAAAATGTCGGCAAACGACTCCCCGACCAACGCTCGAATTCCCCAGCGAAGAAGCGCCTGCGGTGCGTGCTCGCGCGAGGATCCGCAGCCAAAGTTTTTGTTCACCACGGCCACTCGTGGGCCTTTTGCTGCAAACCGAGGATCGTCCAAAACATGCCCCTTGGGCTTGCCACTCCCATCGAACCGCTCATCGTAAAACAGATACTGCCCCAGCCCGTCGAAGGTGACAACCTTCATGAAGCGCGCCGGAATAATCCGGTCGGTGTCTATATCGTTTCCCCGCAGCGGCACTGGGCGACCAACGATCTTTTCAATCCGGATCAGTTCTGCCACGTTCAAGCCTCCCCTGGTCAAGCTGGTAAGATTTCTCGAACATCGACGACTTCCCCCGCGATCGCAGCGGCCGCAACCATCGCGGGGCTCATCAGTAACGTGCGCCCTGCGGGACTGCCCTGCCGTCCTTTGAAATTGCGATTGCTCGAGGAAGCGCACACCTGCCGATCCACGAGCTTGTCGGGGTTCATCGCCAAACACATCGAGCAACCAGGCATACGCCACTCGAAACCCGCGGCGCGGAAGATCTCGTGCAGACCCTCGGCTTCAGCTGCGCGAGCCACGCTCTCAGATCCTGGGACAACGAGGGCTTTGACGTGGGGCTTGACCTTGCCCAAACGGGCCACTTTGGCCGCCTCGCGCAAATCGGACAATCGCCCGTTCGTGCATGACCCAATGAACGCAACATCAATGCGCATGCCGCGAATCGGCTGCCCCGGACGTAACCCCATGTAGCGGTAAGCTTCCTCCGCAACCTCTCGCTCGTCCGGTGGGAACGCCTCAGGTGGTGGCACAGCTTCGTCCACCGCAATTGCCTGACCAGGATTGATGCCCCAGGTCACCGTTGGCCCGATTTCCTCCCCCCGGAAGTGGGCTTCATCGTCGTAACGAGCATCGGGATCCGAGGCCATACTTCGCCACCAACGAACAGCCCTCTCGAATGCTTCCCCTTTGGGAGCAAACTCCCGGCCGCGTAGATAAGAGAACGTTTTTTCGTCTGGGTTGACGTAACCGAGCCGGGCGCCTCCCTCGATGCTCATGTTGCAGACTGTCATTCGCTCTTCCATGCTCATGCACTCTATGACCTCTCCCGCATACTCGTACGCGTAACCCACACCCCCTTTGACCCCTAGTTTGCGAATGATGTGCAAAATGACATCTTTGGCGTAAACACCGCGAGCTAGACAGCCGTCAACCACCACGCGCCGCACCTTGGGCCGCTGCATGGCCAGGCACTGGGTAGCCAGCACGTCGCGCACCTGGCTGGTGCCAATACCAAATGCCACCGCACCCAGGGCACCATGCGTACTCGTGTGGCTATCCCCGCAGGCCACGGTCATGCCGGGTTGTGTCAAGCCAAGCTCCGGACCAAGCACGTGTACAATCCCCTGGTAGCCGCTGCTTGCCTGGAACAGCCGAATCCCAAACTCGGCGCAGTTCCGCTCAATCGCTCGCATCATCCCTTCTGCCTGCGGGTCCGCATACGGGCGCTGCCGCGTATCCGTGGGGATAATGTGATCTACGGTGGCAAATGTTCTCTCGGGAAACAGCACCCGCAAGCCCTGCTCCCGCAACATTTCGAAAGCCTGCGGGCTGGTCACCTCGTGTACGAGGTGCAGTCCAATGAAGAGCTGCGTTTGACCCGAAGGCAGCTCCCGTACAGTGTGCGCTTCCCAGACTTTTTCTAGCAGGGTCTTGCCCATACCTTACCTCGAGGAACAAGCCTCTAGCCGATCCCGAAGGACTTCGCACGGTCTAATCCCACGGGCGCAGGCCTCGGGCCCCACTCCCGGTGCAGAGTTGTGGAAATCTGGCCCGCGTGCGAGGAGCGCAGCGCCGATGACGCTTCATCCAGGACTGCCCGGGGGGCGCCTCCGTCGCCTACCGAGAGCTAGGACGTCCCTCCTGCACCTAAGGAGTCCGCAGTTACTCGGATGACTCCATCGCCTGGGAGGCTTCTCCTGTCGGGCCAGGCAACCTAGTGTGCCCGCACGAGCCTCCCTTGGAGCAGCCGTAGCTCCGCCGTGCTCATTCCTGGCGCCAGGCTCCACTACCAACAACGAAGCTAAGAACCCGTAATCACCAACTGCTCGAAGCGAAACACAGCCTCCTTCGCACCTGATGTGTTCCGGCCCCGCACCTCGATCTCCCAGGAGTGCGGCCCTGCGGTTGGAACCTGCACCGTGACCCAAAGTGCGTCGTCCCCAGCCAGCGCCCCAGTAGGTGAGACCGTACGTGCCGCCACACGCTCTGCGTCGAAGTATACAACGACCTCGAACTCTTCTTTTCCCAGCGACTGGCCCACCACGGCAGCACGAATCGTCCCCTTCGGCGCGTACGCCACCGTCATGGCGCGACCACCTACGGGCATCAGCAAGCTTGTCTTGTCCTCCGCCACGGTACAGCCTTCGCTTGACCGCATCCCAGCGGGAGCCAAGGTCAACACCCCTACCGAAGACCGGTGCGTCTGGCACGCCGTAAGGAACAGCGTAAGGAGAAGGCCTGAGGTGCAGACGAGGAGCCTCACCCCTCTTTCCCCGCAGCCACGCCTGGACGAAAAATCACTTTTTTGTCTTTCACGACAAGTTGGTCGTTCAAGAACAACTGCACAGCCTGGGACAGCACTTTGGCTTCGAGCCGCTGCCCCCGCGCTTTTACGTCGTCCAAGGTGTCCTCCCCGACTCGGATGTGAAACACGTCCTGAAGAATGACCGGCCCCTGATCCAACTGCTCGGTTACGAAGTGCGCTGTACAGCCGGACACTCGTACCCCTTCCTCGAACGCCTGCCGATAAGCGTTTGGGCCCGGGTGGTAGGGCAGCAACGATGGGTGAATGTTGATGATCCGATTGCGGTAACGCTCGACCACTCGAGGCGAGAGAATTTGCATGTAGCGCGCGAGCACCACCAGGTCCGCGCTGTATTCCGCGAGCTTCTCCAAAAGAAAGTCCTCGTGCGCCGCCTTGTCTGTCGACGGAAACCAGAAGAAGGG
Organism: bacterium HR30; assembly: GCA_002898795.1. Lineage (GTDB taxonomy): Bacteria > Desulfobacterota > Binatia > HRBIN30 > HRBIN30 > HRBIN30. The sequence goes on along the minus strand of BEIG01000073.1, from coordinate 15,848 downwards.
GATCCCCGCCTCCTCGGCAAGCGGACGCAAAAGTTCGTGATTCGACAGAACCACGACCAACTCCCCGTTCAGACGGCCGTGATTGCGATCCTCCACCAACTGCCGCAGGCAATGCGGTTCCCGGCTCACCAACACTGCCACCCGCTTCGGCTCGCGTTTGCCTTGCAGCCGAATGGAAACATCCATGTGGATCTCTTCGCCAATACGCTTGAGGCCGAGAACGAGCTCATCCAAGTTGATGTTCAGCTCGCTTAAATCCACCAGCATGGTCATGATGAACAACCCTTCCATGACCCGCTGCTCGATGTCCTCGATGTTAATGTCGCAAGATGCCAAGTAGGTCGAAATTCGGGCCACCACGCCCTTTTGGTCGCGGCCAATCACGGAAATGACAGCACGGTTGCTACTCATGAGCGCCCCTTCTTAGCAAGCCAGCCAGGGTCCTGAAAACAGTGCCTCCGAAGCCTCCCCTCCCGCAGCCGGCTCACGCCGCCCTCCCGCAACAATCCATCGCCAAAAGCTTAAGAATTTTTCATGCATTTTCTTGTTGAGTTGAGTTTGCGTTTGCTCAGCGCCTCGGGTACTCTGCCGCCTGGTCTAGATTGCCATGTAGGTAACTAGAACCCCTCAGGAGAAGGAGTATCGAACGCGGTATGGACAACAGTTTGGGATCGTTAGCTCTGAAGTTGCAACAAGAGGAGGGCGCTATAGACGAGGACGTAGAACTCGAGCCACCCTTGGAAGTGTTGGAAGAGGAGCCCGAAGCGACAGAGCGGGGGCTGGACCAGGATCTTCCCGAGCATTTCTTTCATGACGTGAGCAACACGCAGTTGCTCTCGCCGGAAGAGGAGCAGGAAATTGCGCGGAAGATCGTGAAATCCCGCAACCGCATTCGCCGACTGCTGAGGCGCTTTCCCCGCCTGGTGTCGGCCGCCTTGCCCGTGCATGGCCGCAGCGTGATCCACCCGAACGAGGACTTCCGAGAACGCGAAACCGTCATGGTGCTCGAGTTCGCCAAAAAACAGCTCAAGTCTCGCCGGCGGGTGGATTTCCCCTACGGCGACCGGCTGAAGATTAAGGAGATGGTCGCCCAGCTGGAGTCAGAATTGGCGGAATACCGTAGGCTGCGTGACCGAATGATTGAAGCGAACCTGCGCCTGGTCATTTCCTTTGCCAAGCGCTACCGGCGGGCCGGAGTGTCGTTCCTCGACATGGTCCAAGAAGGTTCCCTGGGACTAATCCGTGCGGTCGAAAAGTACGATCCGCGCAAGGACGTGAAGTTCGGCACTTACGCAGTGTGGTGGATCTGGCAACAAATCGGCCGTGCCGGCGACATGCACAGCGGGCTTATTCGCACGCCTGTACACTGGAATCAGTTGCGCCGCAAAGTAGGCCGTGAAACGCAGCGATTACAGACAAAGTACGACGGCAAGGTCAGCAAGGAACTCCTGGCACAGGCGAGCGGCGTCGACACGGAACGCTTGGAAACGATGACCCAAAGCTTCCAGTGTGTCTCCATCGATGCTCCCCTCAGTGCAGACGATGATCGGACTCTCGAAGAGCTGCTTGCCAGCGACTCGAAGGATCCCGAGACGGAAGCCGCACAGGGCGATTTGCACGCGCAATTGGAAGCAGCCCTAAGGCAACTTCCTCCCCGCGAGGCTAACATTCTTCGGCTCCGCTTTGGCACCAACGATCAGCAGCCACTGACCTTAGAAGAAGTGGGCCGACTCTACGGAGTTAGCCGCGAACGCATCCGGCAGCTCGAAGCTCGCGCCCTGAAACAACTGCTGCCAATTTGCGAGAGTCAAGGCCTGCGTGCGTACGTTGATTGATGATGGCTCAAAGGGCAGCCTTTCGGGCTGCCCTTTGTTTTTTCAAACACCACGGGGCCTCGCCTCGAACGACGAAAAGGAGTAACGATGAAAAAGACTCTCGCATTGCCGGTCCTTGGTCTCTGCGCGCTGACCGCTTCTTTAGCGCTCGCGGGAGGCCCCGAACTGAAAACGGACGAGCAAAAAGCTCTGTACGCTCTGGGCGCGCTCTTGGCGCAAAACGTGGGCACCTTTCGCCTCACGCCAGCAGAGGTAGAAACAGTCCTTGCCGGTTTCAAAGATGCCAGTACCGGGAAGACCCTAGCCGTCGACCCGGACGCTTATCGGGGGCAGCTACAGCAACTTGCGCAATCTCGGGCCGCGGCTGCGGCCAATGAGGAAAAGGAAAAGTCAAAGGCTTTTCTGGAAAAGATGGCCAAGGAAAAGGGGGCCACTCGTACCGACTCCGGACTGGTCTTTATCGAGATCCAACCCGGTAACGGCCCTGCACCAACGGCCGAAGACAAAGTCAAGGTGCACTACACCGGAACATTGATCGACGGTACCGTGTTCGACAGTTCAGTTCAGCGGGGCGAACCAGCCACGTTCCCCCTAAACGGCGTGATTCGCTGCTTCAGCGAAGGCCTGCAAAAAATGAAGGTTGGTGGCAAGGCAAAGCTCGTTTGCCCTTCAGACCTTGCCTACGGAGACCGCGGGTCGCCCCCGAAAATCAAACCAGGGGCAACCTTGGTGTTCGAAGTGGAACTATTGGGAGTCGAGCAATAGTTCACCATCTCTCCATTTGCCGAGTACCCTCCTCTCACGCTCGTCCTCTTGCAATTGGACAACGCTTGCGCGGCTCATTGACCATTTTCGGCTCTTCATCGTAAAATTAGTTTGGCTATGGGCGCGAAGCGGGCCTCAAAGGCCGCGCTTCGCACCGAGGCGAGCCAAAGGAGGTCGCGATGAAGTGGCCTTTGACGGAGCGCAAGCGACAGCCCGCTACACTTCCCGCTGCTGTTCTGGCGAGTGTGTTCTTTTTCTTCCCGCTGACCGCCAAGCCTGCGTGCATCGGCGACTGCGACGGAGATGGTGTGGTCACCGTGAATGAAGTGGTCACCCTCGTTCGAGTGCTGCTCGGGCAAACTCCACTCGGGTTATGCGCTGAGGCTGATGTCAACGGAGATGGCGCGATCGACGTCGCGGAAATCGTCAAAGCTGTAAGGTCGCTGCTAGTTGGCTGCGCCGCTCGTTGCGGGAATGGCTTGGTCGAGGAAGACGAAGAATGCGACGATGGCGGCATTTGCCTGGGCACAAGTCAGGCGGGACGCTTTTGTCGCAGCGATAGCGAGTGCCTCACTACTGGTGACGAATGGAAAGGCGTATGCCGAGGGGGCGAAAGACCTTATACCGCATGCAACAGTGACAGCGACTGCCCCCAAGGCCGTTGCGTGGCTTGCTGGACTTTTGGCGGCGACGGCTGTGCAGCAAATTGCACGGAGGAACGGCAACTGCGGCTCGACCTTGAAGCCTCAGACTCCGTCGAGCCCGATATGGGCAGTTACATTGAGATCATTGGGCCGCCGATGATCGTAACCATTCCGCTGAACGGCTCCTTCAATCTTGCGGTAGGTAGGGAACGCAATGGGCGAAAAACCTTCACGGTGCCCGTCGCTTCGGCAGAATTTGCCCCTATATCCATTTCGACTCTCGCTTGCGCTTGTTTCCGCCTTACCGAATACAAGACGTGTGGCGGGGCTGTTTTTGCTCCCGATGGATCGCTCGTCGAACAATGCAATGAAGGCTTCGCCGTGCCTCCGGCAGACTGCCCGGACAGTCGCCCGTGCGTGAGCGTGTTCGGACCGGGCAACGCCGGTTCCGGCGTCGTTGGCTGCGAGGGTTTAGCCCCTGCAAATCTTGACGTGCGAGAGATCTCACCCGATGGCCCGATCCAAACCCGGTATATCGGGGTTGGGAGCGCCGGACCCTCGCTTTTGGCCTTAGGTGCTGCAGTGGGAAGCCATGTTGGCCGGTGTACGGAGCAAAGCTGCACGGAAGCGGATCCTCCAGCCACGCGCGGTGCGCCTTCGGTCAATCTCTTCACCACAGGGCAAGCTTGCGCGCGACGTTGGTTCGAGCTCGACGAGCCAGGTAGCGAACAAATTTGCGTCCAAGGTTCCCCTATTGCTTGCGGCCGGTGGGAGAGCGGGGAACTCGCTGGGCTGCGCTTTTGCACCACCTACTTCCTGTATTCCCAAGTTCCAGGGTTGGTGCGGGCAAAGAGTTGCCTACAGGCAAAGTAGGGAACGCGAATCCGAGACCCTGGATGCGCTGTTCCCTCAAGCGATCCAGGGCCAAACACCAGGCCCCTTCCCGGCAGGCCAACGACATGGCGACGCTACGTGCCACGCCAGGCGCGAATGCTCTCAGAGCTGGCCTGTCCCTCTGCATAGCCATGTTCGGCAGAATCGAGGGGCAATATATAGGGAACGCCGCCGTCGCTTAAGGACGGCACTAGGCGCCACGCACGCTCACGACGCGACCCCTGCCGCTTTCCGCACCTCATCCCGGTTTGCACCTGTAGGGTGCGCTCTCCCAGGATAAAGCCTACGACCCCCTAAGGAAGCGAAGGGCATCTGGCGGAACGAAATGTGCCCGGTCCGCAGAACACGCGTCCCCTTACAGCCGAATCCACCCGGGCCAGGTCTCACCCAGGCATGGTACGACCCGAAAAATCAAAGTTCTTACGAGTGACCAGTGTAAGTGGGCAGCAGTTCCTGAAGTTCCTTCAGTGTGCGAGCGAGGCGGTCCTTTGGGGAAAGCAGCGGCTCCTTGGTCGGCCAAGGGATGCCTAGCTCTGGGTCGTTCCAAGCCAAGCGTAACTCTCCCTCGGGGTCGTAGAAATCCGTGCACTTGTACTCCACCTCTGCCGTGTCGCTTACCACGCAAAAACCATGGGCAAAGCCCGGGGGCACGTAGAGCAAGCGGAAGTTTTCCGCCGACAGGGTGACCGCCGTCCACCGGCGAAACCACGGCGAGCCACGGCGGATATCTACGGCAACGTCCCAAATCTCTCCGAGAATGACTCGAACGAGCTTACCCTGCGGGCGGCGCAACTGGGCATGCAGACCGCGCACGGTACCGCGCACCGAGCGGGAATGGTTATCCTGAACAAAAACGCTCGGTAGCCCGCAGTCGGCGTATTTTTGACCGTGAAACGTTTCCAAGAAAAATCCGCGCTCGTCCCAGTGCACTTCGGGCTCGATGACGACTACCCCGGGTAGTTCCGTCTCCACAACGCGCATAGTCGCCATGTGTCACTGCCTTTTCAGGTTTGCAACTATAGGGCGCATCTTGCTGGCGACTATTCGCAGGCGTAGGATGCTCGCCACCGAGATTCCACGGTCGAGCGTGCCTTTTGCCGCGGTACGCTCCGTGCGGACTCAAAACCGGAAGGAGGTGCGCCATGGCGCGACGTGCTCGCTCGAACGACGTGATCCTTCCCAGTCGCATGCTCCCGTCGGACGCTTTGTTCTGGTACGCAGAGGAAGCCACGCCAGCACTCCGTCCGGTAGTCGGGGGATTGTTCTTTCTTGACCGTGCCCCCCATACGGAAAAACTGGAGCATGCGTTCTTGCGCTGGGTCGAGCGCATCCCGCGACTGCGCCAACGGGTACACGAGGACCCATTACGGATTACCCTGCCGGAATGGAGGGTCGACCCGCATTTTGACCTCCACTACCACCTTCGCCATCTCGAGCTCCCTGCACCAGGTGCACGGAAAGAGCTCTTGGAACTCGTCAGTGCCCTCTTCGCCTCACCTCTGGATCCTGCCCGTCCACTCTGGGAGGCCTACGACATCCGCGGTTTCGAAGGACGGCGAGCGGCCTTACTCGTGAAGGTGCACCACTGCGTCATGGATGGCGTCGGCTCGATGACTGGATTTGACGCATTGACACAAACCAGCCGCAATCAGCCGATCCCGCTCCCCAAATTGCGTCCGGCGGAGCCGCCTGTAGCACCCGTCAGAATCGCGCGCCTCGCTACAGAAACCTTGCGAATGGGCGCCGACAACGTGAAGGCCGGCGCGAGGCTGGTAGCGGAAGCGTTGCGTCACCCTCAAAACGTTGCCGAACAAGTAGCTCGAGCTGCTCGTGGCCTGCGAGGGCTGTTCTCTGACTTAATGGCCCCACCAACGCCCGACCCGCTGGCCCAAAAGGCTACGGGAATTGGCCGTCGCTTGGACGGACTCACGATGTCCCTGCCACGGCTAAGAAAAATGAAAGATGCCCTTGGCGTTACCTTGAACGACCTGATGCTGGCCATCGTTGCCGGAGCTGTTGGGCGGTACTACCGTCACAAAAAGCTCGAAGTCGACGAACTGCACTGCATGGTACCGATGAGCCTGCGTCGCGAGGAAGAACGGCATTTGCTGGGCAACCGTGTGGGCATGTGCAATGTCCTCTTGCCGATTGGCGAGCGCGACCCTCTGCGTCGTCTAATGATGATTCAGGAGCAAACGGCGGCAGCAAAGCGGGACCGTCGCAGTGCAGCTTATCCGTTTCTCATGCGTCTGCTCACGTTTGCCCCGACCTTTGTCATCCGAAGTCTGGCTCAGGTGAGCACCGGGAGGATCAATCTCATCGTAACAAACGTACCGGGTCCACCCGAAGTGCGTTATCTCGCTGGAGCACGCATTGACGCGATTTATCCTTACGCGCCGGTCACCGTTGGCCTACCGTTAGCCATCGCCTTGCTTTCCTACGCCGATACGTATGGCATTGGCATCGACACCAACCCTTCGGCCATCCCCGACCCGGAACTCCTCCATCGCTTCCTGGACGAAGCGGCTCAGGAATTCGATCGGGTGGCCTTTCGCAACCAAGGCGGCCATGCCCAGGCCGCTCGTAGTCAGCGCCTTGGTCCGCGAGCCGGGGGTCAGTCTGCTGGCACAGCCGGGAGACCAGCTAAGGCCATTGCCACTTCTTCCTCTGGGTAGTCGAAGTTTTCGAGCCGTCCGGCTGCATAGTCCATGTACGCCTGCATGTCGAAATGCCCGTGCCCGCAGAGGTTGAACAAGATCGCCCGGCTACGGCCTTCCTCTCGGCATTGCAAAGCTGCCCGCCGGGCCCCTGCGATGGCATGATTCGCCTCCGGTGCTGGTATAATCCCCTCGGCTCGAGCAAACTCCACCCCAGCAGCAAAAGCATCCAACTGCTGAACGGCTTCCGCCTGGATCAACCCTAACGCCAGGACGTGGCTCACCAATGGGGCCATGCCATGGTAGCGAAGCCCTCCGGCATGGATCCCTGGGGGGACAAACGAGCTTCCGAGCGTGTGCATTTTTAACAGCGGCGTACGGTGGGCGGTGTCGCCAAAGTCGTACGTGTACTTGCCTTTGGTCAAGCTCGGACAGGCAGCCGGCTCCACAGCTCGAATCTCTACAGAGCGGCCACCCCGCAGCATCCGACCCAAGTACGGAAACGCAATGCCCGCGAAGTTGGAGCCACCACCCGTGCAGGCAATGACGATGTCTGGTTCCTCTCCTACCAGAGCCAGTTGCTGCATTGCCTCGAGCCCGATCACGGTTTGGTGCAGCAGAACGTGATTCAGCACGCTGCCGAGAGCGTAGTTCGTGTGCGGGTCTTGTGCTGCCACTTCCACCGCCTCGGAAATGGCGATCCCCAGCGAACCGGTACACTCCGGGTCGCGAGCAAGTACCTGTTGACCGGCGTTGGTTCGCATACTTGGGCTCGCCACGACCTCGGCTCCGTAGGTCTCCATCAAGGCCCGCCTGTACGGCTTTTGCTCGTAGCTCACGCGGACCATGAACACCTGGCATTCGAGGCCGAAGAAGTTGCACGCTAACGCGAGTGCCGATCCCCACTGCCCAGCACCAGTTTCCGTAGCCAAACGCCGAATGCCAGCCTGCCGATTGTAAAAGGCCTGTGCCACCGCCGTGTTTGGCTTGTGGGAACCCGCAGGGCTGACGCCCTCGTATTTGTAATAAATTCGCGCCGGAGTCCGTAAAACTTCCTCCCAACGACGCGCTCGATACAGGGGCGTGGGGCGCCAGAGGCGGTAGAGAGAGCGTACGTCCTCAGGAATGGCAATTTCCCGCTCCGTGGTGCCTTCTTGCTCGATCAAAGCCGGGGGAAACAGGGCAGAAAGGTCGCTGGGAGTCACCGGCTTACCGGTAGCTGGATGCAACGCGGGGGGAGGAGGAGACGGCAAATCGGCAACGATGTTGTACCAAGAAGCCGGAAGTTGTTCCTCAGGAAGCAAAATTTTTGTTCTGTCGCTCATGCTCTTGAACAAGCGAATCCTCGCCAGAGGCGCAACCGCCGTTCGAAGGAATCGAGGCAGATGAACCAATAGTGGCTAGGAGATGGCACCCCAGGCTCGAGTTCCATGGAAGTACACTTACCAACCCCTTAGCCTCTCGGCTGCCGAGATAACGCTGACCTCCCACCGAATGGTTCCCACGCCGTCACCACCACGCGTTCCGTTGCAGTTAGCGGCTACTCCTGCCGCGAAAAATTCGACCTCTTGTGAAGTGAGCGGAGCTATCCAGCGAAACTCCCACAGCAGCGCGTACCCGCCGCCGAAAATCCGACCAGCAACCGCCTGTGTATCAGCCTCGTCGAGCACCCCGTCGCCGTTCGCATCTCCAGCAATGCACGCGTTGCCGCTCATGCCCGTAAGACGCGAGCGGACATTCTCCACCACATCCGCTGCGCTCACTGCACCGTCCCCGTTAGCATCGGCGCTCCGCGCCGGGGCTACGTGCGTTAGTTCTTGGAAGTCGAGATAAAGGCCAGCCTCCGGAACAAGTTCCCCTGCGGTCGCGGCAATGTTGACGCCTCCCCCCAGCGCACGCGAAGTTGCCGGTCGCATTGCCAGCCGCCAGCTCACCACTGTTCCCGCTGCCACAGCGCGCGGGCCTTCGACTACTAGAACCGGCGCCTCTTCGTCCCCATGGCACGAATCGGCGCACGTTCCTCCTTGCAAACCAGACACACCGGTGATGCCGTGCTGCTTGGCAAAACATACCGCGGCACAACAGAAGCAAGCAAACGCGATCCAGCAGCCCCACCAGCTAACCTTTTTCTTGTTTGCTGACGTTCCGGGCACGCAACCCAGCACCCTTCAAGGCCTCGCACTTCCCGCCAGGTCCTGCGGCGCAACGCAGCTGCCCGCCACGCAACGACCCGGGCCCACCGTTGGGTCTGGGCAAAGCAACCCATCTGGCGCCACCTCCGAAGTGCAAACACCATCGCGAGAAAAGTCGTAGGTGCAAGCATCACCGTCGTCGCAAAGAGTCGTCGGGCACTCAGACGAGTCGGGCAAGCAGTATGCGCTCACGTCGCTCGGAATCAAGGAACTGCGGTACGCGTCCCCCTGCGGGTCACCGCCCCGGTCGCCAATGCCGGCACCGAAGAAGATCTCTCCATCCAAGACCGTGGTCGCTGACGCCACTGGAGCCAAAGGGGGAAAATTCTTGAGAACCTCCCCCGTGTCGGCATCCCGTGCGTAAACACCCGAAAACAAACTACCCGTAAAGGTCACCTCCGCTGTCGCTGTCGTGGCAGAATACGTGGGTGGCGCCGAGCGATCGGCCCAACGCACCGTACCGTCGTTTGCAGAAAGGCTCCAAGCCGCTGGCCGCTGTGGCCGGTTAAACGATTCGCCAATTGCGGTCGCAAGAAAAATCCTTCCGCCGCCCACAGCAGCGCTTCCAATGATTCCACCAATGGCGCCACCAGGTACCACACGCTGTGTCCAGTAGGGCTCGATCCGCCCGGTTAGTTCGTTGAACCCATCGCGATCCAACACGTAATATGTGCCATCCTTGTTCCCCACGCCGACCACCTCGCGGCGAGCACCACCAAACTCGATGGCAAAAAGATTGGGCACTGCGCCAAACGCTAAATCAGCGTTGTCGACCTCCCGCGGGCGCCAACGCCAAACGGGAGCTCCGTCGAAACTCAAAGCAAAGATTGCCTCTTCGAACGGAGGCATCGGAGGGGGAGGCTCATACGTCGTAGGATCGTCATCCGTGTCGCAGTTGCTCGACGCAGTGAACAAAAGACGTCGCTTTGTATCCACCGCAAACGACGACCATACGTTGCCACATCCCGTCCAGCGCCGGTCAAAATTGCAGCCCGGCCGAGTCGCGAAAAAATCCTCCGGCAATCCAAGTTCTTGGGCGCTGTGAAAACCATCGAACCGACGAATACGATCTCCGGGAAAGGGCCTGCATGTTTGCCCGGTATCTACATCGAAATACCAAACCAGGTGGCCCTCCGTCGCATCCACCGCAAACACACCCCCTTTGCCTGGAGTGCGGTCGTTCACATCCATGCCGAAGACGACCAGGTTCTCCACGACCGCGGGCGACGATTCCACCTGGTTCCTTTCCTCCCGCGGCCCGCAGGTGGTGCAGCCCGTCCCTGCATCGAAAGCCCACCGAAGTTCGCCGGTTGCGGCAGCAAGGCAGTACATGGTCATTCCGCCGCCAACGTACACGCGCTCTTCTCCGGCCACTCGTGCTACCGTCGGTGAGGATGCTTGCGGATAGTGAGCACCGGGGTGTGGCTTCATCTTGAACGACCACAACCGTGACCCATTGCTCGCTCGCAGCGCGTACAAATGGCCATCCCACGAGGGTACGAACACGACTTTAATCTTCCCTTCCCCGGGAACGTTGACCCAAGCCACCGATGGAGAAGCGGTCACCACTGCCCCCGTGCGGTATCGCCATTTGAGCCTCATGCTCGCGACGTTTTGTCGGGTAATCCGAGTTTCCTCTGCAGCATAAAAGGAGCGCTCAAGTCCCCCACCATACATCGGCCACCCTTCGAGCAGACTGGCCGTAGCGCGGCTTGCTTCTGCTCCGGTCGGTTCGCCGTCGCTACCGCAGCCGAAGAGCCAAGCAGCCCCAACCGCCACGCCGAAATACATCAAGCGCTCGACCAAACGCACGCACCACGCCGCTACCTTATCGCTCGACTCTGGTCAATATGAGCGCTCGGCATCGCTTGCTATTGCACTCGGCACGATAACTCTGTGAGCCGGCGCCTCTGCCCACTCGGTGCCTTGGACCGGTGTCGACCGTGATCCGTCACTTTCTCCGTGCGGACGTCTCCAGCCGTTGCCTCGCTGTCATGGCTCGCCACGCCCTCGGGCCGCTACACTCGAAACACGAGACGAACCTAGTCGAGACGGCGTTGGCCACATAACGCACCATTTGCGGCAAGCGTCTGAAAAAGGCTTGCTCGGTATGGGCTGCCCGTGCAACCCATGCGTGGCACAAAACGCAGTGAGGAGATCGCTGCTAGGGCGCTCAAACAGTCGCGCATAGGACCAGATCATTCGTTCCCCAGAAAGGTTGCAATCTCCCAAGAACGAAGGAAAAGCCCCGTGCGTTTTGTGCTTACATTAGCACAACGATCTTCTTGACCATTTGCAGAGAAATCAGGTAGGCGGAGGCTACCTCGTGAGCGGTTGCAGTGGGGCAGCGGCCATGTTGGGCGGCGAGGCAACTCCGGCTGAACGACAACGGAGTTGCCTTTGCCGCCAGCGCATACGGGCGAAACGTACTAGGAGCGAAAGAGTCCAGACGGCACAAGAGAAGGTTAGCCCGCGTAAAACAGCGCGAGCAGGCAAAACCAGATAGTATCGACAAAGTACCAATACAGCCGTAGACCGCGGGTCCACCGGCGGAGTTTTTCCCTATCGCGGCGAGCCAGCATCCAAGCGCAGAATCCTGCTAAGAAAACTCCCGCTAACACATGCGCTGCATGGAGACCCGTCAACAAATAATACGCGGCCCAAAACACTCCGGAGTCGGGCCTCAGCTCGTTTTTCCAGTGCTCCACATAGTCCGACACTTTCACCACGAGAAACGCACTTCCCACCACACTCACGACTATCAGCGGCCAACGTCGAGCTACGGCCCCGCGTAGTGCCCACCCGAAGCTGACGGTCGCACCTAGCAGGCACGCCGTCGCAAGAATCGCCGTGGTCGAAGACAAGTGACCGGCGCCCTCGATCCAATTGGTACTCCCCCAACGCAAGAACAACACGGCAAGGATAAGCCCACCAAACAGTGCGACTTCCGAGCCCAAGAACCAGTAAACTCCAACGAGCCCGCAACGGCTCTCGTGCACCTGGGTCATTCGCTCTACCCCGCCCACTGCCACCTCATCAGTCCACCCATTGGGGGAGTGGTTCACGCCCTCCCTCGCGATCGATGTAACGGTAAGGTTCGCGCAGTACGCACACCGTCTCCGGAAAGTTCGCTGGAATCGGTGGGGACGCCGTGGCCCACTCCAACGTCGTACCACCCCACGGGTTGGAAGTTGCCTTCTCCCCTCGCACGAGGGAACGAATCACATTCCATACGACGAACCCTTGGGAAAGGAGCAGCACAACGGCAGCCACCGTCGCCACTTGGTGCAGGAACATACCCGAGCGGAGGAAGTCGTAGTACGAAGGGTCATACACGCGCCGCATATGACCATGCACGCCTAAGACAAAAAGCGGGAGAAAAACCATTTGAAAAGCGACGAACGTCAACCAGAAGTGCCACCTACCCAAACGCTCGTCGAGCATGCGCCCGCTCATTTTCGGGAACCAGTAGTAAAGCCCAGCAAAACCACCGAGCACCACAGCGGGGAACAACGTATAGTGAAAGTGAGCAACCACGAAGTACGTATCGTGCAAGTACATGTCCACCGCAGGGGCACCAAGAAACACCCCGGTAATGCCTCCGACAAGGAAAGTGGCCAAGCCCCCAAACGCAAACCACATCGCCGTAGCCGGGCGGAGGCTCGCTCTCCGCAAGGTCGCGATCAATGCGAAAACCACCACTGCAAAGGGTACGGAAATGATGATCGTGGTCACGCTGAACGGCAGCGCGAGGCGGACGCTCATCCCGCTAACGAACATATGATGCGCCCACACAACAAAACTCAGTGCAGCACTGACCCACAACGCCACCACAATCAATGACGCGGCCGCCACTGGCCGGCGCGAGAAGGTCGGGAAAACTTCCAAGAAAATGCCTAATGCCGGCAGCAAGATCACGTACACCTCGGGGTGGCCGAAGAACCAAAACAAATGTTGCCATAGCAAAGGACTACCCCCCCGCTCGGCGACAAAAAACGCCGACCCAAGGTGTCGGTCACTCAGCAACATCAAAATCGCACCCATCAGCGGCCCTGCCGAAAACAGGAACAAAACAGCGGCAACCACTTGTGTCCACACGAACAAAGGTAGCCGTCGCAACGTGAGCCCTGGTGCCCGCAAGTTCAAGGCAGTTGTCAACACGTTGATCCCGCTCATCAGCACAGCAGCGAAGTCCACGAACACCGCGGCCAACCACAGATCGAACCCCCGAGTTACGCCCGTAAAGGTGCGGTCGGCCGAAAGCGGTACGTAGTTCGTCCATCCGCCAGCCGCCGGGCCTTCCTCGACGAAGAAAGAGGCTAGGAGCAGCACGCAGGCAAAGGCAAGGGTCCAGACCGACACCATATTTAGGCGGGGAAACGCCATATCCCCGGCGCCAACCATCAACGGCACGAGGTAATTGCCAAAGGCACCGAGCAATAACGGCATGGCCACGAAAAACATCATGATCGTGCCATGCATCGTGAGCCACGCGTTGTAAGGACCCGGATCAACGACTCCGTACAACGGCGCAGCCGTCCCCGGAAATGCAAGCTGCCAGCGCATCACATAGGCGGCAAACGCCCCGAGCAAGGCCATCCCCACACTGATTCCTAAGTACTGGAGGCCGATGACTTTGTGATCGGTCGAGAACACCCACGAGCGCCAGAACCCTCGCCGCTCGACCGGCCGCCTCGAGGCACCAGGCGCCGCAGAATCCAACGAGAATTTCAACTTTCTCTCCACCGGCTCACCCTTGCCCCGATAACCTTCACCTGCCACCCCGCCCCAACCCACCATCGGTCAGGGCGTTCCCACTCGCGAGCCAATGACGATAACTCTCCTCATCGTGCACGATGAGTTCGCCACCCATCCGGTAGTGCGCAAACCCACACAACTCGGCGCAGGCAATGGGGAAGCGACCCACCTGCGTGGGTACAAACCAGCGGCGGATCTCGACGCCAGGCAACACGTCCTGCTTGAGTCGTGCCGTGGGCAGGAAGAAGCTGTGAATCACGTCGCGTGACCGGAGCCTGAGTTCCACAGGCCGCCCGAGCGGCACATGCAATTCGTTTTGCACCTCCAGGTCGTCTTCTGTGTCCAAGCGACCGTCTGCTCCAGCATGGCGGATCTCCCACACGAACTGTCGTGCCTCCACTCGCACCGCTAGGGCGTTTTCCGGCGGCTCCGAGACCATGCGTCTCCAGATGGGATGGCCGTAGGCTTCGATCACAAGGTCACAAACAAGCACCGCAAGCCCCAAACTAACAATGCTCCAATTCTCTCTTTGGGGTTCACCTGACACTTCTCCGAGAGGGTGGCGCTGGCGTCTAGCCCGCCAAAGTAAAAACCACATAGCTACCTGGCAAAGCACGAACCATGCACCGACCGTGATGGCGATCAAAAGAAACAAACCATCGACCTCTTCGGCAAAGCTCGACGAGGCCTGGGGCCACCACCCGCTACCCATGCTTTCCAGGTGAAAGCCATCCATCCAAGTTCGCCACACTGGCAGAGGGCGTGCTGCGGTTCAATCCACCCTGTCGCCCCTTGCGGTTCAGGGAGCAACAGAGTAACCGGAGCTCGTGGTCACGGTTGGCCGTTTCGAACGGATTCTTCTGCCTGTAGATTTCTCGTCGGACTGCGACGTGGTAGCGCATCATGCCGCATGGTTTGCCACCACCGCCGGCGGAACAGTGCATCTCGTGCACGTCATCGTGAACCCGCTCGACGACCTCTACCAAACCCACGCCCTGCCACCGCTGCAGGTTGTCGATGCGGCCGAGGCCAAGGCTTTTAGCTTACTGCGTGCTGTGGCCGAGCGCTGCCTGCCGGCAACGGTGACGCGCGTTCTACACGTTCGTCACGGCGACGCGTACGAGAAGATTCGAGCTGTCGTGCAGGAGATCGAGCCCGATTTGATCGTGCTTTCGACGCACGGACGTGGCGGGATCGCCCACCTTCTCATTGGCAGCGTGGCCGAGAAAATCGTGCGGCACACTCCTTGCCCGGTTTTTATCGTACCGCGACAGCGGTGACGCTGTGGCGGACCGGTAAGGCCGATCCGCCACAGCAGGAACAAGCGCTCTTCACCGAATCGCGAGCCGCCGTCTGTAGCGGAGCAGCGCGCCTACGCCTAGCAGCGTAAGCGCAGCAACCAGGGCTCCAGTCCACGGACCCCGACCCACAGGCACCGGCGTCGAGCAGCGCGTGCTCGTGGCGCAGCTCGGGTCAGCACAGTCAACGAGGCTATCTCCGTCGTTGTCGAAGCTGTCGCTGCAAGCGAAGTCGCCAGCCTCATTTTCGAACTGCGAGAACGTCGGCGTCACGGTGGGCGTATTCGTTGGGGTTCGGGTGTTCGTCGGCGTGCGTGTCGGCGTCCACGTCGGGGTCGGTGTCGGGGTGAACGTCGGCGTAAAGGTCGGTGTGTTGGTCGGAGTGCTCGTCGGCGTGCGCGTCGGGGTCACGGTAGGCGTATTCGTGGGCGTCGGCGTTAGGGTCGGCGTTGCCGTGGATGTTGGCGTAAATGTGAACGTTGGCGTCGGTGTTTCCGTTGGTGTGCTCGTGGGGGTACGCGTGGGTGTTGCCGTCGGGGTCGGCGTGTTCGTCGGTGTTTGAGTCGGCGTGTCTGTGGGTGTCTG
Source organism: bacterium HR30 (assembly GCA_002898795.1). Lineage (GTDB taxonomy): Bacteria > Desulfobacterota > Binatia > HRBIN30 > HRBIN30 > HRBIN30. Next base: position 220 of record BEIG01000073.1, on the reverse strand, counting down.
TGTCGGAGTCTGGGTCGGAGTGTCCGTCGGTGTCTGAGTCGGCGTGTGGGTCGGCGTTTCCGTCGGTGTGTCTGTCGGTGTCTGTGTCGGAGTCTGGGTCGGAGTGTCCGTCGGTGTCTGAGTCGGTGTGTGGGTCGGCGTTGCCGTCGGTGTGTCCGTCGGTGTGTGGGTCGGAGTCTGTGTCGGAGTGTGCGTCGGTGTCTGAGTCGGAGTGTGCGTC